>CAYOZR010000001.1:0-75249 GCA_964408555.1 uncultured Aestuariivirga sp.
TCCGGCCTGGCGAAGGTGAAGTCCACCAGCCGGTTGTAGACGAGGTCGATGCCGCGGCCGGCGGCCCACAATGTACCATCCGCGTAGGTCAGCGCCGCGGCATCGCAGATCGTCACATCGAAACCCTGCCGCTCGAGCACCGCCTTGGCGAGAACGAACTCGGGATAGAGATATTGCCGCTCCGGCGCTTCGTCGACGATGGCGATGGAGCGCAACGGGCCGGTTCTTCCCTGCAGGCGCCACTCGTTCAGGAACATCGCCGCGACGGCGGTCTCGAAATGCTCGCCGATGGGCGACAGGAAGTGGTCGCTCACTTCCTTGCAGCAGGCCCGCTGGGCATCGCGAAGCGCGGCATTCAGGAATGCGCCTCCGGCGTTGGTGTTGATCTCGATGAGCTTCGGTCCAGAGGGCGTGATGTGGAAATCATAGCCCATGAACACGCCGCGCGGGCCGAAATCGTGGCGCGCGATGGGTGGAGCCGGCGCGAGAACCGCATCGCGATAGGCCGCGAGCCCGGCGACGCGTTCGACGGCGGTAACGACGGCCAGCATCCGTTCGAGGTCATGCTGCGAGACGAAGGCTGGCGTCGCCGCCAGGAGATGCGGATGGCTTTCGGCGAGGTTCCGCCATAGACCCTCGACACCGGCAACCTTCTGCAAGTGTCGAAGCAGCAGCTCGCGGTCCAGTGTCATGCAGAAGCATTCGGCGTTGAGGCGATCGGCGACACTGGCCGTCAGCGCGGGTTTTAGCGCAATTTCGAGCATACCCATCATTCCTCCGGAACCGCTGCCGGAGACCTTTCATACCAGCCCTTGCTGGCATTGACGATCTTCACCACCGACAGCATCACCGGCACTTCGATGAGAACGCCGACGACGGTGGCGAGGGCGGCGCCCGAATTGAGGCCGAAGAGGCTGACGGCGGCGGCGGCCGCAAGCTCGAAGAAGTTGCTGGCGCCGATCAGGGCCGAGGGGGCAGCGACGCAATGCTTCTCGCCGGTCATGCGGTTCAGCAGATAAGCGAAGCCCGAGTTGAAATAGACCTGGATGAGGATCGGCACCGCCAGCAGGACGATGACCAGCGGCTGGGCGATGATCTGCCGCCCCTGAAATCCGAACAGCAGCACGAGGGTTGCCAGAAGCGCCGCGAGCGAGACTGGCTGCAGCTTGCCCAGCAAACTCCCGAGCGCGCCCTGTCCGCCGGCGACCATCGCGGAGCGGCGGACCAGTTGGGCGGCGATGACCGGCACGACGATGTAGAGCACGACCGAGAGCAGCAGCGTTTGCCACGGCACGGCGATGGCGGAAAGCCCGAGCAGCAGGCCGACAATCGGTGCGAAGGCGGCGATCATGATGAGATCGTTGAGCGCCACTTGGCTGAGCGTGAAATGCGGCTCGCCGTTGCAAAGGTTGCTCCACACGAAGACCATGGCCGTGCAGGGCGCGGCGGCCAGAAGGATCAGCCCGGCGATGTAGCTGTCGATCTGCGCGGCGGGGAGAAACGGCCGGAACAGCCAGCCGATAAACAGCCAGCCAAGCAGCGCCATGGAGAAGGGCTTCACCGCCCAGTTGACGAACAGCGTGACGCCGATGCCGCGCCAGTGCTGCGTCACCTGTGAAAGCGCCGCGAAATCGATCTTCACCAGCATCGGCACGATCATCAGCCAGACGAGGATGGCGACGGGCAGATTGACCTTGGCAATTTCGAGCGAACCGATTGCCTCGAAGACCGGGGGCATGAGTTGGCCCAGCGCGATGCCGGCGAGTATGCACAGGCCGACCCAGACCGTGAGGTAGCGTTCGAATGTGGACATGATGTTTCCCGGATCAGGCGCGGCCGATGTCGCCGAGTTTCTTTGGCAGGCTCAGGCGGTCGAGCGAAGCCAATGGCAGATTGACGAAGACGCCGATGCGGTTGCGCAGCATCCGGTAAGTCTCGGAGAAGGCAAGACGGCGTTCGGCCTCGTTACCCGCGGCGGCGGCGGGATCGGGCAGACCCCAATGGGCCGTCATCGGCCGGCCGGGCCAGATCGGGCAAACCTCGGCGGCGGCGTTGTCGCAAACCGTGAAAATGAAATCGAGCTGCGGCGCGCCGGGGAAGGCGAACTCGTCCCAGCTCTTGGAACGCAAATCCCTCACCGGATGATCGAGTTGCCGCAGCAAATCGAGGGCGTAGGGATGAACCTCGCCCTTGGGCCGGCTTCCGGCGCTATAGGCGTTGAAACGGCCCTGGCCCTCGCGCTGGAGACTGGCTTCGGCAAGAATCGAGCGCGCCGAATTGCCGGTGCACAAGAAAAGCACATTATAAACGGGATCAGGCACATGCGGCTCCATCGGAAACACAGCACGGGGAAAGGTCGGCGATCAGGGGGGCGCAGAGTTCGGGCTTGCCGGCACAGCAATCGCGCAGCAGGTAGACGATGAGTTCGCGGACACAGGCCAGTTGGACCCGGTAGACGATGCTTCGGCTATGCTTCTCGGAGGAGACAAGTCCACTGCGACTCAAAATGGCGAGGTGCGCGGACATGGTGTTGTGCGGCACATCCAGCTTGCGGGCGATTTCGCCCGCCGGAAGTCCGTCCGGCTCACTGCGAACCAGCAGGCGGAAGACCTCCAGCCGGGTTGGCTGGGCGAGAGCCGAAAGAGTCTCGACGGCAATTTTATTGTCCATGTGTCGAGAATAACAGACATATGGAGACTTAGTCAAGGCTCCGGTGCCGTGCCTCACATCGTCGCATTGCTGGTGCCGAGCGAACCCAGAAACAGAATGGCGCCGAGACCGGCGATGGCCGCCCCGCCGCCAAGGCGCAGGCCGATGGCCAGCCAGTTCAGCCAGCGATCGTCCTGGCGCGCCAGCCGCTCGGCGAGCTTCTTGGAGTAGACGGCAATGGCGGCAATCGCCGAGACGGTCAGGAAGGTGCCCACCGCCATGGCGAAAGTCGAGGCGATGCCCGCCCAATAGAGGCCCACCGCATTGGCGAAGATCAAGACCAGAATGGCGCCGGTGCAGGGCCGGATGCCCACCGCGAAAGCGAGCGAGAAGGCCTTGGTTAGGGACCAGGCGCCTTTCACCTGCTTTGCCTCCGGAACATGAGGGTGGGTGCATTCATGGCCGTGATGATCGTGTCCGTGGTGGCCGTGATCATGATGGGCGTGGGCATGATGGGCGTGGCCGGCAGGCCGGAAGGCGGTCCACACAAGATAGAGTCCCATGAGGGCGATGAGGCCGTAGCTGGCGCTTTCCAGGACCCCCGCCACATCGCGCGCCGCGGCTCCCACGCTGGCGACCGCCAGCAGCAGGATGCTGACGATCAGGATGGCGGTGATGGCCTGGATAATTGCGCTGAGAAAGGCGATCAGCACGCCGCGGCGCAATTCGTTCTCGGTGGCCAGAAGCCAGGCGGAAATGACGGCCTTGCCATGGCCGGGACCAGCGGCATGGAACACGCCATAGCCGAAACTCAACAGCATCAGGGTCGAGGCAGCGGCGAACGGCGCTCCGGTCTTGATGTTGCGGAGCGCCCCTGCCATGGCGCGATAGAACCCCTGCTGCTTGTCACGCGCCCACAGGATGGGGTCTTCCCGGAAGGTGGTCTCATGCACCGTGCCGTCGGCATTGCGCGGCTGCACCAGGAGCTTCTTCTTGTTGATCGTCACCTGCGGAGTGGGCTCCGCCGCCGTCTGCGCTTGGGCTGGCGCCAGCAGGATGAAGAGCGCCAGGAGGCAGCCCAGCAATCGCATCACGGGGTGCATTCGATCGCCACGGCTTGCGCGAACATGGCGCCGAAATCCTCGTTGTTCTCGGGCTGCCAGTCGGTGCCCTTGGTGGAGAGCATCTGGCGGGTCGCCTCGAGTTCGGCGTCGGTCGGCACCGGCTTCACCGCCAGCTTGCAGGCGGCGGGGATGTTGCCGAGGACCGCCACCGGATCGTCCTTGACATAGTCGATGGCGATGAAGAATTCCGGGTCGTAGGCCTTGACCATGAACCGGCCCTTGGTGGGATCGACCGGATTTTTCAGCGGCACATGGAAATGCAGGGCGAGCTTGTCGTTGCTCCAGATATGGCCGTATTCGGTGACCTCGCCGATCTCCTGCTTCTCGCCGTTCATGCGCATGACCGTGAAGTATTCATAGTCCTTCAGCGAGGCGATGTTCTCCTTGCTGAGCGGCTCGATCTCGGATTGGCTGTAGACGCCGTCGCCATCGCTGTCGAGACCGTCGAGCGCCGCCTGGGTATAGGTATCGTCGAAGGTCCATTCGAGATTGACGCCCTTGATCAGGCCGTCATCGGTGAAGACGATATCGGAGCGCATCTCGATCCACACATGCGGGTGAGCCAGCGCGGGCGTCGACACGCACGCCGCCAAGAGGACAATCGTCAATGCTCCGCCGCGTCCTGCCGCCATCCGATCCTCTGCAACTCACCAGCCGGCAATGATGGGTCATTGCGGCGGAAAAGTGAAGCTGCGGATCAGCCCGCGAGGCAGGCGGCGAGGCTTGCGGCGAGATTGCGCAGGAGCTGCGGATAGGCGTCCGGTCCGGGCACGAGATCGGCGCCCAGGGGATCGAGAGTGCCGGACCTGGCGGTGCTGCCTTCGATCGCGGTCGCGACGAATTTCTCATCGAATTGCGGTTCGCGAAAGGCGCAGACAGCCGTGGTTTCCGCGATCTTGCCGCGTATGGCGCGGAGCCGCTGGGCCGAGGGGGCGGCGGCGGAAAAATCGGCGATGCTGCCCACCGCATCGAGGCCGAAGCGCCGCTCGAAATACTGATAGGCGTCGTGAAAGACGATATAGGGCTTGTGTTTGACGCCGGCGAGGGCGGCCTCGATCTCGCCGGAGAGAGCATCGAGCGCGGCGGCGAATGCCGCGGCATTCGTTGCATAGGTGGTCGCATTGATGGGATCGGCCTGTGAGAGTGCCGCGGCAACCGCATCGGCCATGGCCTTGGCATTGTCCGGATCGAGCCAGACATGCGGGTCGATGGGCAGGCTCACGCCTGCATCGCCGTGATCGTCCTTCGCCCAGCCGCCGCCGGCGCGGATCGGATGGGTTTTCACGCCGGGGGCCTTGGCCAATTCCACGAAGACCTTGCCGTTCATCGCTTCACTGCCGCTCAATTGGCCGAGCTTGCGTTCGAGACCGGCGCTCACGATGAAGACGAGATCGGCCTTGCCGAGGTGGGCGATCTGCGACGGCGTGAAGCTCGCGGCGTGTTCGGACAGCCGGCCGGAGAGCAGGAGTTCGGGTCGTCCCACATTGCCCATGACCGCGGCGACGATGCCGTGCACCGGCATGATCGAGGCGATGACTTTCAGTTCCGCCCGGGCCGGAAGGCTCGCCAGGAGACAGGCGATTGCGGCGGCGAAGGCTCGGATCCAACAATTCATCGTGTAACGTTATAATATAACGTTTTCAGGATCAAGTCCGAAGTGCCGGACACGTGACCATCATTGAGTTGAACCCGGCTCGCAAGCCTGTCAGTTACAAGCCATGGACCTCCACGTTTCGATTGGTGCCGCAATCCTCGCCGGGGTGATCAGCTTCCTCAGCCCGTGCGTGCTGCCGCTGGTGCCGCCCTATCTGTGCTTCATTAGTGGCGCCTCGCTGGAAGAGCTGTCGCAGCCCGGCGCCACGGCGGCGCAGCAGCAGCGCCGCACCTTGCTCGCCGCCCTGATGTTCGTGGCGGGTTTCACCACGGTCTTCGTCATGCTCGGCGCCAGCGCCTCGCTGGTGGGGCAGTTGCTGCGCCAGCACCTGACGGTGCTGGCCCAGATCGCCGGAGTGATGATCATCGTGATGGGGCTGCATTTTCTCGGCGTCTTCAGGCTCGGCTTTCTCAATCGCGAGGCGCGCTATCATGGCGCGGCGAAACCCGCGGGGCCGCTCGGCGCCTATGTCATTGGCTTGGCCTTCGCCTTCGGCTGGACGCCCTGCATCGGGCCGGTGCTGGCGGTGATCCTGTCGCTGGCGGCGAGCGAGCAGGACGTGGCCAATGGGGCGGGGCTGCTCGCCGTCTATTCCCTCGGCCTCGGCATTCCCTTCCTGCTGGCGGCGGCGGGGGTCGGCGTGTTTCTCAGTTTTCTCTCGGACTTCCGCAAGCATCTGCGCACCGTCGAGCGCGTCATGGGCGGATTGCTGGTGCTCACCGGTTTCATGTTCCTCACCGGCGCCATGCAGGACATGTCCTACTGGCTGCTCGAGAACTTCCCGTGGCTAGCTAATATCGGCTGAGTGAGATCGGCTTGCCATGCGGCGTTGACCTTGCGGCGCGGTCCCATTCGGCGATGCGCTGTTGGCGTTCGGCTTGTGTCATCAGCTGCTTCTTCTCCGCCAGCTTCTCGAGCGCCGCCAGCCAGTTTTCGTAATAGTGTTCGTCCGGATGGGCGGCGATTTCGGCGCCCAGCATCTCGGCCCATTCGCTCCAGGTGAAGAAGCCCGCCTCGTTGAGCTTCACCGCCATGGCGAAGGCCTGCGCTTCCCACGGCTCGTTGAATACCGGGTCAGAGGGCTGCAAGATAAGGCTCCCAGAGATCGGCGTGAATCTTGTCGGGTGAGGACGTGCCCCAGACTTCGCCGGCTGCAAAGCGCACGGTGTAAAGCCATTGCGCATCCTCACCTTTGCCATGGGCATTGGAGTCGGGAAACACATGGGCGCCGTGGATGCGAACGATCTCGCCGGCATGGCCGCGCAAATAACGGGGCAGGCGAGTA
Organism: uncultured Aestuariivirga sp.; assembly: GCA_964408555.1. Taxonomy (GTDB): domain Bacteria; phylum Pseudomonadota; class Alphaproteobacteria; order Rhizobiales; family Aestuariivirgaceae; genus Aestuariivirga. Next base: position 6,713 of record CAYOZR010000001.1, read on the forward strand.
TGGCCCACGGGATGAACATTGCGGGCGCGGACCTTGTCGCCGACGCGGAATTTCTGCGGGGCAGGGGCCTCTCGCACATATTCGCCGCGCGCCAGCAGCGTCGCCGCCACGTTCCGCGGCCGCAGCACCTGGGATGGAGAAGGCGGAGCGCCGAACACAGCCTTTTCGGCCAGCAGTTTGGCGAAGGCCGCCAGCCAGATTTCATAATAGGAGAGCCGCAGATACTCCGCCGGCGGACGATTTTCGCAGGCGCTGCGGTCTTCATCGAGCGTCCAGCGGCCATGCTCGCCCGTAGCCAGGACCAGGGAGAAAAGTCGCGCCTCCCAAGGGGCATGGAACACCGGCTCATTCGGCTCCGGCACGACCGGCCCAAAACCCATCATGCCGCCGAGATCGTGGGCGCCATTCATGGCATTGCCTCGAGATAGGGCTCCCACAGGTCGATGTGGATGCTGTCGCGCGTGTCATGCCCCCACAATTCGCGGGCGGTGAACCTCACCGTGTAGAGCCATTGCGGATCGTCGCCCTGGTCATGGGCGGAGGAATCCGGAAAGACATGGCAGCCGTGGACATGGACGATCTCGCCCAGATGGCTGCGGGCATAACGCGGCAGGCGGGTGTGGCCTTGCGGGTGAATGTTCCGTGTACGGATTTTGTCGCCGGCCTTGAATCGCGCCGCGGCCGATGCCGGCCGGTCGGCGGGACCGCCCTTGGTCAGGGCGGCCGCGACCATGTCCGCCTTCAGCACCCGGGCCGCCGGGCGCGGCGGCTGCACGGACTTGCCGGCGCGGACTTCGTCGGCTGCCACCAAGCCGCGCTCGGTCAGCAGCTTGATCAGGCCCTCGAACCAGATTTCATAATAGCTCGCCGACCAATAGGTGGCGGGCGGCAGGCGCTCGCGGGCATGGCGCGAGGTATCGATGTTCCAGGAGCCGGTGGCGCCCATGGCGAGCGTCAGGGCAAAAGCGTGGGCCTCCCATTCGGCGTGAAACCACGGCTCATCGGGTTCCGGCCTGACCGGCCCGAAGCCCATCATGCCGCCCATGTCCTGGGGTCCGTTCACCGCGGCGACCTCGCAAGGCCGGTGCCGACCATCGAATCGCGGGTGACCAATTCCGCCAATCGCTCTTCGTCCCAACCATCGGTGCCGGCGGGGCGCAGCGGGATTACCAGATATCTGATCTCGGCGGTCGAATCCCAGACGCGCACTTCCACGTCTTCGGCCAAGCTCACGCCGAAATCGCCGAGCACGCCGCGCGGATCGATGACGGCGCGCGAGCGGTAGGGCGGCGATTTATACCACACCGGCGGCAGTCCCAAGACCGGCCAGGGGTAACAGGAGCAGAGCGTGCATACGACCATGTTGTGAATTGCGGGCGTGTTGAACAGCGCCGCCATGTGTTCGCCCTGGCGGCCCTGATAGCCGAGAGAAGCAATGGCCGCGGTTGCATCGCGCTTCAGCCAATCGGCGAAACCCGCATCGCTCCAGGCCTTGGCCACGACCCGGGCGCCATTGCGCGGGCCCACCTTCGTCTCATAGGTTTCGATCAATACGTCAAGCGCCGCCGGATCGACATAGCCCTTGTCGACGAGGAGCGATTCCAGCGCCTTTACTCTCAATACAATGGGCGAAAGTTCCGAGCCCTCGTGATCGTGATCGTGTCCATCGTGCGGCATTTGAGTTTTCCTTGAATGCCGCTAGCATAGACGGCTCGTGGCTTGAGGAGAAGCGGCGGCATGGCGAAGCTCGAGGGAATCAGGGCCTGCGTGTTCGATGCCTATGGCACGCTGTTCGACGTGCACGGGCCGATCCGCAAGCTTGCCGCGGAGATCGGGCCGAAGGCCGACGAGCTGTCGCGGCTGTGGCGGCAGAAGCAGCTCGAATATAGCTGGCTGCGCAGCCTGATGGGGGTGCATGCGGATTTCTGGCATGTGACGGGCGATGCGCTCGACTATGCGCTGGAGGCCCTCGCCATCGACGATCCCGGCCTCAAGGACGAGCTGATGGCGCTCTATCTCAAGCTCGATCCTTACCCGGACGCCAAGGAGGCGCTCGCCACCGCCAAGAGCCGCAGCCTGCTCACCGCCATTCTCTCGAATGGCAGCCCGTCGATGCTCGATTCGGCGGTGCGCGCGGCGGGCCTCGACCGGCATATCGATCTGGTCCTGTCGGTCGAGGATGTCGGCATCTACAAGCCGAGCCGCCGGGTCTACCGCCATGCCCTGCACAAATTCCAGCTCCAGGAGGCGGCCTCGGTGTGCTTCGTCTCGGCCAATAGCTGGGATGCCCAAGGGGCGGCGCAATTCGGCTTCCAGGCGGTGCGCGTCGACCGCTTCGGGTTGAAGGACGACCGCATCCCCGGAAAGCCCGCCGCGGTGATCGCCGATCTCGCGGGGCTGGCGGCGCTGCTGTAAGCTACCCTAGTGGACGAAATCTGACGCTTGGCACCTGCTTTCACGAGCGACGCGGGGCAGTCATGGGCGTCCGCTTGGGGCCAACAACGGACCTCACGAAGAACATTGCCGCGTTGAAAGATTGGATAGCTCTTTCAACGTGCCAATGGGTTTCCTGTTGTTTGCTAGGTCCTAAAGTTTTGGATAGTGCGAATGCCGGTATCGCTGCGCTTTGCCGGTATCGCGCGTCAGTGTAATTTCGTTTTTCCAGATGACGAGCCTTGCCCGCACTGGCTCGTGAGTGCTTATGGCAAGCAGTAAGGGAAACGCGATTTGCGTCAAATTCATCGACGATTAACCAATGCAGGGAGATTATTTGTTTCCAATGCGCAATTAACCGCCAATATAATTTTTTTCAACACAGTGGATCACGGTCAAGATTTTGTCGCCAGAACTGGTCTACCTCAGCAAGGCAGCTGACAGACATCTTGGTACACCACGCGACCGATGCGAGGGCTTCGTATGCGGAGTAATCCACAATTTGATCAACAGGAACAGGAACGACTTCGCCGTCTGGGCCAGTATCATATATCGCGAACGCCGCCAGAAGCGGCATTTGATGACATCGTAAGATTGGTGGCGGAGTTGTTCGGCGCTCCGATGGCATTTCTTTGCATGACTGAGGCGGAGTGCAATTGGTTCAAAGCCAGAATCGGAATTGATCTTGACGAAGTTCCACGCGCAATCAGCTTCTGTGACCATACCCTGAAGAGTGAAGGCGTTATGGTTGTTCCAGATGCAACCTTGGACGCGCGGTTTGCGGGCAGCCCGATGGTGACGGGACCGCATCATATCCGGTCTTATGCCGGTGTTACTCTTAGAGATATTGATGGCTTTGCCCTAGGTACTCTCGCTGTCGCCGACGTTGTGCCACGCCGGATCACAGAGCAACAGCAGATTTTGCTTAAAAGGCTGGCAAGCATCGCTGAAGACCGAATGGAACTTCGAAGAGCTCATATTGAGCTTCGGGAGACTGCGGCCATTACGGAACTGGCACGACAAAATACTATTGTGGACCATGCCGAAATCCGGCAGCTGATAGAATATCTGCCGCAAGCCATTGTTCTTGTAGACGCACAGAACAATCTTGTCCTGTGGAATAAAAACTATGAGAAAATGTTTCCTCATTTAGCCGAGCATTTCAAGCCGGGAGTCAGTGTTGAAGCTATTCACCGCGAGTTCCTCCAGAATGAACTTTACCACGAGAAGATGAGCGCGGAGGAAGAAGACGAGTGGTTGAGGAATCGAATGAATCGCCTCAACCAGGGCGGCACGATTGTCGAACAGAATTACGGCGATCGGCGTTGGATTCGTTACGATCAGCACCTGACTCCCGATGGGAAAAAAATCTTCGTGAGAACCGATATCACCGACGATAAGAATGCTAGCGACTCCTTCCGCTTGCTCTTCGAGAACAACCCGGTTCCGATGTGGGTCGTTGAAAAATCAAGTCACAGATATATCGACGTCAATTCCGCTGCTCTCGAACACTATGGCTATACGCGCGACGAGTTTCTGAAGATGACTTTGTTAGATATACGACCTCCGAGCGAGTATCAGAGAATATTAGACGACGCGAGGAACAATTTTGGTGTGGACAGTGGCGAACAGGATTGGACGCATCTCAAGGCCGACGGTACCGAGATTCTGGTGAGTACCTATGCCAAACCTATCAGATACAATAACAGGGACGCGGCAATTGTTTCGGTCATTGATGTCACTGAGCGCAGGAAACACGATGCACGTATTCAATACCTCGTAGAACATGATGCGCTAACTGGCCTCCCCAATCGAAGATTTTTCCTTGAATTTTTAGAGGGTTCGGTCGCCCAAAAGACGCAGAACCATTATTATACAGCGATTATTCTCCTAGATATTGATGACTTCAAGAGCGTCAATGACACTCTGGGACATCAAGTGGGTGACAACCTCATTGTTGGGGTGGCTAATAGACTGGAAGAGTGCATTGGTGATCGGGGGATTGTTGCTCGGCTGAGTGGCGATGAGTTTGTGATACTCCTTCGAATGCTTACCAAACCAGACGACGCTCATGCTGTTGCGATTGAATTGATCGATGCATTCAGCAATCCTGTCGCGATCGGTGATCAGCACATTCTGGTCGGAGTAAGTGCTGGGGTGAGTTTTAGCTTAAGTGATTCTGTTGAGGCCTCGACCTTGCTGACTAACGCCGACCTGGCTCTATATAAAGCAAAATCGGATGGCGGCGGCGTATGCAGGATTTATGAACCTCAAATGTCGCTTCAGATGATAGTGCGTCGTGAGATGGAGCAGGATCTTCGGCAAGCTTTGATCAGGAACCAGCTGGTGATTCTCTATCAGCCGCTGTTGGAACTGGATCGCTGCGTGGAAGTTGGCTTTGAGGCACTCTTGCGTTGGAACCATCCTGAAAAAGGCGTGATACCACCATCGGCCTTTATCCCAATTGCAGAATCCAGCGGGATGATTGTCCCGATTGGAAACTGGGTGCTGGAACAATCTTGTCTGTTGGCGGCCACTTGGCAGAAGCATCTCTCAATCGCGGTAAATATATCTCCTGTCCAGTTCAAATCCGGCAAACTGGTCGATGCGGTCGCTGCCGCACTCAGAAAGTCTGGCCTTGCCGCCCACAGGCTTGAACTGGAGATCACAGAGTCAAGTCTGTTGGAAAAATCTTCCGAAACGTTCGATGTTTTGAAGGACCTGAAAGACCTTGGCGTGTCCATTGCTTTGGATGACTTTGGCACCGGGTATTCAGGGTTGGGGTACCTGAATAGTTTTCCAATTGACAAGATCAAGATTGACCGATCCTTCGTCAGGGATCTTGGAATTAAGCCAAAGTCAGCAGAATTAATCCGGGCGGCAATCAATATTGGTCAAAGTTTGGGACTAACGACACTGGCTGAGGGCATCGAGACAAAGGAACAGCTTGAGATCCTGCGCGCACTAGGATGCCAACAAGGTCAAGGATTTCTCTTCAGCCGGGCAATTCCCGCGAGCGAGATTGCTGGTGCACTTAAGTTCAAAGGGAATTTGGATTCAGAGAGATCGATCGCTTGACGTGTAGAACCACGGCCTGCAAACCCGTCCAAGAATGAGAAGAACCCGCCCTTGGCTTGTGGATACTAGATTCTCATCCTGAGCAGCGAGCCTCGAAGCATGGCCGCGCGAAAGGTTTTTCAGCAGCTTGTCAGGCAATCCGCCGCGCCGGTCCCCGGGCGGCGGCGGCGTGCTTGCGCACCGCATCGCCGAAGGCCGCGAAGAGCTTCACCGAATCGGGATTGTCGCGGGCCTTGTATTCGGGGTGCCACTGGGTGCCGAAGGCGAAGCTCTTGGCGCCCTTGACGGAGACCGCCTCGATCACTCCGTCGGGTGCCGTGGCCTCGACAATAAGTCCCGGCGCCAGCTTCTTGATGCCCTGACGGTGGACGGAATTGATCATGGTCTGGCGCTTGCCGAGAATGCGCTCGAGCATGCCGCCCGGGGTTATGGCGATCGCATGGCGGGGGCTGTAGCGCAGGTCGGTGTCGTCGGACTTGGCGGCGCGGTGGTCGAGCCTGCCTTCGCCGCGCTGCAATTCGGTCTCGAGGCTGCCGCCCATCGCCACATTCAGCTCCTGAAAGCCGCGGCAGATGCAGAACAGCGGTATGCCGCGCTCAATGACCGCCCCGATCAGCTTGAGCGTGATGGCGTCGCGGGCGTGGTCGTAGGGCTCGTGATCGGCGGTAGGCTGCTCGCCGTAATGGGGCGGATGCACGTTGGAGACGGCACCGGTTATCAGGATGCCGTCGAAATGATCGAGCAACGGCTCGAGATGCAGGGCATCGATCATGGCGGGGATCATCACCGGGGTGCATTGGGCCACCTCGGCGACGGCGCGGACATATTTGTCGCCGAGCGAATGAAACAGCAGCCCGTGATTTTCATAAGTGTCGGCGGGCAGGCCCACGAGGGGCGAACGGGCAGTCATCGGCAAGGCCTTGTGATTGACGGCAACTGGCGTCTAGATAGCGCAAAGCCCTTAAGGAAGTCCAATTTCATGGCCCCCGTGACCCCCGCCCATGACCTGTTCGATCTCACCGGCGAAGTGGCGCTGGTGACCGGGGCCTCCTCCGGCCTCGGCGCCCGTTTTGCCGAGGTGCTGGCGGCCCATGGCGCAAGAGTGGTGCTGGCGGCCCGGCGCAAGGACCGGATTTCCGCCCTGGCGGAGAGGATCGGCAAAGCCCACGCGCTGGCGCTCGATGTCATGCAGCCCGAGACCTTCCCCGCCGCGTTCGACGAAGCCGAAGGCGTGTTCGGCCCGGTGACATTGCTCATCAACAATGCCGGGGTCGCCGACGACGGCAAGTTCCTCGATACCGGCGCGGCCGAATGGCAGCGGGTGCGGCGGACCAATGTCGATGCGGTCTGGCACCTGTCGCAGCTTTTCGCCAAACGGCTGATCGCTTCGGGCAAGGAAGGCGCGATCATCAATATCGCCTCGATCCTCAGCTACCGGGTGACGCCGGGGTCTGCCGCCTATTGCGTCAGCAAGGCGGCGGTCTTGCAGATGACCAATGCCCTGGCGCAGGAACTCGCCCGCCACAAAATCAGGGTCAATGCCATAGCACCCGGCTATATCGTCACTGAAATGACGCAAGACTTTCTCGACAGCGCCGCCTCGGAGGAAATGCGCAAGCGCATCCCGCAGCGCCGCGTCGGCGAGCCATCCGATCTCGACGGCGCGCTGCTGCTGCTGGCCGCGAAACGGGCCTCCGGATTCATGACCGGTTCGACAATCGTGGCCGATGGCGGCCACATGACTGCATTCTGGTAGGTGTCCATGGACTTTTCCTTGCCGCCCGAAATCGAAGCCCTGCGCCTCAAGGTGCGGGAGTTCATCGCCGCCGAGGTTCTGCCACTCGAGGCGCGTCAGGACACCTATGACGCCTATGAGAACATCGATCTGGCGGTTCTCGATCGGCTGCGCGCCAAGGCCAAGGCGGCGGGCCTGTGGGCGCCGCAGATGCCGAAGGCGCGCGGCGGGCTCGGCCTCACGATGACCGGCCGGGCGGTCATCTACGAGGAAGCGAGCCGTTCGATCTTCGGTCCGCCCGCGTTCAATTGCGCCGCCCCCGACGACGGCAACATGACGGTGCTCGACAAGGTCCTGAAGAGCGAGGCGGAGAAGGACGAGTGGCTGCAACCAATAATCGACGGCAAGCTGCGATCGTCCTTCGTGATGACCGAGCCGCATCCCGGCTCCGGCTCCGATCCCGGCGGCATGATGCTGACGCGGGCCGAGAAGCGTTCCGGCAAATATGTCGTACACGGACGAAAATGGTTCATCTCGGGCGCTGCGGCGGCTGCGCATTTCATCCTGGTGGCGCGCACCTCGGACGATCCGCGCCGCGGCCTTTCCGCCTTCCTCTATCGCAAGGACCAGCCGGGCTGGCGCATTGTGCGGCGTATCCCAATCATGGCGCCGGAGGAACATGGCGGCGTGTGCGAACTGGAATTCGACGGGCTCGAAATTCCCGAGGCGCACCGCCTTCTCGAGGAGGGCGACGGCTTGCGCTTGACCCAGATGCGGCTCGGACCCGCCCGCCTCACCCATTGCATGCGCTGGCTGGGGCTCGCCAAGCGCTCGCTCGAAATCGCCCAAAGCTATGTGAAGGAGCGCCAGGCCTTCGGCGCGGCGCTGGCGGCGCGCGAGAGCGTGCAGATGATGCTGGGCGAGGTGGCGGCGGAAATCGAGAAGGGCCGGCTCCTCGTGATGCACGCCGCCTGGAAGCTCGACCGCGGCGAGAAGGCGCAAGCCGAAACCTCGATGGCCAAGATTCACGTGGCCGACGTTCTGCACAAGGCGGCCGACGTGAGCATCCAGCTCTGCGGCGCCAAGGGCTATTCGAAGGACACGGTGCTCGGCTGGATCTACCGTTATGCCCGCTGCGCCCGCCTGGTCGACGGCGCCTCGGAGGTCCACAAGATGGTGTTGGCTCGCGCCTATGGCAAGGCGGGCAACGATTTCTGGCGCTGGGATTAGGCCGTCAGTTTCCAGATCAGTCCGAGGGCGGCGCAGACAGCGAGCGTCTTCGGGACACCGAGATGGAATCGCAGCAGCACGAGTGCCGCGACAAGCGTCAGTCCGGCGGCGCCCCAGTCGAGCGTCGCCCAATCGGGCCACCAGGGTTTGAAGACGCCGCCGATGCGCTCGACCTTGGCGAAGATCACGTGCAGGCCGAACCACAGCGAAAGATTGAGAATGACGCCGACCACGGCGGCGGTGATGGCGGCAAGCGCGCCCGCGAGGCGTGGGCTCTTGCCGATATGTTCGATGTAGGGGGCGCCGGCGAAGATCCACAAAAAGCAGGGAGCGAAGGTCATCCACAGCGTCACGATGGCGCCGGCGATGCCGCCCCAGATGCCGCCCATGGCGCGGAGTGCCGCGAGATAGCCGACGAATTGGGTGACCAGAATGAGGGGCCCCGGTGTCGTCTCGGCCAGGGCGAGGCCATCGATCATCTCCGGCGCCTTGAGCCAGGCTTTGTCCTCGACGGCGGCCTGGGCCATGTAGGCCAGCACCGCATAGGCGCCGCCGAAAGTGACGACGGCGAGCTTGGAGAAGAACACGCCGATCTGGGTGAGGACGTGATGGGGTCCGAGCAAGAGCACCAGGAGTGCCAGCGGCGCGAGCCAGATGGCGGCCCAGACGGCGATGGTGGATGAAAGTGCGGCGAAAGTCGGCCGCGTCGTCGTGGCGGCGGCGGCCTCCTTCGAGCCGCGCAAGAATCCGGCAAGTGCGGCGGCGGCAATGATCAGCGGAAACGGCAGATCGAAACTATACAGCGCCAGAAAAGCCAGCGCCGCGATCAGCCAGTCGGCATTGGTCTTGAGGGCGCGGCGGGCGACCCGCAACAGCGCCTCGATGACGATCACTAGCACCGCCGCCTTGACGCCGTAGAAGACCGCCGCGATCCACGGCAGATTGCCGAAGGCGCCATAAAGCATCGAGAGCGCCAGAATGACAAAGGCACCGGGCAGCACAAACAGCAGACCGGCGGTCAACCCGCCCTTGACGCCATGCAGTTTCCAGCCCGCATAGGTGGCAAGCTGCATGGCCTCCGGTCCCGGCAGCAGCATGCAGAAATTGAGGGCCGAGAGATATTGCGGCTCGCTCAGCCATTGCCGCTCTTCGACGATCTCCCGGTGCATGAGCGCGATCTGGCCCGCCGGGCCGCCGAAGGAGAGACAGCCGATGCGGGCCCAGAGGCGCGCGGCCTCGGCGAAACTTGGCGCCGCACTCACGGCTTGACCTTATTGGTGGGCCAATTGTGGGTTTCATCGGTGGCATCGCGGCACCAGCGATAGAAGGCATCATAGAACGTCATGCCGGCCTCGAGCTGTTGCAGGTCGTCGGCGAACACGCGGGTACGGCGCTTCCGGGCCTCTGCGGCCTCTTGGCCGGCCCGCCGAGCAGGCCCGGCGCTTCCGGTGCCAGATCGAGCCGTGCCGTATCGGCACCGCGCACGATCACAGCAAGCCGCGCCAGCGCATCGCTGCCGAGGCCGAATTCCTCGATCATGACATCGAAGGTGCATTTGTCGCCGCGATGGCTCCAAAAAGTGTCCTCGATATCGAAGGCGGTGGCGTTGAAACGGTCGGCCACCATGGCGACCTCCGAGGGTGCCACGAAAAGGAACACGGCATCGGCATCGGTGAAGCGGCGGATCAGCCAGGGGCAGGCGATGCGGTCGATCTTGGGCCTGGCCCGTGTCACCCACACGGTGCGCCCTTGCCCATCGCGCGGCGGGATTTTAGCGACCGGAACCAGCGGCAGGCCCGCCTTCTTCCAGCCCTCAAACCCATCTTCCAGCGATTGCGCCTCGGCCCCATGATGGCGCAGCCACGCCGCCGTGCCGTGGCTCAGCTTGGCGCCATGATGGCAGACGGCGACGACGCCGCGGCCGGCGAAGTCCTTCGCCCACTCGGCGGCATTTGCATGCGACCTTCGGATGGAGGCGGGAATGAGCCGGGGATCGGCATCGAAGTCTTCCCCGGTGCGGACATCGACGATGACCGGCACCGCCGGAGTGCCGATGAGACGGATAAGCTTGTCAGGAGAAATCATATTCGGTGCGGACATGTTGCGCCCTCTATTGAAGTTACAGGACGCGATTCTTGGGCATGCCGCCTGGTGGGGAGATCGCTTCCCCATGAATTTATGGTGGTCGAAGGCGGCGGTTCTGTCAAGGATCGCCCGGTACTCCATCATTGGTCATTGCCGGGCTTGTCCCGGCAACCCATCTTGCAGAAAATTCAGGCGTTCGAAGTTGTGGATTGATGGGTCCCCGGGACAAGCCCGGGGATGACAGCAATGGGGGCGGGAAGATTGAACTTACCGATCGGTATTGCCATGCTCCCGCACATGCTAGAAAAGCCCGCCATGGCCAAGACCGTCCACAGCCTTGCCGACAAATACGATCTCGCCAAGACGCGGGTGTTTCTCACCGGGCCGCAGGCGATCGTGCGGCTCGCCCTCATGCAGGCGGAGCGCGACCGCCAGTCGGGTCTTAATACGGCGGGCTATGTGACGGGCTATCGCGGCTCGCCGGTCGGCACCGTCGATAACCAGTTCATGGGCGCCCGCGCCCTGCTCGAGCCGCGCCACATCAAGTTCGAGGCGGGGCTCAACGAGGACCTCGCCGCCACCGCCCTGTGGGGCAGCCAGCAGGCCGAGATGCGCGGCGAAGGTAAATTCGATGGCGTGTTCGGCATCTGGTACGGCAAGGGGCCGGGGGTCGACCGGTCCGGCGATGTCTTCCGCCATGCCAACATGGCGGGCTCGTCCAGGCATGGCGGCGTCCTGGTGCTGGCCGGCGACGATCACAGCGCCGAATCCTCCACCGTGGCGCACGCCAGCGACGTGGCGCTCAGCGATGCGATGTTCCCGGTCTTGACCCCGGCGGGGGTTCAGGAAATCATCGACTACGGGCTCATCGGCTTTGCCCTGTCGCGCTACGCGGGCGTGTGGGCCGGGCTCAAATGCGTGCATGACACGGTCGAATCGGCGGCGGTGGTGGAGACGGCCCCCGAGCGCGGCAGGACTGTCATTCCACGCGATCACAAGCTGCCGGCGGACGGCCTCAATATCCGTCCCAGCGACGACCGCGTGGTGCAGGAAGAGCGCCTGCATGCCCAGAAAATTCCGGCGGTGCTCGCCTTTGCCCGCGCCAACAGCCTCAACGCCGTCGTCATGCAGGGCGGGAAAAGCGCCAGGATCGGCATCGTGGCGGCGGGCAAGAGCTATCTCGACGTGCGTCAGGCGCTCGACGATCTTGGGCTAGACGAGGCGGCGGCGGCGCGCATCGGCGTCAGGCTGCTCAAGATCGGCATGGTCTGGCCGCTCGAACCTGAAATCGTCCGCGACTTCGCGCGTGGCCTCGACACCATCATGGTGGTCGAGGAAAAGCGCTCGCTGATCGAGGCGCAATTGCGCGACGTGCTGTATGGCGAGAAGCACCGGCCCGTCGTCATCGGCAAGACGGACGAGAGTGGCAATCCGCTATTTCCCGCCTTTGGCGTGCTGGAGCCCAATCGGATCGCCGCGGCGCTGGGCTCGCGCATCAAGGATCGCGCGGTCAAGGCCTGCGCCTCGGCCCTGCAATCGCGGGGGACAACGGCGCGCAATCAGGCCGATCTGGTGCAGCGGGTGCCCTATTTCTGCGCCGGCTGTCCGCATAATTCCTCAACCGTGCTGCCGGAGGGTGCCCGCGGCTATGCCGGCATCGGCTGCCACTGGCTCGCCCAATTCGTTCCCGGCCGCAAGACCGAAGGGGCGACGCAAATGGGCGGCGAGGGCGCCAACTGGGTGGGCGAGGCGCCGTTCTCGAAGCGCAGCCACGTATTCCAGAACATCGGCGACGGCACCTACAATCACTCAGGCCTCATGGCGATCCGCCATGCCGTCAATTCCGGCGTCAACATCACCTACAAGATCCTGTTCAACGACGCGGTGGCGATGACCGGCGGCCAGAGCAATGACGGTGGCCTGACCGTGCCGCAGATCGCCCAGCAGATGCGGTCGATAGGTGTCGAGCGCATCGCGGTCGTCTCCGACGAGCCCGACAAGTATCCGGCGGATGCCGGCTTTCCGCGGTTCGTGAGCTTCCACCACCGCGACGAATTGCAGGCGGTGCAGACCGGGATGATGGGCGTCAGCGGCGCCAGCGTCATCATCTACGACCAGACCTGCGCGGCGGAAAAGCGGCGGCGGCGGCGCAAGGGCAGCTTCCCCGATCCCAACCGCCGCGTCTTCATCAACGAGCTGGTCTGCGAAGGCTGCGGCGATTGCGGCGTGCAATCGAACTGCGTGGCGATCATGCCGGTCGAGACCGAATTCGGCCGCAAGCGCCAGATCGACCAGTCGGTGTGCAACAAGGATTTCTCCTGCCTCAAGGGCTTCTGCCCGAGTTTCGTGACGGTGGAGGGCGGCGAACTGGTCATGCCCGTGGCGGCCCCGGCGATTGATGCCGAGACGGTTCCCTTCCCGGTGCTGGCGGAGCCGGAGCTTCCGGCGCTGACGCGGCCGTGGTCCATCCTGGTCACTGGCATCGGCGGCACCGGCGTCGTCACCATCGGCCATATTCTGGGCCAGGCGGCGCATATCGAGGGCAAGGGTGCGGCGTTGATCGACATGGTCGGCATTTCGCAGAAGAACGGCGCGGTCGTCACCCATGTGAAGATCGCAGGCCGGCCCGAAGACATTGCCGCCGTGCGGGTGGCGCAGGGCGGGGCGGATTTGATTCTCGGCTGCGATCTGGTCACCTCGGCGTCGGAACGCATTCTGGCGGGTGCTTCGCGCCAGCGCACCCACGCGGTCATTAACGAGCACGAGTCGATGCCGGCGCAGTTCACCCACAATGCCGATTTCAACCTGCCGGGCGAGCGCCTGGCCCTGCGGATCGCCGCGTCGGTGCGCGAGGACGGCTTCCATGCCGTCGATGCCACCGGGATCGCCAAGGCGCTCACCGGCGATTCGATCGCCGCCAATCTCTTCACCCTGGGTTATGCCTGGCAGAAGGGGCTGGTGCCGATCGGTGCCGCCGCTATCGAAGAGGCGGTGCGGCTCAATGGCGTTGCGGTGAAGATGAATCTGCAGGCCTTCCTGTGGGGTCGCCGCGCCGCCGCCGATGAAAAGGCGGTACGTGCCGTTATCGGCGCCAAGGCCTCGCCGCCGCCGCCATCGCTCGATGACGTCATCGCCCGGCGCGTTGCCTTTCTAACCGGCTACCAGAATGCCGCCTATGCCCGGTCCTATGCGGATGTCGTCGCCACGGTGCGCGCCGCCGAGGCCGCATTGCCGGGCAAGCGCTCGGCGCTCGCCGATGCCGTGGCGCGCTCCCTGTTCAAGCTGATGGCCTATAAGGACGAGTATGAAGTGGCGCGGCTCTATACGGACGGCGCCTTCGCGCAATCGCTGAAATCGCGCTTCACTGGCGACTACAAGCTCAATTTCCACCTGGCGCCGCCCATCCTCGGGCGCCGCGACGGCTTCACCGGCAAGCCGGCCAAGTCCATCTTCGGGCCGTGGATGATGACGACATTCAAGCTCCTGGCGCGGCTCAAGGGTTTGCGCGGCACCGCCTTCGATGTCTTCGGTTACACGGCCGAGCGGCGGCGGGAGCGCGCGCTGATCGGCACTTACAAGGTAATGATCGCGGCGCTGCTGCCTTCGCTCGCCGCCGCCAATCACGCGCTGGCGGTGGAGATTGCCGCGATCCCGGAACAGATACGCGGCTACGGCCATGTCAAGGACGAGAGCATCCGCCGCGCCAGGTCGCGGGAGACGGAATTGCTGGCGCGCTTCGGCCAAAAATCCGCGGAGGCAGCCAGGGCGCTGGCGGCGGAATAATCAGCGCCGCCGGTTGAGCCGGCCGATGACATTGCAGGCGATGCGCGCGGCGGTGAAGGCGGAAGTACCGCTGCGGTCCTTGGCGGCCACGAATTCGACCATGGCGAAGCCGGCGATGCGCGCCTTGGCCGCCACCCCGGCAATGAGCCCGGTCGCTTGCGTATAGGTGAGGCCGCCCGGCGAAGGATAGGCGACCGCCGGCATCTGCGAGACGTCGAGCGCATCGCAATCGAGGCTGATCAGGCAACCGGAATCCTCGGGGATGTGGGCCAGCACGGCGCCCAGCCCATCGCGGTGGATGTCTCTTGCGGTGACGATGTGGGCTCCCCACTGGCGCGCGTCCATGACGTCCTGGGGGCGGGCGCTGCCGAGGCCGCGGGCGCCCGCCTGAACGATGCGCCAGACATGGGACTGCTCGGAAGCCCGCCGCATGGTGCTGGAAAAACCGTGGGGCTCGCCGTAGCGCTCGTCGCGCCAGTCGATATGGGCGTCGATCTGCAGGATGGTGATGGGCGGGCCGCCGGCGAAGGCGGCGATGAAGGGAATGGGGGTCGAATCGTCGCCGCCGAACATGATGGGAATGGCGCCGGCATCGAGAATGCGTTTGGTGCAGTCTTCGATGCGCTTGCGGTTGCCCGTGCCGTCCTTCGGCCGGGTGGCGAGATCGCCGAGGTCGGCGAGGCGGAAGCCACCCTCCAGCAGTGTGCCACCCAAATCGTAGTCCCAATGATCGAGCCATTCGGCGTCACCGGCAAGGGCGGCGCGAAAGGCCTTCGCCGATCCGGCGTGAACGCGATTGTCGATACCCTCATAGGGTGTGCCGTGCGGCGCGCCGAAGATGGCGGCATCGAAGCCCGCGGGCGTTTTCGATTGTTTGGCGCCCATGAAGGGAGTGCCGGCGGCGGTCTTGGTCATCGGGCGGCTCAAGCGGCGGCCGTCGCGGCGGCGGCCGGCGGCCGCACCGGTTCGGGCCAGGCGATGCGCCAGGCGGGCAGCAGCAGCGAAGCCGTCGTTCCGGAACCGGCCTGGCTTTCGATGGTCACGTTGCCGCCATGCAGCTGGGCAATCTTGCGGGCGATCGACAGGCCGAGGCCGACGCCGCCGAAGCGGCGCGCCATGCCTTCGTCGGCCTGCACGAAGGGCTCGAAAATGCGCTCGAGATCTTCCGGCTTGATGCCGATGCCGTCGTCGTGGACGGCGATTGCGAGGCCGCCGCCGGCGGCCCGCTCCAGGGCGACATCGACGAAACCGCCGGGCTTGGAAAATTTCGCCGCGTTGGCGATCAGGTTGATCAGCACCTGCTTGAGGCGGGTGATGTCGCCCTTGATCTCGATGCCGTCGACCACCCGCGCCACGATGACGACATCGGCCCTTTCGGCCGCGTCGCGGCACATCTTGACGGCGACCTCGACGAGTTCGGCCGCGTCGATTTCCTGCTCGACCAGCGTGATGGTCCCCCTCTCGATCCGGGTGGCGTCGAGAATGTCGTCGATCAGCGTCTTGAGGTGGTTGCCGCTCGCGAGAATAGTCTTGAAATATTCGTTTCGTGCGGCGTCGCTCAGATAGTCGGCCTGGCTCGAGGCCAGCAACTGCGAGAAGCCGATGATCGAATTGAGCGGGGTGCGCAGTTCATGGCTCATCACCGACAGGATTTGCGACTTGGAGGCGCTCGCCGCTTCGGCCGCCTCCTTGGCACGGATCAGTTGCTCCTTGGCTCTGCGATCCTCGGTGACGTCGCGGCCGACGCCGCGATAACCGATGAATTCGCCATCGCTGCCGAACAGCGGACGGGCATCGACATGCCACCAGGCATGCTCACCGTCATGCACGACCTCGAGCTGGCAGCCGGAAATCGTCCGGCGTTTTGCCATCGCTTCGGCGAAGGCGGTCCAGCCGGCCCATCCGGGCGCGACGCCGGCCGCATCGGCAAGACCCCGCCGCTCGATGGCGGCGGCCGGCTGGTGCAGAACATCGCACAGGCGTTGCGAGAAATAGGTGAGGCGTCCGTCGCGATCGGTTTCCCACAGCCAGTCGCTGGCGCCCTGCTCGAAATCGTTGAGGAGCAGGGAAATGATGTCTTTCTGGCGCTGCACTTCCTGGCTGGCGACCGCATGCCGCAAAGCCAGGTGATGGTCGTACAAAACTAGGCTTGCCATGACAAAGCCGTAGAGGATCGCAACGAACCCGAAGCTCAGGCCGATCTCTCCGCCGAGCTTGACCGAGGTGATCGATAGCGATCCTACGATGAGCGACGAGAACAGGATGGCGGCGGTGGGGACGTACGCCAGGGCGTAGTAGCCGATGCCGGACATGGCGACGGCGAGAGCGACGACAAGAACCCGCATGTCGTGGTTCGCGGCATCGAAGAAAAGGGCGGGAAGCGAGGCCCAGACGAGACCCAGAGCCGCGGCACAACCTTCGGCCTGACGAATCGCACGGAGGGGCACGGACTTCCATTGGCGGTCTCGGTTGCGCCACCAGTAGAAGAGAAGCAGCATGGACGGGACGACCGCCGCCAAGGTCCACAACAGGACAGGCAGCGGAGCGAATCGATCGGCCGCCAGCCAGCCGAAGCCGAGTGCAATGCCGGCATTGGCGATGAGCAGCATCGGCGAGGCGTGGAGCACCGACGCAATCTGTGCGGCGCGAAAGACGCCGAGATCGACGGTTGCAGCCGACACCGGATGATCGAGGTCGGAAAAGGCAAGATCGGCCGGCCGGTCGACCGTGCCGGTAAGATGGCGCAACAGGGCGCTTTCCTGTCCGCCGGCGATTATAACCATGAGAGCGACCGCTCCACTTCTCCGCAGCGGCAGAATTATCGGCCTATTGCATTGGCAAGGGGTTAACGGACATATGCGTGGCAGCCGGCCGAAAGTCTTGCAACGAGATTGCCCACAGCCATGCCACACGCGTCCGCTTCAGCCCCCCTCCCTTCCGATCATCCTTCTGTAAATATTGGTAAAATCGGCGTTCTCCTGATCAATCTCGGAACCCCGGAGGCGACCTCCTATTGGCCGATGCGGCGGTATCTCAAGGAGTTTCTCTCCGACCGCCGGGTGATCGAAGTTAACCGGGCATTGTGGTGGGTCATCCTCAACGCCATCATCCTCACGACGCGGCCGCGCAAGAGCGGACATGCCTATGACAAGATCTGGAACCGGGTACTGGATGAATCGCCGCTGAAGACCGTAACCCGGTCGCAGGCGAGGCTCCTGGCGGAAACTATGCGCGGCCATCCCGAAATCGTCGTCGATTGGGCCATGCGTTACGGCGAACCCGCCACCGGCGGCCGCATCAGGGCGCTGAAGCAACAGGGCTGCGACCGCATCGTGCTGTTTCCCCTCTATCCGCAATACAGCGCCGCCACGACCGCCACGGCCCTTGATAAATCCTACGACACATTGAAGCAGATGCGCTGGCAGCCGGCCATCCGCACGGTGCCGCCCTACTACGATCATCCGGCCCATATCGAGGCGCTGGCCAAGAGCCTCGACCGGCACCTCAAATCGCTCGACTGGAGGCCGGATCGCATCCTGGCGTCGTTCCACGGCTTGCCGAAGGACTATTTCACGGCGGGCGATCCCTATCACTGCCATTGCATGAAGACGGCGCGGCTGCTGGCCGGGAAACTGAAATTGCCGCGCGGCCTGCTGCAGGTGGTGTTCCAATCGCGTTTCGGACGGGCCGAATGGCTGCGGCCCTATGCCCAGGACACGGTCGAGGCGCTGCCCGGGCAGGGGATCAAGAATCTGGTGGTGATCATGCCGGGCTTCGCCGCCGACTGCGTCGAGACTCTGGAAGAGGTGGCGATCGGCCTGGCCGGGACGTTCCGGGAGAAGGGTGGCGAAAAGTTTTCGGTGGTGCCTTGCCTCAACGATTCTCCGGCATCGATCAAGATGCTGGAAACCATCGTGCTGGGCGAGCTGGCCGGCTGGATCGATTAGGACTTGCCGCGGAAGGCCCGGGATCGAGGACATGATCTGGGATGTGACGGGCCCCGACATGTCCCAAGGCGCGCGCATCAAGGTGACGGGCGTCGACAGGCTGCGGCTGACGGTGGCGCCGGATTAAGTCACGCCGAGGCGCAGGAGATCGTGGATGTGGATGAGGCCGAGCGGCTTCTGTTTGGCATCGACGACGAACAGGCTGGTGATCTTGGCGGCGTTCAGCGATACAAGCGCTTCCGATGTCAAGGCATCGGGATCGATGGTCTTGGGCGAGCGTGTCATGACATCGCCGACCAGCTGATCGACGAGATCGCGGCTCATGTGGCGGCGCAAGTCGCCGTCGGTGACGATGCCGGTGAGGTAGCCCGCGGCATCGACCACGCCGAGGCAGCCGTAGCTCTTGGCGGTCATGACGACGAGGGCGTCGGACATCGGCATGTCGGGCGGCACCAGCGGCAGTTCGGACTTGCGGTGCATCACATCGCGCACATGCATGAGCTGGGCGCCGAGCTTGCCGCCGGGATGAAAATTGTGGAAATCCTTGGCGGTGAAGCCCTTGTCCTCGAGCAGTGCGATCGCCAGCGCGTCGCAAAGGGCCATTTGCAGCAGGGTAGAAGTCGTTGGCGCC
The DNA here is from genome assembly GCA_964408555.1 of uncultured Aestuariivirga sp. Taxonomy (GTDB): domain Bacteria; phylum Pseudomonadota; class Alphaproteobacteria; order Rhizobiales; family Aestuariivirgaceae; genus Aestuariivirga. The sequence continues at coordinate 25,635 of CAYOZR010000001.1, forward strand.
AGCCCGATGGGACAGGCTTCCTTCGCCCGCGGCAGTGGCAGCACCACATTGGCCTCGTGGGCGATGGTCGAGTCGATGCGCGTCGTGACCGCGATGAGCGGCACCGAGAAGCGGCGGGCATAGGTGAGTATGGCGCGAAGCTCCGGCGATTCGCCGGAATTCGAAATCATGATGATGACGTCGTCGGCGGTGATCATGCCGAGATCGCCGTGGCTGGCTTCCGCCGGATGGACGAAGATGGCCGGCGTTCCGGTCGAGGCAAGGGTTGCCGCCGCCTTGCGCCCGACATGACCGCTCTTGCCCATGCCGGTGAGGATGACGCGGCCCCTGGCGGCCCGGATCAGTTCGACCGCATCGGCGACGGCTTCACCCAGGGCGCCGTCGATGGCTTCGACGAGGCTTGCCATGCCTTGGGTTTCGGTTTCGAGCGCCAGCCGGGCCGATGCCCGCCACTGGGCCCGCGAGGAAGCGGGTTTCTTCAAGGGACTCACTGACATGTGGGCAAACTAGGCGGTCGCGGCGGAAAAGGGAAGCGGACCAACCGGCCCGCCATGCCGGCCGCCCATTCGCCAACTTTTTTCCTACACTCCCTGATAATTTGTTCCTACTATGTTCTATTTGTCCCGTCTCCTACCCAAGGAGTAGGACTAGCATTTAGGCATGGCCGCCAATCTATTGATATTGCTTGCATTGCTGCAGACTATCGAGTCCCTCCCACCTAGGGGTAGCGAATAGGTAGCAGCCTGAGATCCACCCTGTTGCCGGCCGATTTTGAAAACCTACTAATCTCTCTAGAATGCAAGATGGGCCAATATGCGACGGGTGGACGGCGTCGACATAGAATTCCTCCTCAGTTCAAGCTCTCCGTATGTGCCGTGCCATCCATTTACGTCACAGTGAGCTGCAAAGCGACGTAGAGCATGACCAATAAGATTATTGACGAGACTTCCATTTACGTATCCGAACATTGCGCCAAACCGCCTCCCACAAGGCGGGCTTCGCCGGACGCTCACAATTGGTCGGCTTCGAGAGCAGCGTTGGCATGTGCTGGTCTCTCGCGAAGTTTCCAGCTGCGACCGAGTTTTCGTGGAATCGATATGTGGCAAAAGTAGCCATTCGCCAGATGTCGGCGCATTGGCAGCTTATGAGTTCAGTCTTTGCCGAGCTGCTGGGGGGCCGTACTACCTTCCTTGAAGGATGCTGTTACCAGCCCTCAGCGATGGTCTCAGCCGAGGCTTTCCAGTGTAACCACCGCGGTGACCGCGAAGTTCATATCGCCATTTCTGTGTCAACCCTGGCGGCGGACAGGACAGTCCCAATGAGAATAGATCGGGCGGACTAAAGAAACCTGGTTTGAAGCGAATCCGGAATTCAATGTCGATGAAGTCATCGGTGACATGGGCATAAGTCTTGATAACCGTCGCCATGGTGACATGACCGAGCTGCCGGGCAACGACAATCGGCGACGCACCGGCCTGAAGCAGAAGGGAGGCGTAGGTGTGCCTCAGGGAATGAAAGACGATGCTGTCGGAGTACCGCAGTTTCCGGCATAGCCGGCGGAAGCGCTTTGCAACATAAGTGGAATTCCAGGCAGCGCCGTCATCGCGAACGAGAAGGGGTGCGTCCTCGCCTCGGCCGAATGCAAGGGAACCAAAGAAATCGTAGCCCTCATCCGGGAGGGCAATCGTCCTTCCGCGATAGTTCTTGAGAGGATGAACGTAGAGAGCCTTACGCGTCGAATGGAGGTAGCCCGCACGCATCAGTGGCTGGACGAACGCGGCGTCGCTGCCGTGGCACCGCCTGCGACTCGGCAGAGTGCGACTGAGGGGATGGAAGGCCATCGCCGTGTAGCGGCTTTGCGCCTTGATCGCGCTGGAATATTACGGCAATACTCTGGATGGCCAATTGGCATGTTGAGGAAAGGACGCGGGCAGGCCCCGAACCGCAACATGGGGCTTCTGCAGGTGATCAATGAGCATACAAGCCCCCTCCGCTGTCCAATTGCGCAGAATGGCAGCGAAATTCGGCTTGGAGCTGACCGACGCAGAACTCGCCGCCTTCACGACTCTCGCCGTCGGGCTCACCGCAACCTATGATCGACTGGACGAATTGCCTGAACCGCGGCTTCCGGTTCGCTATCCGCGAACGTCAGGGCGCCCGCCCAAGCCTGATGAAAATCCCTACAATGCCTGGGCCTGGGTGAGCGACATCGAGGGCGCCCCCACCGGGGTGCTCCAGGGTGTGCGTGTTGGGGTCAAGGACAATATCTGCGTCGCTGGCCAGCCAATGCGGAACGGCAATCGGATACTCGAAAGTTTCATTCCGGACATTGATGCGACGGTGGTCACGCGCATTCTCGATGCGGGCGGCATCATCGCCGGCAAGACGGTTTGCGAGGATCTGTGCTTTTCGGGCCATAGCCACACGAGCCAACCAGTGCCGGTCAGGAATCCGCTTGACCCGACGCGGTCGGCCGGCGGGTCTTCGAGCGGCAGCGGCGCGGCCATCGCTGCCGGTGACGTTTCCATGTGCCTCGGCGCCGATCAGGGCGGTTCCATCCGCATGCCCGCGAGCTGGTGCGGTGTCGTGGGGCTCAAGGCGACGCATGGGCTTGTGCCCTATACAGGCGTGTTCCCAATCGAGCCAACCATCGATCATGTCGGTCCGATGGGGCGGACAGTCGAGGATGTTGTTCGGCTCCTCACGGTCATCGCAGGGCCGGACGGCCTTGATCCGCGTCAGGCGGGGGTCGTGACGCAGGACTATCTCGCGGCAGTCAGAACGCCGCTCAAAGGGCTCAGGGTCGGCGTAGTGCTGGAAGGATTCGACCGACCTGAAAGCGAGCAGGTGAGCGATCTCAAGGTAAAGCAAGCTCTCAAGGAACTCGCCGCAGCTGGCGCGCTCATCGAAGATATCTCAATCCCCTGGCATCTCGATGGCTATCATGTCTATACTCCTATCATAATGGAGGGGGCGACCGAGATCATGCTTAAGGGTAACAGCATGGGCTACGGTTGGCAGGGGTATTACACTACATGCCTTCTGGAAGCCTGGGCGCGGGGCTGGCGCTCGCGGCCGGATGACCTTCCTGAAACCGCCAAATTCGTGCTGCTGTTTAGCGAGTACATGCACGAGAACTACCACGGCCGCTTCTATGCCAAGGCGCAGAATTTGCGCCGCGAGCTGCGCGCGGCCTATGATGATGCGCTCGAGCATTTCGACGTGCTCGCCATGCCGACCATACCTTTCCGCGCCCCACCCCTGCCAGAGGCGAATTGTGGGCTCGAGGAGTGGATCACGGTGGCGTTGAACATGGAGGGCAACACAGCGCCCTTCGACGTGAGCGGCCATCCGGCGATCTCGGTGCCCTGTGGGATGGATGGCGGGCTTCCAGTGGGCCTCATGTTTGTCGCCAAGCGCTTCGACGAGGCGAGCGTGCTGCGGGCAGCGCGGGGCTTCGAACAGCTCGGCGACTGGCGGGAGATGTAGACCTACGTGCCTCGGTTATCACAACAGCTCAACGGAGGAGACGAACCATGTCCAACAATAGGCGTAGCCTGATCGCTCCATCGCGCAGGATGTTTATTTCAGGCGTCGCGGGCGCGACGGCGGTCGGTCTTACCGCACGCTTCGCGGGTTTAACCGCTCAGGCGGCTGTGGAGGGCCAGCTCAACATGATGGGCTGGGCGGACTACATCAGCCCAGACAACATCGTGGCCTGGGAGAAAGCCAACAACAGCAAGCTCGTCTATGACGCCTATGCAAGCAATGACGAGATGTATTCCAAGCTTCAGCTCGCCCAGGGCAACAGCGGCTACGATCTCGGCATGAACACCGATTTCATGATCAAGCTGCTCATTGACAAGCAGCTCATCCAGAAACTCGACAAGTCGTTGATTCCTAACATCGGCAACATCCGGCCGGAGTTCGCGCATCCCGATTTCGATCCGGAGAACGCCTATACGGTACCGAAAAGCGCGGGCTCCGAGGGCTTCATCTACGACAAGTCGGTCATCACTCGGCCGATGAAAAGCTGGGGCGACTTCCTCGAGGCGATCGAGAATGAAGCGAGCGGGCGCGTTTCGTTACTCGATGATCCGCTCGCTATCGCTCCGCTCTTCTGGTCGAAGGGCTTGTCGTGGAACACGACCGAAGAGGCCGCGCTCAAAGACGCCGAGCAGCGTGTTGAGACACTCGCCAAGCACATAAAGACCTTCAACTCCTATCCGGTGCAGGACGTCGCTTCCGGCTCCGTCCTCCTGGCACAGTGCTGGAACGGTAACGCGAAGCAGGCAATAGATTCCTCCAAGAACGAGAATCTCGTCTTCGTTTATCCCGAGCCAAAATCCGAGCTGTGGCTCGACAGCTACCACCTTCCTGTGGGCGGTAAGAGTCTGAAAGCTGCGCATTCGTGGATCAATTTCGTGCTCGATCCCGAAGTGGGGGCGCGCGAGACCAGCTATACCGGTTTCCTATCGCCAGTGACGGGTGTCGAGAAACATCTCGATCCGAAGGTAGCGAATGATCCGCTCATCTTCCCACCGGCTGATGCGCTGCAGCGCGGTGAGCGGACCCAGAGGAACGAGACCTATGACCGACGGATCGCGATCCTGACGACGTTCAAGGCAGCGGCAGCACAATAGGAGACTATACGGAGTTGGGGCACCGAGGCACACTCGGTGCCCCATGACGTTCAAGGGTGAGGGGAACATGGCCAGCGACGTCGAGCTAGAGCGGGTCACGAAGTTGTATGGGAGCTTCAAGGCCGTCGACGACGTGTCCCTGAAGATCAGCAACGGCTCCTTTGTTTCGCTCCTCGGCCCGTCGGGAGCGGGCAAATCGACCGTGCTCCGCATGATCGGCGGCTTCGACTTTCCGGATTTCGGCACGGTGAAGATCGGCGGCAGGGACGTGACGATGCTTCCGCCTTACCGGCGCGACGTCAACACCGTGTTCCAGAATTACGCACTTTTTCCTCATATGAACGCGGCAGACAACGTCGCCTACGGGCTGCGGCAAGACCGCGTTCCGGCAGCGGAGCGACGTAAGCGGGTGCGCGAGGCGCTCGAGATGGTGGAGATGCTCGGATTCGCGCATCGCCGGCCGACGGAACTCTCCGGCGGCCAGCAGCAGAGAATTGCGCTCGCGCGAGCATTGGTGAAGCGGCCCTCGGTGCTGCTCCTCGACGAACCCCTCGGCGCGCTCGACCGCAAGCTCCGGCAGCAAATGCAGGTCGAACTGAAGCTCTTACAGAACCAGCTCAACCTCACCTTCATCTTCGTCACGCATGACCAAGAAGAGGCGCTCGCCATGTCGGATTCGATCGCCGTCATGCGGAACGGGCGCATCGAACAGATCGGCAACCCAACGGAGCTCTATGACGCGCCGCGGACGGCCTTCGTGGCAGGCTTCATCGGTGCACAAAATTTCATTGTCGGCGAGCACGATGGGGAAAGCAGCTTGTTTCGAAGCACCCAGGGTGTCGCGTTTGAGGCCCGGCGGGTAGCACCGGGGCTTCTGCCTGGCGCCCGCGCGCTCGGCGCTGTGCGGCCGGAGAACGTGGCGCTGTCGCAGAGCGAGCCTGCAGATTGCCGCAATCGGCTGCACGCGCGGGTAGCGGCCACGGTGATGCTCGGGGATACACTCGAATTCATTCTGCAGCTGCCGAGCGGCCGGGAGTTCATCAGCCGCGTTCCGCGGCGAGGCGCTTCGGTACCGCAGCAAGGCGCGGAAGTGTGGGCGTATTGGGCCCCCGAATTCTTCAGCCTCTTCCCTTACGAGGAGCTTCAGCCGGGCGCGTCCCACGCGGATTACACGACAGGTGAGGGCTAACATGACCATCGCGCTCCCAGCGCAGCGGGCCCGCCGGTCGATTCTGCCGCGCTGGGTGATGGCTTGGCCGGCACTCTCTTGGTGGCTGGTCTTTTTCGTCATTCCACTGGCGTGGATCGTTCTCTACAGTTTCGGATCTAAACCAGAGGGAACGGCGAGCGGGCCTGTTTCCCTCGCGCAGCTCTCGACGGCCAATTACGCGGCGGCGACGAGTGAGATTTTCTTCCGCGTATTCCGGGCCACGATGCGCACCGCTGCCCTTGGCACGATTTGCTGCGCGCTAATCGGTTTTCCGGTGGCCTATGCATTGGCCACGCATGTCCCGGCGCGGTGGCGGTCCATTCTTCTCTTTCTGCTGATCCTACCCTACTGGACGAGCTTCCTGCTGCGGACTTTTGCTTGGCGCATCATCCTCGCGCCGGAGGGCACGCTGTCGCAGGCACTTAAGTATCTCGGTATCATCGCGCAGCCACTCCTGATTCTTGACACGAGCGCGGCGGTGCAGCTTGGCATCATCTACAACTATCTGCCGGTTATGATCCTGCCCATGTATGTCTCGCTCGAACGCATTGATCCCTCGCTCGTGAAAGCGAGCATGGACTTAGGCGCTGGGCCAATGCGTAGCTTCTTTCAGGTGACGCTACCGCTAGCCGCGCCGGGCGTTCTTGGTGGCCTGCTCATTACATTCATTCTCGCCGCTGGGGATTACGTCGTGCCGACAATTCTCGGCGGGGTGAAGGGGCTAATGGTGGGTAATCTCGTGGCGACGCAAATCCTCTCGGCGCAGAACCTTCCGCTCGGGGCCGCCATGGCCGTGATACTCATCGCCATGCTGGCGGCGGTCATCGCTATCGCGTCGGCCATCCTCTGGCTCGCCTCCCTCGTCTTCAGGAGCTTGCGAGGGCCATCGCTATGAACCCGCGGCCCAATCAACGGTCCGTGGACTACGGCCGGATCTTCTTCCTCGCATGGGCTGTCGCCGTGTTCCTGTTCCTCTTCCTTCCGATTGTCGTCATAGTTGTCTACAGCTTCAATGGCGGGCGCAATCTCTATGTGTGGGCGGAGTTTTCGACGCGCTGGTACGGCGCGGCGCTCGACAATCCGCGCGTACTGAGCGCGTTGGCGGTTTCGCTCAAGACGGCGCTCATTAATGCGGTCATCGCAGTCGCGCTCGGCGTCTTTGCCGGCATCGCGCTCGCCCGCCGCAGAGGAGTCTGGACCGCGCCCTATCTCGCGCTCATCTTCGTGATTCTGGGCACGCCGGAGCTCGTCTCCGCCATCGGGCAAATGGTCTGGCTTGACAGAATCGGCATTTATAACGGCATCGCGCGGCTGTCGATCGGCCACTCTCTGTTCAACGTCGCGGTGGTCGCGCTGATCGTGCGCGCCCGGGCTCAGGGCGTGGGCGAAACGCTGGAGCAGGCCGCCGGGGATCTCGGCGCGGTTCCCTGGCGCGGTTTCATCGACATTACCTTGCCACTGATGTTCCCCGCCGTTCTGGCCGGACTGCTGCTTTCGTTCACCTTCTCCTTCGACGACGTGATCATCTCTGTCTTCGTGCAGCGGCCGGGAACCTCGACTTTGCCGCTCTACATCCTGTCCTCCTTCAAGGCGGGCCTGAAGGGTGATGTGGCGGCAATCGCGGTGATGACGCTCGCCATCAGTGTTTTGGGAATTGGGATCGCGGCGCGGCTGCTCGCCCGGGGTGGGCGTGGACGGGTGCTCGGCGGCCTTTTCGGTTAATTGGATCTTAGTTTGATCTACCCCCAATGGAGAGGTCCAATCCAAGTCTCTCGGACTCCGTTCGCCCGAGATCGAGTTATCGGCAACTGCGCGGCAAGGCATTTCCGGCTGATGTCATCTATTTGTAAAATCGCTTGCAATAGTGGGTCTGACTCAATCTCGATGAAGTTTGGTGGTGGCGTGGTGCTGTTTTCTGAAAGGAATCAGCGTCATGCAGCCATTGTTCCGGATTTCGTCCTTGATCCCAGGCGGATTTGCTGTGCAGGGGGTGGACCGCACTGAGGAATCGATTGTTGTTAGGGCTCAGTCCGAGGCCCGGGCCGCTACTTGCCCAATCTGTGGGTTGGTGTCGCGGCGCATTCACAGCCGTTATGTCCGGCATGTGTCGGATCTTCCCTGCTCGGGTCGTCGGGTCCAACTTCATGTCATGACGCGCCGCTTTGTTTGCGAAACGCCCCATTGCCGAGGGCGGATATTCGCCGAACGTTTCGGTGATGGCGTGCTTCCGGAACGGTCGCGCCGGACGGCACGGCTGGAGTGCATCGTCCATCATCTCGGGCTGGCTCTCGGCGGCAGGCCAGCTGCAAGTTTCGCCAAGCGTTTGATGCTGCCCGTCAGCAATGATACATTGCTGCGGGTTGTGCGCCGGCGTTGCCGCCCGCGAAACGAGCCTCTGATTGTCGCCGGCATCGATGACTGGGCCTTCCGCCGCAATCACCGCTATGGAACGATTGTGTGCGATCTCGAGCGGCGGCGGATCGTGACACTCTTGCCCGATCGCGAGATCGCGACGGTTGAGGCCTGGCTCCGTAATCACCCAGAGATCGGAATCCTGTCGCGCGACCGTGGCGGTGGCTATGGCGAGGCTGCCAGCAAGGCATTACCCCATGCCATCCAAGTTGCCGACCGCTGGCACCTGATGGAGAACGCCAGTGCCGCCTTCCTCGACGCCGTGCACAAATCCATGCGGCCGATCCGCTCTGCCATCGGAGCAACGGTCATCAATCCCGAGCTGCTCACCTGCGCTGAAAGGCTTCAATATGAAGGTTTTCTACGACGGGAGGAGACCAATGCCGCGATCCTGGCGCTCGCCAAGGACGGCATCCCGATCAAGCAGATCGTCCGCCGAACTGGGCACAGCCGCAAGCTCGTCCGGCAGATCATCCGGGGAGAACGGACAGATATCTTCCGCACCAGGCAGTGCTCGATCGCTGCCCAGCTGCCGTTCCTTGATGCCCAATGGGCCAGTGGCTGCCACAATGGTGCCGAGCTCTGGCGCCGCCTGAGAGGTCAAGGCTTTCGTGGTTCCTCCCGTGTTGTCAGCGAATGGGCGACCCGGCGCCGGCGAGCCGAGAAGGCGACCGACCAGCAACTTCAGAAAGTGCCCTCGGCCCGCACGATTGCCCGCCTGATGACGACGGCTCGCGATCATTTGAGCAAGTCCAATACCGTCACCATCGCGGCCATTGAGGCTGGCGTTCCTTTCCTCGTTCAGGCCCGCACGCTCATCGACAGGTTCCACACCATGGTCCGCAAACGGACTGAGGCAGAGCTCGATCCATGGATCACGGAAGCCCGGGCAAGTCTGATCGCGTCATTTGCCGCGGGAGTCGGCAACGACAAAGCTGCCGTCCATGCTGCCATTACCGAGCCCTGGTCGAACGGCCAGACCGAAGGTCAGATCACAAAACTCAAGCTGGTCAAACGGCAGATGTATGGCCGAGCGAAGATCGACCTTCTTCAAGCCCGATTGATCGGTGCAGCATGATCCCACTCAATCGTCATCGAGATTGAGTCAGACCCGCAGTTCAAAGCGAATTGACAATTATGCAGCTTTGATGCGCGATCAAGCTCAACGGCGTCGAGCCCTTTGCCCGCCGAAGGGCGTTCAGGATCAACCGGCCCAGTTCACCCAGTTTGAATAGCTTGGACCGCTTGCGGGCGTTCTTCGGCTTGATGGAACCGACACGGTACGCCGGATCGAATAGGGCTAACTTCGCCCGTTTGTCGCCGACATACGCATGATTTCTGGGCGGACAATGCGGCCCTGCGTGTTACGGAAGGACTGACGGAACGCGCGTGGCGATTGCCCGAACTGGGCTTTAAAGGCACGAGTGAACACGGATGGATAGGAAAAACCGCAAGCTATAGCGATGTCTTTGATTTCTCCCTCTTCATAGAAGAGCAGATTCCTCGCGGCCTGCAGGCGCACCAAAAGGTAAAGTTGCGTTGGTGTCTGACCAAATTGCTTCACACAATATCTCTCAAGCGTGCGTACCGAAATGCCGAGATGTTTGGAGAGCGACTTTGGGCTCAGCGGAAAATCGAGATGGTTCTCCATAAGCGAGATAAGTTGGCGCGAAAGGGACTGTTGTGCATCGGCGGATGAGTCGTCCGTGCGTTGTGGATGGGTGCCATCCCGGGGCGTATGGATGAGCGCGTTCGCCACTTCGCGCGCCAGTGCCGTGCCGCGCAGTCGACCAATGAGTTCGAGCATGAGATCGAGCATTCCAACGCCTCCGGCGGAGAATGCTATCTGTTTGTCGATGAGGAATAGCCTGCTCTCGATCTCAGCGTCTGGAAAATGCTCCAGATAGGCAGGCATCGCCTCCCAGTGAAGCACAAGCTTGCGATCGCCCGTCAAGCCGGCCCGCGCGAGCGCGAACGCGCCCGTATCGACCGCGATGACCATCGATCCGTGGTGATAGGCATTGCGCAGAGCGGAGAGGAGATGCGGCGAATTGTTCTGTGTAGGAAGATTGCCCTCGAACAGGATGAGGAAATCGCAGCGCGGCAGCGATGCAAGATCGCTTTGCGCAGAGACCCACATACCGTTGCTGGCGCGCACCGGTTCGCCTGAATCGGACACCAAAACCCACTCAAAAAACTCCTGTCCGCTGTTCTGGTTGGCGATGCGCAGAGCTTCCGTCGCCAGAATAAACGCGTTTATCGGAAACTCCGGCTGGAGGATGAATACAAATTTCTGATGGGGCACCACAGCGGGCATGGCTGAAACGATATCAATCATCGCGACTCACCTAGACCACGGCACAAACCAAACATAAATGACGCGCCATGCAAATTTACTGTCGCGTAGCATCAACCAATTCAGCATCAGTTGTCAAATACTCTGTTTATGCCGCATCCTTGAGTGCATCGGAAGCGCGGCTATAAAAACGTAAAAATGGCTCGAAGCAAAACGAGGCATGCGAGAGATCGTATGTCAACAGGGAGACTGACATGCTTGGGAAGACAACATTGAGTGGATTGCCGGCCCTAAACCGGCGCGGACTTCTGAAGTCCGCGGGTGCCGCCGCCGCATTACTGGCTGTACCCCAGATTACCACACGCCGGGCATCCGCCGGAAATCCGATCGAGATCATACATTGGAGCTGGCTTGCCGCGTCGGACGGCGAAGTTTGGGCCAAAATGATTGCCGCCTTCAACGAGGCACACAAGGACAAGGGCGTCCAGATCAAAATGGAACTGGTGCCTGAAGAGCAGTATGTCACCAAAGTGTTGGCTGCCACAGCAAGTGGCATTGCACCCGACTTTGGCTGGGGTACCGCCGGCAAAGCCGCGCAGCTCGCGCGCGACGAAGTCATTGTTCCTCTCGACGATCTCGTGGCGAAGACAGGACTCGACATTGCCGACTTCAGTGCGTCTTCGATCTCGGCATCGCGCTATCCGAAATACGACAACAAGATGTTCATGATCCCGATGGATGGAATGAGCCTGCAACCGGAGATCAATCTCGATCACGTCAAGGAAGCAGGTTTAGATCCAGACAAACTGCCGATGGATGGCAAAACGCTGCTAGAATGGGCGGCAGCGATGACCAAGCGCGAGGGTGAAAAGGTCACTCGCTCGGGCATCATGATGACCGGCTCCGGCGTTCAGCCGACCGTTACTTGGGGCATCGTTGCCGAACAAATGGGCTTCCAGCGTGCCAGCGATGATCTCAAGACGGCCTGCGTAAATCCCGAAGCGGGCAAGCAAGCAATGCAGTGGGTGCTCGATCTGTTCGACAAGCACAAGGTTTCGACGCGCGATGTCACCGACCGTTACAAGGCCTTCGGCACTGGCCAAGGCTCCATCTTCTGGACCGGACCATGGACACTCAACGGTTATGTGGGTCAGAAGCTCAACTTTAAGACAGGCCTGTTTCCCAAGATCGGCGACAAGCACATCACTTATTTTGAATTGGGCGGGCTGGAGCTTTACAAGCAAGCCGACACGAGCCGCTATGAAGCGACGATGCAGGCCGTCAAATGGCTGTCGGATAACAGCTTCTTGTGGACAACCGCGGGCCGCGGAGCAAGCCCTCGTAAATCGATCCTTGATCGCCCGGAGTACAAGACGACAGGAAACTCATGGGAGGTGCGCGGCGCCTTTGTCGATGGCATGAACATCGCCACAATTGGTGAAATCCCGGTCGTCAACGGACCGAATTTTACGATCTATTCGGGCGGTAACTTCTTGGCCAAGACACTCGAAGGCGTATGGTCGGGACAGACCACGATCGACGAGGCCATGACGCAGATACAAACGCAATGGCAGGCCGATCTCGACGAGGGCTAATTCTATCCTCCCCCTGGCGCCATCACCGTTTTCGGTGGTGGCGCTTCTTTCCTGAACTCTCGCTAACAATTGAGATTAAATAAGCATGAGTTCGGTTGTCGAAAATTCCAAACATTCCCGTAAGCTGCATGCGCGCGACACCGACAAAGTCGGCTATGTCATGGTCGGCTTTTTTGCTCTACCTTTTTTCCTGTTCAATATCCTGCCAGTCCTATTCGGCTTTTATGTCGCCTTCACGAGATGGTCCATCATTGGCGCGCCGAAATGGGTCGGAATCAATAACTTTACCAGAGCCTTCAACGACCAGTGGGTCGCCGTCGCTTTCAAGAACATCTTCCTTTACAGCCTCATCATTGTGCCTTGTGTAACGGGCCTCGGTCTCCTCTTCGCTCTTTTCGTTAACAAGGGCTATCCGTTGTCAAGTGTTGCACGCACCTTGTTCTTCGCCCCAATGGTAGTCTCGGCGACGGTGATTGGTCTCGTCTGGGTCTGGCTGCTCGACACCCAGTTCGGACTGATCAACCACTATCTGTCGTTTCTCGGCATCGACGATATTCCCTGGCTCACCTCGACGAAATGGTCTTTCATTGGTGTCAGCATTGCGTCCATATGGTGGGATCTAGGGCTTGCCTTCGTCTTGTTCCTGGCGGCTCTTCAGGACATTCCAGGCGAGATCAATGACGCTGCGATTGTCGATGGCGCAAATCGCTGGCAGCGTTTCCGTTATATTATTTTGCCACATATTCGGCCGGTACTCAGTATGGTCGTCACCTTGCAATTGATTTCGACGTTGCGCATCTTCAGCCAAGTCTACGTCATGACCAATGGTGGGCCGGCAGGATCCTCCTCTTCACCGATCCATTACATCTACAGTATTGCGATCGTGCGCAATCTCTTCGGTTATGCATCTGCAATCGCCATTCTGCTGTTCGCTTTGATCCTCGTGATCACTTTCGCTCAGCGTTTCCTGCTCAAGGAGCGTGTCTGATGCGCAAATGGCTTGAACGCGAACTGGAAACACGCCGACTGAACATGCTCGACCTCGTTATCTGGCCGGTGGGAATGGTCGTAGCCTTTCTCTGGGCCTTGCCATTTGTGTGGATGGTGTCGACCTCGTTCAAATATCCCGCCGACGTGATGACAAAGGAAATTGAGTGGTTCCCAAGCCGGATCACGTTGGACAACTATGTAAAGGTCTTCGAGTATCCAGTGGTTCGCTGGGGCGTCAACAGTCTGATTCAGGCAGGGGTCTCGACTGCGCTCTGCGTGCTCTTTGGAGCAATGGCCGGCTATGCGCTGGCTCGCATGCATTTCCCCGGTCGTACCGCGCTGTTTGCTATTTTCCTCGCTTCAATGATGATTCCGGCCGAAATTTCAGTGATTCCGCTTCTCCTCGTTTTTATAAATGTAGGATGGGCGAGCAGCTATCAGGCGTTGATTCTGCCAGCGATCGGAAATGTCTTCAGTGTCTACATCTTCCGTCAGTTCTTTCTGAACTTTCCAGTCGAACTCGAAGAAGCGGCCAAGCTGGATGGGGCGGGGCCGTTTAACTTGTTCTTTCGTATTGCGCTGCCCTTAGCGCGTGCACCAGCAATTGCCGCATCGGTCATTATCTTTACACTCAACTGGAACAGTTTTCTTTGGCCGCTCCTTGTCACCTTCGATGAAAGCATGAAGACCTTGCCAGTCGGCATCGCTGCCTTCACGCCAGTCGTGGGGACACGCACCCAGATTGAGGGCTATAGCGTCGCAATGGCGGCAGTCACGATTCTCAGTATTCCCAGTCTTCTCCTGTTCTACTTCTTGCAACGGTACTTCATCCAAGGCATTTCTCAGGGAAGCGTCAAACAATGACCGACAGGAAATATTTTCGCCAGGATTTGACATGCGATCTTCCCGATGCGCATTTCATTGACGGATCACGCCGCAAGGCGGTTGCTGGAGAAACATTTCCCACCGTCGATCCAAGCACGGAAGATGTACTCACAGAGGTCGCGCGCGGGCGTGGCGGCGATATCGACGCGGCCGTGAACGCAGCCGATCGCGCGCAGCGCGGCGATTGGCGCAAGGTCACACCAGCGGAGCGTGGGCGCCTTATTTTTCGGCTCGCAGATGCGCTTGAAATCGATGCGCAACGGTTTGCCCTTATGGAAACGCTGGACGTTGGCAAACCCGTCAAGGAATCGCTTGGCGACATAAGGGGCGTATGCGCGACGTTACGTTACAATGCTGGCGCCGCCGACAAGATGGAAGGCGCCACAATCCCCCTCGGACGCGATTTCATCGATTTCACGTTGCTAGAGCCGGTCGGCGTGACCGCCCACATCCTACCGTGGAATTATCCGCTCGGCATGCTCGCCCGCTCCGTTGCACCGGCGCTGGCTGCCGGCTGCACGGCGGTGATCAAGCCCGCCGAACAGTCGCCTCTAACCGCGCTGGCCTTTGCGGAGCTTTGCCACAAAGTTGGCTTTCCGTCTGGCGTGGTGAATGCAGTTGCGGGTTACGGCGAAGAGGCCGGTGCCGCACTCGTCTCCCATGCCTTGATCCGGGGCGTGACCTTCACGGGATCGGTGGAGACCGGCCGCAAGATCTACACCAATGCCGCGCAGACACTTAAGCCTGTCGTTCTTGAGCTCGGCGGCAAGAATCCGATGATCGTGCTGGAGGATGCCGACCTTGAGCGCGCCGCGTTCGATGCTGTCGATGGTGCTTTCGGGAATAGCGGTCAAGTATGTTCGTCCGCATCGCGTTTCCTACTGCATCGTTCCATCAGCGAGGAATTTCTCGACCGCCTGGCGGCGCATGCGAGGAGACTTGGCATCGGGCCTGGCCTCGACAATCTCGATCTCGGTCCTCTTGTATCCGAGGAACAATACAACAAGGTCCAGGCGTATCTCGATGTGGGGCGTAAAGCCGGTGCACGGATCAGGCTTGGCGGCGCGCGCCCTGCTGGTCTCGATCGCGGCTATTTTATCTCTCCCACCATTATCGACAAGGTCGAGGCCGGCAATGCGCTGGCGCGGGAGGAGATTTTTGGCCCCGTGGCTGTGGCGCAAATATTTGATGATCAAAATGAGGCGATGCGGCTTGCCAATGGCCTTGGCTATGGGCTGGTGGCGGGCGTCTACAGCCGGGACATTTCGCGCGCGCTGAGGCTGGCGCGTGATCTGGAGGCCGGATCCATCTGGATCAATGGCTGGTTTATCGGCGGAGTCCAGGCTCCGACGGGCGGGACCAAAGACAGTGGCATCGGTCGTGAACGTGGGCTGCCGGGAATCCGCAACTATCTCAGCATCAAGAATATCGGAATTCGGCTTTGACGCCCAAGACAATACTGAACCCAAAGAGGACAAATCACAAATGACACCTATGAAGAATGTCGAGCACTTCACGATCTTCAAGCACAATGAGCATTGCGTCAATCAGGTCGCAACCCGTACTCTCAAGAATGGCGATCTTGTCGCTGTCTTCAATGAAGAACGCTTCCCCTATCATCATGACAGCGGCCAAACGCTGCTCTCACGCTCGAAGAACGGCGGCAAGACATGGAGCAAACCCGGTGTTGTCCTGCCCTGGACGGCGACGCAGGGCAATTGGGACTGTGGAATCTGCGAGCTCGACGATGGCAGCCTGATTGTCAATCTCACCATCACCGGCTTCTTCAAGCGCGGCATCAAGCCGGCACAACCGTCGTGGAGTTCACATCCGCACACCAAGGAATGGGGTGATTGGACCTGGGCTTACAAGACGCAGGCTTGGCTCGGAACCTATGTGGTGAAATCGACAGATGGCGGCATCACATGGTCTGCGCCGGTGCCTGTAAACGTGCGCCCGCTGAAACACGGTGGATGCCGACTCGGATGCTGGTTACTGCCGAACGGTTCTCTGCTCATGGGTCTCTATGGCCGCATCCATGGTTATGAGGAGGAAGGTGAGGGAGAAAGCACGCGGTCCGCCCTCATGCGCTCGGACGATGGTGGCGAGAACTGGGAATACTACTCGACACTCGCATATGACCCCGCGAACATCATCGACTATGAAGAACCGGGTCTGCTGCGTCTCAAGGATGGGCGGCTCGTCTGCTTCATGCGAACACATGCCAATCCGAGCAGCGATGCGAAGAACATGGTGATGACCATCTCCGAAGACGATGGATTCAGCTGGACACCGCCGAAATGGACCAACATCTGGGGTTATCCGCCAGAACTCTTAGCACTTCAGGATGGCCGCTATCTTATGGTCTATGGCTATCGTCGGCCGCCCTATGGCGTGCGCGCCATCATCTCCGAGGACGGTATCACCTGGGACCAGAAGAATGAGTTCGTCATTCGCGAAGGCGGCGTACCCGGTGGAACGGTGACTGAGACACCGGGATCTAGTCGCATGTCGCCGGCTTCCGGCAAGATCGCCGGCGGCGGCGTTGATTGGAACAATCCGGGCATATATCAGCATATCGGCTATCCGAGCGTAGCCCAGATGCCGGATGGTACCGTGGTTTGCTCCTTCCATGAATGGAGCGACGACCCGAAACCCCTCCAATATGTCCGCTGTACGAGGTTTCGTGTTTGATCGAACGGCGGACAATGGCGACGACAGCAAAAGCAATGAAGGCAGAGACGATGGAGGCAATGGTGGTGGCCCCGGAAGCCGTGGAGCATAAGGTAATCCACCGCGACCCCTTCACTTATTGCGCCCATCCGCATCTGGTCGCTGCGACACACGACAACTGGCTACTCGTCTTCACCCAGTCAGTCCGCCGCAACCTCGTCCTGCATCCACCGCAAGACCCCTTTTACTGCAACATGCTGATGCGCTCATCCGATGAGGGGCGAAGCTGGTCGGGACCTTCGATCGTACCGGGCTTCCGCTGGCATGGCGTCGAATGCGCTGGCCTGACAAGCCTCAAGTCAGGCCGCATTCTCCTCAATCAATGGCGTTTCGACTGGCATACGCTGGCTTCTGCGGAAACCAATCTGCGGCCAAATGAATACAAGCGCCCGGAAGACCTGATGAGCGCCGACGCCATGGCGGCCGAGCTTGCCGACTGGATACCCGACCGGGCATCGATTGCCACCCGCTTTCCTTGGGCGCGCGGCTCGGGTGAGACATGGATTCACCGTTCCGATGACGGTGGGCGAACTTTCGTTAAAGCAGCCCGAATAGATACATCGCCCTATAGCGGCGGTTATGGCATGCGCGGTGGCATTGAACTCGACGAGGGTGAGATCATCCTGCCGCTTAGCGATGTTCCGCATTATCGGAATGTCTTCATCGTGCGTTCGCGTGACGGTGGCGAAAGTTGGTCGGCTTCGCAGCATGTCGCTGGTAGCGATGGCCATGCTTTCGAAGAGCCAGCACCGCTCCTACTGAGTTCCGGCCGCATTGTCATGATGCTTCGTGACAATGTTACCCGCATTCTTCATTGCGTTCATTCCTTGGATGGCGGAGGGAGTTGGAGTGTGCCCGCGCCGACGGGTATCACCGATTATCCGGCCCATTTGCTTGAATTGCCCGATCGCAGAATTGCCTGTGTCGCCGGCCGCAGGGTGGCACCCTTTGGTGTCATGCTTTATGTCTCAGAAGATGGCGGGGTGAGCTGGAATTCCAGCCGACCGACGAGTGTGAGAACCGGCTTGCCCAATCGCGATCTGGGATACCCCACGATGGCCATCAGGCAGGACGGCAGCCTGTTCGTCGCCTACTACGCCCAAGACCGCGATTGCATCACCGGGCTCCACGCGAGCATCGTCGGCCCACATTTACTGGGGCACGCAAATCAAAAGGAATCGCATGGCGGGAATTGAACTTTCAGGCGTCGCCAAGTCGTTTGGCGATATTGCCGTCATACGGGGTGTTGATCTTGCTATCGACCATGGTGAGTTCATCGTATTTGTCGGTCCTTCCGGCTGCGGCAAGTCTACGCTCCTGCGCATGATTTGCGGGCTTGAGCCGATCACCGCAGGTACGATTTCGATCGGTGGCAAGTCTATGCAGGGCGTGCCACCTGCGAAGCGCGGTGTCGCCATGGTGTTCCAGAACTATGCTCTCTATCCGCATATGACAGTTGCGGAAAACATGGGCTTTTCCCTCCTCATGGAAGGACTGCCGAAAGGTGAACGCGATCAAAGAGTCGCGAGGGCCTCCGAAACGCTACATCTTGGCGAACTTCTCTCGCGCAAGCCAAAGGAACTGTCGGGCGGTCAGCGCCAGCGCGTTGCGATCGGTCGGGCTATCGTCCGCAGTCCGGAAGTCTTTCTGTTCGACGAACCTCTCTCCAATCTTGATGCTGAACTCAGGGTGCAGATGCGACTCGAACTTGTCAAACTGCATCGCAAGCTCGACGCCACGATGATCTACGTCACGCATGATCAGACGGAAGCCATGACACTTGCTGACCGCATTGTGGTGCTGCGGAAGGGTATCATCGAACAGATCGGCGCGCCGCTCGAAATATATGCATCGCCGCGGAACAAGTTCGTTGCCGGTTTCATAGGTTCACCCAAGATGAGTTTCTTGTCTGCGAAGGTGGATCGCGTCAAGGGCAGGAAGATCATGCTGATTGTGGAAGGAATGACGCCCAATACAGTCGAGCTGGAAGTCGCAGGCGTCGAGCCTGCGTTGGAGCATGTTGAGCTGGGCATAAGGCCCGAGCATTTCAGCCTGCATGGAGGCAATGGTCCACGCCTTGATGTGATTATTGACATCGTGGAGAAGCTAGGAAGCGAAAGCTACCTGCATGTGCCGGATCACCCGGCGGGACCGCTGATCATCCGGCAAGGCGAAGGCCGCCCGGCGAAACCGGGCGGCAAGCCCACGGCCATCGGCGTCAATTGGGATCAGGTCCATCTGTTTTCACCCGACGGCCGGGCCATCGCCCTAAAGCGGAAAGCCTGAGAATGAAATCTGTCGCCACAAGTTAACGTCACGCCGACAGGCGTCAATGAATAACTGGGCTGCTATGGACATAGGGTCCGTACAGTTCGCAAGACAAGATGGGGAAGGTGTATGAATCCTGAAGTTATGAAGTCCCGGCTTGCGGGCTGCTACGTGACAATCCCGACGCCCTTCGAGGACAGGGCGGGCTTTCCGGTGAACCATGCGGCATTGCGAAGTTACGTCAAGTTTCTCTTACAGGGCGGCCTCACCACAGGCTATGCGACCCTTCTAGCAGGCGGAGCCGCTGGCGATTTCTCGACAATGACATTCGATGAACGCATCCGTGTCGCCGAAACGGTTGTTGACGAATCTAATGGCCGCGTGCCTTTGGCTTTCGGTGGGCAATCGACAAGCACGCTCGAACTTGTGCGCCTGGCAGAAGCGGCGCAGGCCATGGGCTTTGATTTCATGCAGGTCTCTTGCCCGTTCTATTTCACGCATACAGAAGGAGATTTCGAGGAGTTCGTGATCGCCGCCGCCAAGGCCGCGCCCAAAGTCGGCATGATCATTTACAACACGTTCTGGACCGCAACTGGCATGTCTTTTGGCATGATCGATCGTCTTGCACTCATACCCAATATCGTTGGCCTTAAATGGGCGACTCCACGCACCGACGCGATGGAATTCGAGGATGTGACGTCGCATTTTTCTGAACGGTTCACCATCATCGACAACAATCTCTTCTTCCCTTACTCGGCTATGCCCGCTTTGGGCGCCCGTGCTTTTGAAGTGCATTTGTGCAATTACTGGCCGGAATGGGGCATCAAGCTCATCGACGAAGTGCGAGCGCAGAACTATGTCGAGATCTCGCGAATGATGATCGAGGAAGCCATGCCATTCTACAAGCTTTGGGTGGAAATAGAACGAAACTACACAAGCGGCGACGGGTATCTTGACAAGCTTTGTATGGAACTTGTGGGGCTTCCTTCGAGCCGCTGCAGGCCACCCACCCGTGATATCCGCGAGAACTATCGCGATGCGGCGCTCCAGATGCTGAAGAAAATCGGCGCCCCGCGGCTGATCAGAAAGGGAGACAATTCCTCATGACCGTTCGGCCGCTGTTACCAATTATCAGCACTCATCACGACAAGAAGAAGGCACGACGTCGCCTCTTGAGGTTCGAACGTGCCCATATCCTGAGGCCTGACGGGAAGACGCCGTCAGTAAACAACCAAAAGGGAAAACTGCAATGAAGTATGTTAAGACAGTGGTGGCGGGCGCAGCCGCGATGGTTATCCCCATGAGCTGTCTGGCGGCATGCAGCAGCGTGCCGCCTTCTGCCAGGCCATGGTCCACAATCCCAAGATCATGCTACTTGATGAGCCGCTCGGTAAGCTGGATGCCATGACGCGTGAGCGTATCCGGACTGATCTCCAAAGCCTCTGGATGCAACAGCGTCCGACCGCCGTGTTTATGACTCACTCGATCGAAGAAGCAGTACAACTGTCAACCAAGGTGGCCGTCATTACACCCAGGCCCGGCCGGATCGAGACGGTGATTCCGATCGACCTTCCATTTCCCCGCGATCTTGACGTCAAGAACTCACCGGCGTTCATCCGCCATGTCCGCGACATTCAGGAGATTTTCCGTGGCTATGGCGTCATCTGAGAAGCTGAGATTCATGTCCCGCGTCCAGGGCTGGATAACGCAGCCATGGATGTTCATAGCTTTCTTTGTGGGGTTTTTCCTTTTTTGGGAATGGTCGGTCGTCCTGTTCGACATCCCGCGCTACATCCTTACGCCGCCCTCTCTCGTCGTTCAGAAAGGTTGGGCCGACATTGATCGACTCCTCTACTACACGTATGTGACTGGACTGGAGACCGTCATCGGTTATCTGGTTGCCGTTGTGGTCGCTACGCCTCTCGGCCTCGCCATTGCTTTCTCGTCGATCCTGCGGCGGACCGTATACCCATTCTTCGTGTGCATTGAGATGGTACCAAAGATCGCCTTCGCACCACTGTTCATCTCGTGGCTTGGCTTTGGCTTGTTGCCAAAGGTCATCATCGTTTTCCTCGTCTGCTTCTTCCCCGCCGTGCTGAACGCTATCCTTGCACTCAATTCGCTCAGTGAAGAACTGACCCGCTTCTGCAGGTCAACGGGTGCCAGCGTGTGGCGGACCTTTCTCAAGGTTCGGCTGCCGGCAGCGATGCCGCAGTGTTTCGTCGGTTTCAAATATGCCGCGATCAACGCCACGGTCGGCGCCGCCATCGCCGAGTTCATCGGCTCTGACCAGGGGCTCGGCTTCTATATCCAAATCGTCACCGGCAACATGCGCCCGGATCTGGCCTTTGCCGGCATCTTCTTTCTCACCGCGCTCGGGCTGGTGCTGTTCGGATTCGTGACTCTTGCCGAACGGTTTCTCGTTCCATGGCACATTTCTGTAAGACGGATGTCATGACCAGCATCTTTGCCTGCCTTTCGTTGACTGACAGACAGGCCTCCCGGCTGCGGGCTGCAGTGGGGACTGTGATGGTTCACGTTCACCCTGACCTTAACGAAGACGCCGTCGTGCGTAAAGTCTTCGATACCTGCGAGATTGTCTTTGGCAATCCACCCGCCGGCTGGATCGTGGGCAGCCCCGCTCTCCGTTGGGTGCAACTTGAATCCGTCGGCTTTAGCGAGTACGCCAGCTTCGGCTGGCCGCGTCTCGGCCAGCGGATACAAATGACAAATCTCGCAGGTTTTTTTGCCGAACCAGTTGCCGAATCCATCCTGGCCGGAATTCTGGCGTTGTATCGCGGCATCGACCGGATTGCTCTCCTTCGGGATCGCGGCGAGTGGTTGGGAGATGCGCTACGCCCTACGCTCAAGACGCTGGTTGGAGCAAAAATTGTGCTCTTTGGAATGGGTGCGATCAATCGCCGCCTCGCAGAGCTGCTGACTCCATTCGGTTGGGCCGTGAAGGGTTTTGGGCGAGGCTGGACAGACGGCGAGATGGACCTTGCGCTCAGCAGCGCCGATGTTGTTGTCTGCACGGTGCCAGATACGCCAGCCACGCGTGGTCTCTTTGATCGCAATCGCATTGGAAAACTTAAGCCCGGCAGCCTCTTCGTAAACTTCGGCCGCGGCTCTCTCGTCGACGAAGACGCTCTTGCCGATGCGCTGGAGTCCGGGCTTCTCTCGGGCGCTGTCGTTGATGTGACGAAGGACGAACCTCTGCCCCCGGGCCACAGGTTCTGGTCGTGCAGGAACATGCTGCTGACACAGCACAGTGGTGGGGGAACTGGGACTGAGGTTGAGCGGAAGATCGACTTCTTCCTCGCCAATCTGGACCGCTACCGGCGCAATAAGGCGCTTCATGGAAGAGTAGATTTCGCAAGAGGATATTGATGTCGCGTATCGAGAACGTAAGATGCATATTGCTTAGCTCGCCTTATGCGGATTCGGATGATCCCGAAATCAAGGAGTGCTTCCCGAATGGCCCGAAGCGGACCATCGGCATGGTCGAAGTCACTCTCGACAATGGCGTGACGGGCCTTGGTGAGGGCTACCTTGCCGTGTTCGCACCTCTGGTGTTCAAGTCCATTGTTGATCTCTGCCGTCCTCAGGTTGAGGGCAAAGACGGTTTCGACATCGAGCGGCGTGTGCGAGATTTGCGCAGTCTCTGCGATTACTGGTCTCGGCAGGGCGCGGCCCGCCATGTCATCAGCGCATTTGAAATCGCCCTGCAGGATGCGAAAGGCAAGAGCCTCAACCGGCCGGTCTATGATCTGTTGGGCGGCGCCAAATCCGAAAGCATTCAAATCTATGGCAGCGGTGGCTGCTGCGATGCAAAGCACCAATTCATTCGAGAGCTGGACCTCCTGCAATCGAAGGGTATCAAACTCTACAAGATTCGGTCTGTGAAGCGGGACATTTACCGGACAGCCTGGATACTTGAGGAAGCTGCAAAGCGGGGCATTAAGGTGGGTATCGACATGTGCCAGAACCTCGCTGATCCGCCACAAGCTGTCGATGATGTGGTAAAGTTCGTTGAATCCGTCCGCGCTGTCAGCCCTCAGCCCATCATGTTTTTGGAGGAAGCCATCGGGCCCGATTCCCCCGAAGGCTTCAGGGAGCTCCGTAGTCGCATCGATGTTCCTGTGTATGGTGGAGAAATCATCACCACTCCCAAGGAGATGATCGATCGCATCAAACAGGGTGCCTACGACTGCGTTCAGCCTGATGCCTCGGTCATGGGAGGCATCTCGGCTATCATGGATGTCTTTGCTGCCGCGAAGACCAGCGGCACACGTGTTGTGGTCCATGCCTGGGGAGGTGCCGCCGCCATCATGGCGAGCTACCATGCGGCGTTCGCGGCGGGTGGCGATCTGGTGGAGTATCCGATGCTCGATTTCCCGCTAGGAGCTGAGATGATCGGAGACCAGGGGCGCATTGAAGGGGGACGATTGTTGAAGCCGTCAGCGTCGGGGATCGGGGTCACACTCACTACGGAGATAGAAACGCGCTATCCGTTTGACCCCGCCGCCGTTTACAGCTGCGTGCTTCACGATTGGGGCCCCCCACCAGATGAATACTGGCGGCGGCAGGATTGAACGATTGACCAGCCCCACCTGAGTGGTCCAGGTTGAATGTTTTGTATGCACCTTTGATCTACTCCAGGTAGTGGGTCAGTCTGAAATTGAACGAACAAATAAGTGGAAATCAGACAAATAGTAGTGAGTGACGGGTTTTTCGCGTTCTATGAATATGAGGCATGGAATCGTGCGTGGTTGCCAGCCCGTGGTTTGTTCGCTATATATTCCACAGGAAAAAGATCATGATTCTTACCGACCAGCAAATCAGGAAAGCCATCAAATCGGGCGATATTAGAATCGTTCCTTTTGACGACAAGCAAGTTCAACCCGCCAGTATCGATCTTCGCGTAGGAGATGAGGGTGCGACGACCAAGCATAAGCGTAAGGTAAACCTCAAGGAGACGGGCGTCTTGATTCTAGAGCCTGGCGATTTTGCTGTTATTTCAATTCTTGAAAAAATTAAACTTGGCCCTCAGTATGCAGGTCGCATTGGTCTACGATCGAAGTATGCGCGAAAGGGACTGATTGCCACAACTGGGCCCCAAATCGACCCAGGATTCGACGGTGGATTAACTCTTGGCATGGCTAATTTAACGCCTCGCCCAGTATCCATCAGTCACAATGACGATATTCTAACTCTTGAGCTTCACAAACTCTCTGAACCCGTGAAAAAACCATATAATGGCCCATATCAGCATATTTATGGCCTTTCGGCCGATGATTTAGAAGCAATTGCTGAGGGGGATGGATTGGCCTTTTCCGAAGTGCTGACCACTTTGCGCTCTCTGAGCGCGAACGTTGGCGATCTCACGTCGCAGATGAGAAGTAGCGCATCACAAATGAAAACCATGCAATGGGCGATTGGCTTTGGATTGGCCCTAATTGGCGTCGGATTGGCTATAGTTGGCGTGATAGTAGCGCTGAAATAGCATTTAATGGTTTTATTTTTTGTAGAAGCCGCGCTTCCTATCAATTTTGGCTTCTTCATTTTCAACAAGCGCCACAATATCTCCAATTTCCCAAAGGCGGTCTGAAATGCCAGCGGCCATTGCTGGCGACATGCGCAGCTTAGAATGCAATCTCACAAAATTGTAATACATCATATGAAGTGCAACAGCATAGGCGTGATTTTCGACTTTCTTTGAAAAGCCATTTGTCAGCCGCGTGAACCGGCGCATATGCATGCGGATTGTGAGATTCTGCCGTTCCACATAGGACGTGCTGACATGAACCGGATCGGGGTCGCCTTCGATGCGATGCTTTTGGGTGCCGATACATTCAGCCGGGCTGTACTTGCCCTTGGCGCTCTCAGGCGAAGCACCATAGACCTTGTGGAGAATGGCATAGTCAATGTCGCCACCGAAAGCACCTTCCACAGCTTCAAGATACGCCTTGTGCCCGTCGCTCGTTAACTGGACGCGATTTGCGAGGCGGGTTCTCAGATCATCGATAAACCACATAGCGCATTCGCCATCGCGTCCGCCGATAAAGTAGGAGACAATCAGCTTGGTATCGGCTTCAAGAGCGGTCCAAGTCCAGGTATCGCCCGCGCCGTCGGGGGCAGCTTTCGCGCCTGCCACGTTCCGTTGCTTCGCATAGGTGAAGCTCCAGATTTCATCAACCTGAATGCGCTTGGCCTTCACGTTCCGCACGTTCACGTCGTGATAGGCGGCGCA
This sequence comes from uncultured Aestuariivirga sp., assembly GCA_964408555.1. Classification (GTDB taxonomy): domain Bacteria; phylum Pseudomonadota; class Alphaproteobacteria; order Rhizobiales; family Aestuariivirgaceae; genus Aestuariivirga. The sequence goes on from CAYOZR010000001.1 coordinate 50,920, forward strand.
CGCCTTGCCCGCGTCGATCATAAGCTTGATGACCGTGTTCTTGCTGGTGCCGGTCAGGCGGGTGACGGCGCGGATCGATGACCCCTCACACAGCATATGGAGGATGCGGGCACGGTCTTCGTGGGAAAGTTTTTTCATACTGACTGTTATGCATGAGAGGTGGGACATTTGCAAGCATTCTTTTAATATTTCATGCTTGCATTCTGTAACCGGGGGCGTTAATAATGCAAGCATAAACTTACGAGAGGATGCTTGCATGGAAAATGATAAAATAACTGGGCGCGCTAAAGGCGGTTTGGCGAGAGCTGAATCCCTATCATCAGATGAGCGCCGACAAATTGCGAAAAAGGCTGCAATTGCACGTTGGGGCATACAGGCCACCCATAAGGGAAACTTCAAGAATGATTTCGGTTTTGACGTCGAGTGTTTTGTGCTCGACGACGAGAAGAAAACTGCGGTTATTAGCCAGCGCGGCATGGGCGAGGCACTTGGGCTCGGCCGCGGTGGTAGCCGACTCCCACGGTTCGTTAATGGTAAAATATTCTCCAAATACGTTGGGCCAGAACTCAGGGCAAAACTCGAAAAACCTATTGTTTTTCAAGGGCCGAGCGTGGGCCAAAACTCGCCGCCAGGGCAGGTCAATGGCTATGATGTTACTATTCTGATCGATCTCTGCAAGGCCGTAGCGAAGGCGGAATCGGAAGGTAAATTACTATCAAGCCAAGCCAACATAGCTAAACAGGCTCACGTCATCCTAGCCGCGTCAGCTAAAGCCGGCATTCAAGGTTTGGTGTACGCCCTCGCAGGGTATGATGCCACCAGGGATGAAGTTATTGCTGCATTCAAGTTTTTTGTACGTGAAGAAGCCAGAGATTATGAAAAGGAGTTTCCGAGCCAACTATACCGAGAATGGTACCGCCTATATAAATTGCCCAAACCTGAAAGAAATAGGCCGTGGAAATTCAAGCATCTGACAGTGAACCAAGTCTACCGGCCATTAGCAAAAAGCAGTGGCAAAATTCTTCAGCTTACCCAAGCGCGGCGCATCACTAGCGCTGAGCGCCATAAAAGGCTGCACCAGTTCCTTTCAGAGATTGGGGTTAAGGCACTCCGGCAACATCTTGGACAATTACTCGGGATTGCTCAAATATCCAAGACTCAAGCAGAATACGAAAAACATGTCGAAACTATTTTCGGAGATCAGGCTCAATTTGACCTGTAAAATTGAAGTCTATTTCTTCTTCTCCCATCTAGCCCGCGCCGCCCTTTTGGCTATTACTTTCTTTTGTGCGGCGGTAAGGTTCTCAGCACGAGCCTTTCCGCCCTTCAGGCCGCCCAAGCGCCCTCTAGCGACCGCGGCTTCATTTTTCTGAGAGCTTGTGTCGATGCTATCCATCCTCTGCCCAGTGGCAATATCGATCATCATCTTGGCGAGCTGGGCAGGATCGCGCGGGCGCTTTGGGTGCTTAACGGTCATTTGGGGCCATACACTACAACCCTGCACTTTGAGCAGATAATTTGGGTTTCGGTTGAGTGCCTTTTGCCTGGGATAACGGAAAATCCCGGCGGGCACGAATCAACCGATCTCCCAATATCCCCTCTTACCCAAGGGTGATCCTCTTCGGAAATCTCAGCCACCCCTTCAACGCCACACGTGGGGCATTTGACTTTTGATTTCCATCTATCGCGCGCAGCCATGTGATGAATATGGCAGGAGTCCGAGACCATTTCCATGATAGTCAAGTGCAGCCAATTTCAGACTGACCCACTACCCTACTCCAGTGCCCCTGGCATTGCCTATTGACATGCCTTCTTAGTCCACAACTATGATCGCGGGGTGGGTGCTGGTCTTCGTAATCGGGGGCGTGCTGGTTGTCGGTCATAGGCATATCTCCATGCTTTCTGACCGGCACATATCATAAAAAACATCGTTTTTTCATAGGTTTAGAAAAATAAAGTTGCACAATTAATTCGGCGAGGCTTGCAACGCCTTAGCCCCGATTCTCGAGGCGCAGAATTGGTGCCAATTGATAGCGCAAAGAAACGGTTTTAGGAACAAATCAAGGACGCAGTAACAGTCACGGAGAGCCGCGATCCGGCAACATTACGAGGGTGCCGTCGCCAGCCATTTGGGCGATCGAGCCAGCCTTCTCCCTACCTTATGAGGACGCGGGTTGCCGAGACTGAACCTATCCAGTGTTGTCGGATTCGACTGCCGGAAGCTCTTTTCTGCCGTAGTAGGAGACTGTGTCATTGGTAGCGCTCGCTGTGCTCTTGGCAGTGGGCGCGAACACGTGCAATCCAAGTATCATACCAAATCCACGTTCCCCTATAGTCGCCGGCGCATCCAAATCCCTTCGCAGGATTCTTTGCGTCAAGCTCCCTCCAAAGGTCCGTGTGTTGTTGCTGCTTGAATTTGGGGAACCCTTCGACCTGCATCATTTCAACGACCAGCTTGGGCGTGTACCTACGCTTAGCCACTTCCTTCAGCAGAACCCGGTTGATTTCTTGGCCCTCATCGGAGTCTGCCTTGACGAACTCGATGGCCAAGTCGGCGCTAGATGCACGGTTCCCGACTTTGGGTACGAATGCCACGCGAAAGGCGAAGTGAGGATCCGCTTGCTCTTCTTCTGTAAGGCCGTTGTGGAACGCATCCATCATGGTTTCGATATGTTGAGGAAGTGTTCCCGCCTTCTTGAGAACGGCGCGCTGGTCCGAGCTGAAAGTCACAAACTGAAGCGCAATAGGAAGGCGTCTTTCAAGACCGTACTGGGGTCCGAACAGGTTCTTGATAGCGTCATTGAAGTTGATGCAGCACGCTTGGAGCTTGGCGCTGATTGCATCGTCGATCCGATTCGTTGATCGATGCTCAATTTCATGTCTGAGTTCAATCAGGAATTCGAGATTTGTGACGGCACCCTTGGGTATCGGGCACCTCGCATGCCTTATGCACTTTCCAAGCTCCCAATAACAATCTTCGCCCTGTTTGGTCTTTTTCGCAATACCATCGGCCTGGAGATACCGATAGTCGATACCCTCTCGGCGAAACCATGCGTGGAGGAGATAGGTCCAGCCGATGATGCTGGTCACTATGAAGAGCTCAGCCCTAAACGTAAGTCCCGCACTGTTGAAAATATGGACAGCTGCTATCATGGCCTCGCGGGCTTTGATGAGCAATTCGTCGCCACGGATGCTGAGGCCGGTCTGGGGATCAATGTCCGGCCAGGTGGCGCGGAAGTCGTCAAGCTGCTCTTGCGATGCTGCTTTCAACAATTTGTGTTTCGCTTCGGTCCGAATCTCGCTGATCGCCCGGTGATTGACGGAGCGGGTTGGCCGAGTGAAGTAGGCAAGTATGTCTTGATCATTATATCCGCCCCGAGCAAGCATTGCCTTCACGAGGGCGATTTCCCATCGCTCGAGGTTGTTTCCCCTCCTTCTCTTTGGCATTTGATCAACCCTCCAAGGGTCTTGCCGTTATCGATGTCCGGCACCGCGATAGGCTGCGAAGGTTCTGCGAAACGGGGTGACACCCCCAAACATCATCCAAGAAATCTCTCGCCATTGTGCCATTGAAGAGCATTGGGGTCGGGCCGAAGGTTAGGTTTTTCGGGGATCGCGAGCTTCGAGCCGTGCAAAGAATAGTAGTGTCGTCCATTGTCGAATTCTTCGCGTATTCGGCGGCTGACCTCGAACCGGTAATCGGGCGTCACGGTCACATAGCCCGCGTCGAAGAGGCTATGGAGGTCGCGGCGCATGAGGATGCCATTGGCCGGGGAATGCTCGCCACCATCAGCGTAAGGGCGAATGTGGGCGGCCTCTAGGGCCGGAAGGGTCTTTTCACCGGTGACGGCGCATTTGCGGCTGTAAAGATCGGTCACGATCATCCTGAATGCCCCCTGGCCCAAGCGGGGCTTGATCAAGGTTGGCTTTCCATAACGATCAGGAGCCTCTGAGAAGCCGGGAATTACCGAAACCTCTTGGGTCGCGTTCTGGACTGCGTCCCACAGGGCTAGCCCTTCGGCATCGTCAGTCGAGTAGCCGCGCAGGGAGACGATGTTGGGCGACCATGAAGCCGGTGGGGCGATCCATCGATCCTCGGGGAGGAAGAAAGGCTGAGTGAGAATACGGCAGCCGATCTCAATGGGACCGCGGCTGTCGGCATCAAGCCGCCGATAGCGCAAGATACGGGTTCGCATCTCGGCAAGGTTGATCACCCCATTGGCCTCGCCGAAGGCCTCCCATGCGAGGCCTAGGGGCATCACAGTTGACGAGGCGAAGATGCCACCCCCGACAATCATGTTTACCGGAGCATGGAGCTTGAACAGGAACAGTTCACCTGGCTGGAGGGCACGAAAGGACTTGGGCGAGGGCGACCAGAAGTTTACTTCCGCAATATTCGGCTGCCGGCGGAGGTGCTCGAACCAATCCCTATCGGTGACAGCTACAACGAGGCGGACAGCGGTATCCACGGTTTCCTCTTACGGCCATGCGGTGAGAGAACTTCAATCTTCTCAGTCTTGGTGTGGCCAATCAACCCCATTGGGATTTCGAGGATGTTCATTGGCCTTTCCTTGTGCGAGGTGAACAGACGGACACAGTAGCTTGCCGTGATTTGATTTCTTGACCTCATGTCATAGGCTAGGGGCGATTCAATGATTCGGAAGACACCTCCAGGGCACCGAAGTGCTCACGCCCACACGCGATTTGCGCTTCTCGTCAGGGCGAAGTTTCGTAACTGTCATTGCTGCACCTTGCTGCTCTCGTAGAGATACTTCTGAAACTCGACAAACGTATCTCTGATCACTGGAACGCCGCCCAGCTTTTCAGCTGCATCGCTGACGGTGTGATATTTCAACTCCAGCAGGCTCGCCAGTTTTTCCTGATCAAGCTCTTGCACGCCCTGCTTCACGTATTGCGAAAGAACGAAATCCAGAAACGCCTGAAGCTTTACGTCATAGCGGGAGAGAATATCGCCCCTGCGGGCCTCCACTCGTTCCTCCCGCGTGATCGGCGGAAAGGCGAAGGCGATATAGGCCAGTACGTCGAAGAGGTCGCACTTCTCCGCATTGATCATGGCGCCGATTTCGGAGAGGTGCTCCAGCCCATAGCCCTTCTCGGCAAGCTGCTCCAGCAGCGCCCGACGCGTGTCGGGCCTGCTCCAGATGCGCCGCAATTCGTCTTCGTCCTTGAAGAACTGCGGCAACTCACCGAAGAGACGCTCCACGAATTGTGCAGCCGAGATCGGTTTGCCATCGGCGCTCCAGAAGGTTGTCGCCATCATGTGCTGGATGGTGCGCTCTTTCCCGTCAGCCAGCTTGATCTTGATCTTCTGCGGCCTCTCTCCCGGCTCCTTGGGAGGGTTGGGTTCATCGGTCTCGTCTGATTCATCGCCCTTTGGCGGTCGCGGCTTTACGGGTTCCGGTGCCACCGACTCGCCATCCCATTCCGGATCGCTGAAATGCTCATAGGCCTTCACGAAATCGTAGATGGTGAAATAGTCCTTGCCGTCGAACAGGCGCGTGCCGCGCCCGATGATCTGCTTGAACTCGATCATGGAATTGATCGGGCGCATCAGAACGATATTCCGGATGTTGCGGGCATCCACGCCGGTCGAAAGCTTCTGCGACGTGGTGAGGATGGTGGGGATCGTCTTGTCGTTGTCCTGAAACGCCTTGAGGTGCTGGTCGCCGATCGCCCCGTCATCGGCGGTCACGCGGGCGCAATAGTTAGGGTCCTTGCTTTTCTTGATCTGGTTGACCAGATCGCGCACGGCGAGCGCATGATCCTGTGTTGCGCAGAACACAATCGTCTTCTGGTTCTGGTCGATCTCGCCCATGAAGAGCTTGACCCGGTGCCTTTCGCGCTCCGTGATTTCAATGATGCGATTGAACTCCGCTTCCGTGTAGCGCCTGCCGCGATCCACCTGGCCTTCGATAATCTGATCGTCGGGCGTATAGACATAATCGTCCAGCGTGGTGGCGATCTGCTTCACCTTGAAGGGTGTCAGATAGCCGTCGTTGATGCCCTCTTTCAGCGAATAGACGTAAACCGGGTCGCCGAAATAGGCATAGGTATCGATGTTGTCAGCGCGCTTTGGCGTGGCGGTGAGGCCAAGCTGAACGGCGGGCGCGAAATGGGTGAGGATATCGCGCCAGGTGCTTTCGTCATTCGCCCCACCCCGATGGCATTCATCGATGATGATGAAGTCGAAGAAATCCGGCGGATAGCCGCCGAAGTTCGGCGCGGGATTCCCGTGGCTGTCCTTGCCGCTCATGAAGGTCTGGAAGATGGTGAAAAACACGCTGGCGTTCTTCGGTACCCGGCCTTTCCTGCGGATTTCATCGGGCGCGATGCGGACCAGCGCATCTTCGGCAAACATTGAGAAAGCGTTGTAGGCCTGGTTAGCGAGAATGTTGCGGTCGGCAAGGAACAGGATACGGGGCCGTCGGGTCGGCTCACGGCTGAGATTCCAGCGGCTCTGGAACAGTTTCCAGGCAATCTCAGCCGCAATGGAAGTCTTGCCTGTTCCGGTCGCCAGGGTCAGAAGAATTCGCTGGTTTCCTGCTGCGATGGCTTCCAAAGCGTTGTTGATGGCGTTGTATTTGTAATACCGGAGGTCCCATTGGCCGCCGTTATTGTCGAACGGAACCGCCGCAAAGCGGTCGCGCCAGAGGTTCGGCTTGGCGAAGGTGAGAGTCCAAAGTTCTTCCGGTGATGGATAGGCGCTGATATATCCTTCCGCGCCGGTTTCCATGTCGGCCTGGTAAATGCGGCGGCCATTGGTGGAATAGGCAAAGCGGGTCTGCAGCATGGCCGCATATTGCTTGGCCTGGCCCAAACCTGCCGTATCTTTCGCATCGCGCTTCTTGGCTTCGATGACGGCGAGCTTGTGATTGCGATAGACGAGCACATAGTCGGCAATCTCGGCCTTCGCGCGTCTGCCGGCGCCCTCCAGCCGCCCCAGCGTGATCTGCTCGCGAGGAACCCGGCTTCCCTCCACCACGCCCCAGCCAGCCACCTTAAGGGCGGGGTCGATCATTTCTGCGCGAGTCTCGGCTTCGTTCATGCAACGGCTTCCATAGCAGTAGCGGAGGGTTGATTGGTCAACTCACCGTCGAAGGTTTTCTGCAGGATGGATTGCTTCAGATCGGCAACAGCGGCTAGTTTATGAGTTTGACGGTCAGCCAAGTCCTTCGACGTGCGCGCAATAAGTTCTATCTTTGAAACCAAGTGTATCTGCTCGTTTAGTGGCGGAACTTTGAGCGAATAGAATGGAAATTCTTTAAGCGAAATCCGGTCTACGGTGGCGCCACGAATAGCCTTCATTTCGAGAAAGGCGCGAAAAGGTGGTGAGATATACTGATAAACGAAGAAACGCGGATCAATCTCACTTCGATCGACGCGTATCAGACCCATTCTCCGGCCAAGACAACATTCCAACCCATTTGGAATGATAGCTGCTTGTCCTAAACGCGTCTCATAAGAGAATACTACATCACCCTCTTGTGGTATTACCCGACGGGTCCACTTCTTGAAATCCTCCGCAGTTACGTGCCTTGTCTCGTTCAAATTGACAACACCATCCTGAAGAGCGCTTATGCCAAGAAATATTGGCCCTGCCTCCACTGTCTTGGGAGTTGCATGGGGGCCATCGAAAACCTGAGAGATATCACCAATTGGTTTATCAACCCACCTTTCGCCCTTGTGGGTGAAGACAGAATTCAGATAGCTGTCGAAAAGCTCGCGGGCGTTCTTGAGGTTCTTTTCGGCATTGGCAACGGCAACGGCCAGCCCCTCAAACGCCTCATCCAGAATGGCAACAATGCGCTGCTGTTCAGAGAGTGGCGGAAAGGCAACTCTGATGTCTTTCAACAATCTGTAATGCCGCGCATACCCTAGGGTGGGTAGCGGATGCGCCATGAGACAATAGTAAAAGTATTTCGGAATCAGAAAATCTCTGGGCACCAGAACTTTAACACCGTCAGCACCCAACACAAAATCGAAATCGACATATTTTAGGACCTGAGTGTGATCGCCAAAAATCACCACTGGCCTCCTGACCCTAAACAGGATAGTCGGATCGTCCCAGTAGCCATTGATAAACTCGGATTCCTGCGAAATAACTGGAAACACGCCCTCCTGCAGAAAGTCCTTTCGCTGCACTTTTCGCGGATAGGTTACGTTCTCTATGCAGTCTTCTAGGGGTTTTTCGACCCATACTGCATTCATAACAACCCCCGAACGCTCTGGAGGATTTCTGCGCTCTCTGCATCAAGCGCCGCGATCTCGTCCATGATTTCAAGAGGATCGCGCAAGGCTGCTTCTTCTGCCTTGTTCGGGTTCTTCACCGAGAGATCATAAGTGGTCTCGTCCAGCCCTGAGGCATCCACGCTCCAAGAGTTCGCACTATCGGCGAAGCTCGCTTGCAGCCTGACGAACTCCTCCAGGTCCGCATCATTAAGTGAATTGGTCTTGCCGAGATTGCGGCCCGGATCGAACTTGTAGAACCAGATTTTCCGGGTGGGTGCGCCCTTGTCGAAGAACAGAACCACGGTCTTGACGCCCGCCCCTTGAAACGTGCCGCCGGGCATGTCCAGAACCGTGTGCAGATTGCAGCTGGTCAGCAACTCCCGCCTCAGGCTCACGCTGGCATTATCGCTGTTCGACAGAAAAGTATTCTTGATAACGATGGCGGCGCGGCCACTGGCCTTCAAGCTCTTGATGAAATGCTGGAGGAAGAGGAAGGCGGTTTCGCCGGTGCGGATCGGAAAGTTCTGCTGCACCTCCGGGCGTTCCTTGCCGCCGAAGGGCGGATTGGCAAATATTACCTCGAAGCGCTCCTTCTCCTGAATGTCGCTGATGTTTTCGGCCAGCGTGTTGGTATGCACGATATTGGGCGCATCGATGCCGTGCAGGATCATGTTCATGATGGCGATGACATAGGCGAGGCTCTTCTTCTCCTTGCCGTAGAAGCTGCGCTCCTGCAGCGTCTTGAGGTCGCTGGTCGAGAGATTCGGCTTCTGCCTGAGATAGTCGAAGGACTCGCACAGGAAGCCCGCAGAGCCCGCCGCGCCATCGTAGATGCGCTCGCCGATCTTCGGCTTCACCACCTTGATCATGGCGCGGATGAGCGGGCGCGGCGTGTAATATTCGCCGCCATTGCGGCCCGCATTGCCCATCCGCTTGATCTTGTCTTCATAGAGCTGGGAAAGCTCGTGCTTCTCCGCCTGGCTGCGGAAGCGCAACCGGTCGATAAGCTCCAGCGCATCGCGCAGGCTATAGCCGCTCTGGAAGCGGTTCTTGATCTCGCCGAATATCTCGCCGATCTTGTATTCGATGGTGTCCGGCCCTTCGGCGCGGCCCTTGAAGCCCTGCAGATAGGGGAAGAGCTTGCGGTTCACATAGTCGATCAGGTCGTCACCGGTCAGCGCCTTGTCATGATCGAAGGAGCCATCGGGCTTCTTAGGCGCGGCCCACCGGGACCAGCGATGCGCGTCATCGATGATGAAGGCATAGGGCTTGCCGACCAATTCCTCCTCCAGTGCCCGCTCCTGCTCCAGATCGTCCAGATATTTGAGGAACAGAATCCACGAGGTCTGCTCCGTGTAATCCAGCTCCGTGGTGCAACCGGCCTCTTTCCAGAGAACGTCATCGATGTTTTTGAAGGTCTGTTCGAACATGAGGAAGGTGACGCTTTCTTGATTGGCAGGACCGCGACGGATGGCGGTGACTCACGATAGGCTACCCTAGGTAAAGAAAAAACACCTTGTTTCGACAGTCCCGTCAGACCCGGACCACGAGTGTTTCTGCCTCCAGAATCCTGAGGTCTGACGTCCACCCCGTGCGAACCAACGCCGCGCCAAGAAGATTCAGGCAGGGTTCCGGCGAGAGCTTCTGGAAGTCCGGGAGGTTGACACAGGCACGCTTGAAGGCCCTCGCAGCGATGAGGGCATCGGCTTCATGACTATCGCCCTTGTCCTTGCCACTCACGAATGCTTCCCAAAGAAAAAGTTCGCCGGGCCTACTTGGCGGTTTCTTGAAATCGAGTGAAGCCACCGCAAACGGCGCAGCCTTACGAATCCCCGACAAAATGCGGGGAATGACAACCAAGCCGGTTGCAAGTACGCCCGCGCCAGCTCCCGCACTCCAAGAGCGTGTTCCTTCGCCGGCTCGGGCTTTGGTCAAGGTCATCACGTCGGCCCGCATGGGCACCCACAGCGGGGCCTCAAAGCCCAACGATACCGGGCCAAGGGTCAGCGCCTTCGCAACGATCTCGATGAGTTCTGGAATGCTGCTTCCTGTCCTTGGCTCAGGCAATGCAGCCCACCCAAACCTTCCAGCCATCGGAGAACCGATATCGACAGCGGCGATGAGGATTGGATTGAATTCAGTCATGATTCGACACGAAGAATTTGGCGCCTCATGCGATCAACTTCAATTCCCGAACGCTGCGGCCATGCCTGTGATCGGCAGTGGGACTCCCAATTTGGTGACGCGTCGTTCGCACTAGATGCTCCTGGCCTGAAATTCTCAATGTCCCCCCCGGCATTGACAGCTTGCACGAGTTGAATGGACAGTATCTCAATCGATGATAATGTCTCGTGTCATCGGTTTAGGAGGTCTCATGACCCAGGTCGATTGGGATAACATCCGCCGACATAAATGGGCGCCGGGTACTCCGCCCAGTGATTGGCCCCAGGACGTTCGGCCCATCTCGCTCGAAGGTCTGTCCTTGTTCGGAATGACGCCAAACGACGGCAAGCTTTATTGGGATGGCAAGGAAGTCGTCGTCCGCTCCCGGTTTCGCCTCCGTGGGATTGAACTCTTCCTCGCCGCTATCGCTACAATTGGCGCACTCATGCAGGGTGTCGCGACCTTCGAGCCGTGGTTCAGCAAATTGACCGGATGGTGGTGACACGAACAGCTGCAGCCCAAAACGCCCCAAGGCGAAAGAGTAGAAAGACCACATCTCGCCCCAAGGCCCCTCATGGGTCGAGGGTCTGGGCCTCAGCCGACACTCCAATTGAATCTCTTGCCGACTCGATCCCTAGCCGTGTCGAGCCCAAGTTGTGATGAAGTACAACTCAAACCGGGTTATGACCATTCCAAGCTAAAGCTTCGCTAAAGAATCCGCATTGGAATTGAAAGCGGTCATCATTCCATCGCCTGGTTTATGTCCGGGATGGGCCAAATACTGCTGTTTGATTACACCACTCGACTGGTGAAAGCGCTCCCTCAATCGAGCGGTGGGTCTCTATCCTCCACCAGCTTTTCAAACTCCTGACCGTAGAAGGCGCACCTTGCGCGATTGTAGTGGTCCTGGGTTGTCTTCCGGCCACGGTGATTGAGGAGCGCTGACGCGAGATTCGGCATGCCTCCGGCAAACATGTAGGCCGTTGAGGCGCCGCTATCCCGGAACAGATGGGGCGAGATGGGAATGCCGAGCGTCAGACGGGTAGTCTCGGTGACGATGCGCTCCACCGCCGAGTAACCAAGGGGCTTGCCATAACGACCCGCCCAGAGTGCCGGGCCGGGGCAGTTGAAGACCGGACGGTAGGTCCGAAGATAGCAGTCGATGAAGGGCGTGAGAAATGGCGGTACGGGGCGCTCGTCGGGGCGGCGCTCCTTGGTCTCTTGGGCACTCAGTGCAGTGCACCAGTTGCCGCCGAGGCGAATGAAGTTCCGGTCGGGAGTGAGGCTCGAGAAGTTCTTGAGGCGGATGGGGCACAGGCCGAGGAGCGCGATCATGAGACCGTTGCGGTAGTGTTGGGCCTGGCTGAGCGGTGTTATTACCTCTGCGGTCTCGGCCTCCTGCATGAGGGTGAGGCCTGCAAGGACAACCCGATCGCTGTCGACAATGCGGTGGAATTTGGAGGCTGGCTTCATTTCAAGGGCGAGGTCGTTCTCGATGTCCCTGAGCCAGCCTAAGTCGAGGGCCGGATCGAGAAGTTCTGCGGCACGGCGGAGTTTGGCAATGGAGCCGTGCAATGTCACTGAGGAGACGCGAGCCTGAAGTTCGGCCACATATGTCTCAACCAGGCCCGGGATGACGGTCGCGGCTGCGCGGCTCTGGAGATCGAGCCCCGCGGTGCGGGCGACATGATCGAGAAACTGGCCATAGCGTCGGGCAAGATCATTGCGGGTGACAGGCTTGAGATGGGAGACCCTGCCACCGCGGGTGAGCCTGCCACCGGGGCGGCAGGCCTCGGCCCAGGCTGCCTGGTCGGTCTGTGGCCACTCATGCGGCTTCAGGCTGCGGATGACCACGGGAGCTTTGGTGCCCATGTCAGGAACTCCGGACCGGCGTGGTTTTCGTAATCCGGGTGGGCCGCTTGGACTTGGTCGGACTCTTCGTCTTCTGGTTATTGCCCTTTGGGTCGATCATCCGTTCCTCCACCATGGCGCCGAACACTTCGGTCGCCCTGAAAGACTCCAGCGAGCTGTAGAACCGGATCGTGGTTTCGATATTGATGTGACCGAGGATCCGGCGAGCCCACTCGTAATCGCCGGGTTTTGCCTTGAGAATCATTGCCACCGCCGCATGCCGGAACTGGTGTGCAGTGACCCTGAGCCCCACCTCCCGCTCCACCCGCTCGGCGATTGACACGCTGGCATGGCTGGATGACCGGTGTTTGCCGTTCGCTCCAGGGAACAACCAGTCGCCCCGATGTCCATCGCCGAGATGCGGGCGGAACTCGTGGATGAACCGGTCGATCATCTCGGTGGTCCTTGCGCTCAAGGGAAAGTCGAGGTCCACACGATTCTTGACGTCGTAGTTGGGAAAGCGCAGGCGGTAATTGCTGTCGCTGTCGCCGGTACGGGTCAGATTATGGCCAAACCTGATCGACAGGAGATTACCCACCCGCAGCGGCGCGCGGGTGAGGATCTGGATCTGCGCAGCAAGAGCGGCAAGCGCCGCAGCCTTCGCTGGTGACCAGTTCAGCATGCGCTGGGCCTCGGCCATCAGTTTTTCCGGCAGTTCAATCACCCTGAACCAGATGTCCGTCATGATGACGGCGCGGATCACCTTCAGATTCTTCTCGGTGAGGACGGGACCGCGCTCGTCCTCGAGCCTGGCCCGGATATCGTCGAGATGGGCGATGCTGCCTGCCGGGGCCTTTATGATCTTGGCGATGGACATGAGCTTCCATGCGAGGTCGATCGTGTAGCCCTTCGGTCGCTCGCCATTGCGGTCGAGGTAGGCCTCGAGCGCCGGTGCGACCACATCGGGGGCCAGCAAAGCTTGCAGGGAAGTCAGGGATTCGATCGGTGTTCCGGCAGCAATGGCGGTGCGCGCGAAGGCGACAATTTCCCGGCGCCGGGTTTCAAGCGTTGATTTCTTGCAGGCCCGGCGGCGGCGGCCACTGGCGGAACGGTGGGTCTTCGCCAGATCGGCAAGATAGGTGTCGATGTCAACACGCAGTCCTTCCGGGAACTCGCCCCAGTCCGGACCCGAGGAAGCCTGCGGCAAGTTGGGCAGTTTCAGCTGACTCTGCGGCCAGCCCGAGACCCGCTCCACGCAGAGATTCCAGGCCTTCATGAGTTCACGGGTGCGGGCCAGGCCGGAGCGGAGGAAACCGGTGCAATCGCGAAAGGCAAAGTAATCGGCAACGAGTTCCTCGGTCACGGCCACCGGCGGCAAATCGCGGGCGCTGCAATAGCGGGCAAGGCCGCTCAGCAGCAGGCGGGGCTTCACTTCCCCAATCTCGCCCATCAGCTGTTGCCAGACGAGTATCAGCGGCACACCCCGGCTCGGGACGTTTTTCACCTTCATGAAGTGATTGATCGCCGCCCTAAAATTTGCCTTATGGTTCGAGAGCGTCTTCTGCTCCCAGCCCAGGGCAGCCGCATTCAAGCGGTTCACAGGATGGCGCAGAGCCGTCAGGCGGCACGGCAACGACTCAGGTGGCCGGCCAATGGCCGCGGCAATGCTGCGCATCGACGTTAACCAATGGCGGCGCTTCGGGGTGGGAATGGTTGGATCGTTGGCGATGGCCGCCATGGCATCGGCCAGGGATGGCTCTCCAATCAGCACCGGCCCGGTCGTGGGGGTGAAGTCATCGGGTTTGCGGCTCAGGTCGTTCATCAGCGTTCTCCGTTAGGACGAAGCGGGCTTGCAGGTCGTTTCCGGATGTCGCAGGGCGTAGTATAACCATAGACATTAGGAATACGCTAGCAGTATATTGGGTTTCAATACTCACAGACATAATCCTAATCTTGCAATGAATTGTAATACAGACAAGTACAATGATGTATACCGTATCAGTAATGCCTACTCCGATGTCGACTGGCGCCGATTGTTCTGCAGGAACTCATCGAGGTCCCCAGAATCGTAAACAACCCGGTTACCGATTGCAATAAAAGGCGGGCCAAGGCCGGAAAGGCGCGACTTGTCCAACCAGGACAGGCTGACACCGAGATGTTCGGCCGCTTGCTTTCTGTGCAGGCGCTTGGAAAAAGGTTTGGGAATCGGTGCGGCGTACCGCTGAGGCTGGGCGAAAGGCTTGGATTCGCCGCGCGGATCGCGGTCGGCAGGCTGCAAGAGCCTGGGGGGATTGGACGGTTTCATGGCTGGTTCTCCTTCGTCGTGAATGAAGGTGAACCAATGTGCGATTCCCGGCATAGAATACCGGGGAAGATTTTATGTTTCGGACCTCGTTTCGGACCGCCGCATCCCGCCGGTCAGCGGCGGCCCCTTGTGAAGTACTTCAAGAAGTTCCGCGGCGTTCGGCCCATCCGAGAAGTAGCGAACCAAACTTTCATAGATCAGCCGGTCGGGATCGGTCGTACTTCCCTGCATCAGCTCGTCCCGCCAGTTCGCAACGGTGCTCGCCTTGATAATGCCGCTGGAGAACCTCGGCCAGTACTGGGCCGCTCGCTCAACCCGAATCGCGGCCTCCTCTTTTCTGAGCCCCGTCTTCATCAGCGCCCCCATGCAGGCCGCAGCGTAAGGTTTGACCTGCTCAGCCCCGCTGGACCGTGACCACTTACTCAGGCCGTCGGGTCCGGAATTGCTTGCAGCCTTCGGATCAAACAGCTCAGGCAGGACGCCATTCTCGACGTCCTGGAGCGCCCTGAAGACGTCAAACAGAGGCTTCATTGCATGGCCCGACAGTCCGCGTTTATCGAGGTATGTGAAGGCAAGCTGAACTGCATCCTTGGCCGCGCGACGGCCAAAGTCGGCGACCTCCAAGTTCTCCTCGAAGACAAGTTCCAGGTCACGGAACAGCCTCTCCTCATCCTGATTGAGGGGTACTTCAACCGACCACCGCGGCAACCTCTGAACGTAGTCTTGGCACATGATGGCGCAATCCACTTCTCCGATATTTCGAATCAGTCGCCGAAGCTCCAGTATAAGTTTCCGCAGAAAACAAGAATTCAGATTTTATCTCGCCTTTCGACAGCCAAGAGAGCCGAAACGCAAAAATCTCCCAATCACCCTGGTGCAGGAAGTCTGTCAGGCCACTCGATCCCTGACAAGACTGTTTGGGTCAGAAGGCCCAAAGCAGCACTTCAGCCAGCCTTGCAGTGGTGGAGCAAATTTTGTGGCATTACTTCCAACTTGGTTACTCATCTAGCACTACTTTGGCAGATTCAATCATGGTGTCGGTTGTCCAGCCATCGGCAGCAGTACGGACATCGTGCGGGTATGGCTCTCAGCATGAGATTGATGATGGCGTGACGGACGGCGGGCAGGCTTGGCTGAGGCGGCGGGCCGTGGATTCTTTTTTTCCCGGCCCACTGAGGCGAGGCGACGGTGCTGCAAGAAGGCGTAGGCGATCATCGTCATCAAGGCGTGCCGATGCAGACCTTGCCAGGATCGTCCCTCGAAGTGGTCGAGACCGAGTTCTTCTTTCAACTGCTGATGCGCCTGCTCGCAAATCCATCGCGCTTTGACGATAGCCGCCAATCTGCGCAATTCCGTTTCGAGCGGCAGGTTGGCGAGATAATACTTCGTCTCTCCGGTGGTGCGGCGCTCGCCGATCAGCCAGACCTCTTCTCCGGGGAGATGCTGCTGCCCCTTGTCGCCAATCCGCTGCGGCGGTCCATCGGCAACGCGCACGCGAATGGCGCCAAAACGTGCTTTCAATGCGCCCTTGGTTCCTCGCCGCCAACTGATGGACCGCCAGATGGCGGGAGCCAGCATCTCTTCGGCTGGCCTTGAGAGAATGTCCGGGATGTGGCGCTGGCGCGGGCGTCCCCGGCCTGCGACGGGAAAGATCAGCTTCACATCCGCCGGATAGACCTTCTGACGCCCGGGAATCCCGACCGCCCAGGTCAGGCCACGAGCCGTGAGGCCCTGGCGGAATGGCGCACTCAGGCCGTATCCGGCATCTGCCAGCACGCACCCAAATCGAACCCCTGCGGCGATTGCGCGGTCAATCTCGGCAAGTGCGATCTCCGGCTTGCTCCGCGCTGCACGATGTGCGGCAGGAACGCCGGCTCGTTTCAAGCGCGCCGGATCATCGGTCCAGCTGTCAGGCAGGAAAAGCCGCAAGCCCACCATCACCGGAACCTCGGCCCGGGCCAGCGTCAGTGACACCAGCGTCTGGCAGTTGGCGGTCTTGCCCAGTGCCGAGGCATATTGCGCCGCGACCCCGGCCGAGCGATCGCCCTTCTTCGGCAACGCCGTATCGTCGATAACCAGAACCGCATCGCTGCCGCCAACCAGCCGGTCAGCCTGAACAAGCAACTTCGTCTCCAGGGGCGCTGCGTTCCAAACGCCGCCGGCAATAAAGTGGTGCAACTGGTCGTAGTCGCCTGGCGCCAGCCGCTCCGCCATCGGCTGAATGCTCTTGCGATCTCCTGGCCCGATGAGCCCCGCCACATAGAGCGGACACATCCGTCGCCGCGCCTTATGTCCAAGCCTCTCAAGAAACGGAGCCAACCACGCTTGCAAATCCGAATTCCAGTCCGACGTCATTCCAGTCATGGCCAGCCCTCCATAAGCCGGCCACCCATGAATCATCCAATAGCCGATTCGAGAATCCCCAAAATGCCCCGTCGCCAATAAATCCGCCAAAGTAGTGCTAACCAGCTTGAGCTTTGTGATCCGACCTTCGACCCGACCATTTGACCAGGGCTCTGTGATGGCCGCTCGAACGGCGGCCTTGTCCTTCGTGACGCCATTGGCGAATGAGGAGATCGGACCGGATATTGCCTCAGCAATCCACGGATCGATGCCGGCTTCAGCTTTCTGTCGGATCATTGTGTGGAACCTGTCGATGAGCGTGCGGGCCTGGACAAGTGCCGGCACGCCAGTTTCAATAGCGGCGATGGTCACGGTGTCGGCCTTGCTGAGATGATCGCGCGCTGTGGTCATCAGCTGTGCAATGGTTCTGGCAGAATAATGTCCGCGAAACCGGCGGCGCGCCACTTGACGCGTCCTAGATATGCTGTGGGACAGCATCTATTGGACTCCGTTGTACAGGCCCAAGGGGCTATCCCAAGTAGGATCAACTCATTGCGAACAAGGGGACTTCGTCAAGATGCAGATCGTACTGGTGGTGTGACGCCTTCCTCATCATCCCCGATCATCATGCTGCGCTCGATGGGCCATGACATCCATATGGAGCCGGACGGCGGCAGGCCTGCCAATTCCTGGCTCTTGGCGAGAGCTTTAAAGACCTTGCGGTTAGCGTGAACAATGCACGTTGCCGTCGGGCCTGCAAAGATCACCTGTTCTAGATGTCCGTGCAGCTGATTGAGGCCACCGTCCGCGCCAGGCCGCGACGCGGAGAGAGTCATGGCTTCCGGTCTCACTGCCATGAGTGTTCCCTTGCTATCGGGAGCCTTACCCTGGGGCCAGCGGATGAGGGTGCCGTCGGCGAGGCGCAGGCCGGATTTCTCCGCGGTGCCTTCGAGGAGGTTGGCTTCACCCAGAAACGAGGCTGTGAAGCGGTCGATCGGTGCGTGATAGACGTCACGCGGCGGCCCTTCCTGCACAAGGCGCCCGTTCCTGAGAATTCCGATCCGGTCGCTCAGCGTCAACGCTTCTTCCTGATCGTGGGTCACGAAGATGGTGGTAATGCCGACCTCGCGCTGAATGCGCCGCAGCTCGATCTGCATGTCGACGCGCAGCGCCTTGTCGAGGGCGCTCAGCGGCTCATCCAGCAGCAGCACGCGGGGCCTCGTGACAATGGCGCGGGCGAGTGCCACGCGTTGCCGCTGCCCGCCCGAAAGCTGGTGCGGCCGCCTGCCGCCGAGGTTCTGGAGCTGGACAAGCTCTATGGCTTCTCCGACCCGGCGCTTCAATTCGCCGGACGCCACGTTCCGGACTCGCAGCCCAAAGCCGATATTATCGGCGACGCTCATGTTCGGGAACAGCGCATAATTCTGGAACATCATGCCTATTTCGCGCTTCTCGACGGCTACGTTTTCCACCGGCTTGCCGCCGATGCGCACCGTCCCGCTCTGTGCGGAGACAAACCCCGCGATGCAGCGCAGCAGCGTAGTCTTGCCGCTGCCGGACGGGCCAAGGAGACCGAAGAGCCGGCCGTCCGGAAAATCGAGCGAAACGTTATCGAGCGCCTTGGTCGGCCCATAGCTTAGGCTGAGATTGCGCACTTGAACGTCGGCCATCAGCGCTCTCCTCCAAACTTGAAATACCGCGATGCCAGCAGCATTACCGCCATGGAAATGGTAATGATGATCGTTGAGATCGCATTGATCTCGGGCGTGAAGCCCTTGCGGATCGCCGTGTAGATCATGACCGGGAGGGTCGCATCCCCGGGTTTGGCGAGAAAATAGGACACGACGAACTGGTCGAAGGATACGGCGAAAGCGAACAGCGCGCCGGCCACCACGCCCGAAGCGATCCATGGCAGCGTGACCAGGCGGGTGACCTGCCAGTTGCCGGCGCCCAGCGAACGGGCGGCCTCCTCCAGCTGGATATCGAAGGTCTTGAGGCGGGCGCCGACGACGACGACGACATAGGGCAGCGCCAGCGCCACGTGGCCGAGGATCACCGCAGGCGTACCGCGGCCGATGCCCACCCAGAAGAAAAAGATCAGCATCGAGGTGCCGATGATGAGCCATGGAATGGCAATCGGCGGAAATAGCAAGGCCTGAAGCAGACCCTTGCCCGGAAATTCGTAACGAAACAGCGCAATCGCCGCCGTGGTGCCGACGACGGTGGCGAGGATGGTCGTCGCAACGGCGATCCACACGCTGCGCCAGGCCGACTGCAGTATTTCCTCGTTCCCGGCGAGCTTCCTGTACCACGCGAAGGTGAAGTTGACAGGCAGCGCATAGAATTCCGACGCATTGAACGACATCAACGCCATGACCAGGATCGGCGCGTAGAGAAAGAACAGTATGAGCCCGACATAGGCTCTGCCGGCCAGAACTGCTGTGCGGCCACGACCCATCATTGCGCCCGCCTCAGGATCGGCGCCGACAGCCCGAGAACGACGAACACCACGGCAAGAAGAACGAATGAGAGGGCCGCGCCGAGCGGCCAGTCGAACACGGCGACAAACTGGTCTTCGATGACGGTTCCGTAGAATGTACCGGCGCGGCCACCCAGAATGCGCGGTTCCATGAATGAGCCGGCAACCGGCACGAAAATCAGCACGGCACCCGCCGTGAGACCCGGCAGCGAAAGCGGGAGAATAATTCTGGCCAGAATTGTGCGGAAGGGCGCCCCCAGCGAGCGCGCCGCTTCGATCAGACTGTCGTCGATGGCCTGCAGGGCGAGGTAGGAGGTGAGGATGACATAGGGGAGATAGGAGTGGACGAGGCCGATCACCACCGCTGCGTAGCTGAACATGAGGCTGACCGAAATGTCGAATGGCAACACCGCATCAAGCGCATAGTCGATGATTCCGTTGCCGCGCAGTACGATGGCCCACGAGAAGATACGAACCAGACTGTTGCTCCAGAACGGCAGGATAATCAGCAGGAACAGCGCCTCGCGGGAACGGCCCTTGATCTGCTTGGCCAGCACATAGGCGCAAGGATAACCGATGAGCACGCACAGGGCCGTGACGATGGCGCTGAGAACCAGCGAGCGCCCAAGCAGATCGGGATAAAGGCTCCGGGCGAAGAATTCAGCGTAGTTGGCGATCGTGAAATGCCAGTCGGGCGAGGTGAAGGGTGCGGCCGACAAGAAGCTGAAGAAGAACATGGCCGACAGCGGCAGGAACACCGCCACTGTCAGCCATATATAGGCAGGCGAAAGCAGGGCGCCGGCGCGCGCCACGTCGGACTGACGGGCCGTGAGCGCCACGCGCTTTCTCCTTACTGTGCCGTCTTCACATCCTGCCAGAGTTCGAGATAGGTCTTGCGGAGATCGTCAGACAGCGGCTGCATGAACTGCACGCGCGCCACCACCGTGGGATCGCTCAGGGCCATCTTGTTGAAGTCGGTGTCCGGCAACGCCGCATTGGCCTTGGCATTCGCCGAGGATGGCGCGCCGTTCGCCGCCCATTTCACATAGAATTCGGGATCGATCATGTAATTGATGAAGGCCCGGGCCGCTTCCTGGTTCTTGGACGAAGCGGGAATGGAAAGACCGTCAAGCCAGCCGATTGCCCCTTCCTGCGGAATAATGAACTGCGCGGGCAGGCCCTTGGAGGCCGAACGGCCGGCACCTCCGCTCCAGAACGTCGACACCACGAAGTCGCCTGCCGAGAAGAACTGGTTCCAGTCATTCTCGGAGGACCAGAAGGCCTTCACCTGCGGCATCAGCGCCTTGAGCTTCGCCTTCACCGCCTCGATATCCTTGATGTCGTTGATGCTCTGGCCGGTGGCCAGGGCCGCGAACTGAACGGCTTCGACGCCATCATCACGGAT
The DNA here is from genome assembly GCA_964408555.1 of uncultured Aestuariivirga sp. Classification (GTDB taxonomy): domain Bacteria; phylum Pseudomonadota; class Alphaproteobacteria; order Rhizobiales; family Aestuariivirgaceae; genus Aestuariivirga. The sequence goes on from CAYOZR010000001.1 coordinate 71,716, forward strand.
GCTGACCTTCCCTGCATACTGCGGGTCCCACATCACGTTGAGAGACGTGGGGGTCTCCTTGACGACGTTCTTGTTCACCGTCAGCGATGTGACGCCCCAAGTCCAGGCGACGCCATAAACCTCGCCCCCCGGAGCCAGGTCCGCATTCTGCCCCATGTTTGGCGCAAGGTCCTTCACATTCGGCATGTCCGTCGTGTCGATCTTGGCAATCAGGCCTTCGGCCTTGGCCTGGCCGGTGAAGGCCGAGTTGATCAGCACCACGTCATAGGCGCCGGGGTTGGTGCGCAGCTTGGTCAGCATTTCCTGTTCGGAGGTGAAATAGTCGTGCACCACCTTGTTGCCGGTCTTCTTCTCGAAGGCCTCGACGGCCCAGGCCTCGTCGGTGCCGTAGCCTTGCCAGTTGAGCACGCGGATTTCGGCGGCCCCCGACATGGCCGTTGTCGACAGCAGCGCCATTGCGCCGATCGCGCCGAGGGCAAAACGTCTGTTCATTCCCGTCATTTTACTTCTCCCTGTTGTGGGCGGTTATCGGCGCCCGGTTGTTCCCAATCTTGGTTCCGTGACCCGCACGGCCTGTGGCGTTGCCAATTGGATGCCGCGCGATGTCAGGAAAGACTGGGTTTCCGCGAAGCCCGGCGCCGTGGCCGGGCCATGTTTTGTGGTGGCAAGAGCCGCCGCCGCATTGGCGAGAATCGCGGCATCGCCCGGGCCATATCCCAGGCACGATGCGGCGATGAAGGCGCCGTCATGGGTATCGCCCGCTCCGTTGGTATCGACCGCTTCGACGGGAAAACCGGGAACATGTGCGGCAGCCTCTCCCGCAACCGAAATCCAGCAGCCTTCCGCACCACTGCGGACCAGAGCGCCCTTGCGCCCCCGGGACAGTGTCCGTGCCGCCGCCGCGGGATCGTCGAGACCCGTGAGGATCTTGGCTTCGCCGCGGTTGGCGCTCACCCAGTCGGCGCGGTTCATCGCGGTTTGAAGCGCCGGGCCGGGAATATCGGCAATTGTGGGGCCGGGATCGAAGAAGAACTGCGGCCCGGGCGCGAGGCCTTGCAGCCAGGGAAGGAAGACGCGCGCGCCCTCCTCCTTGAACAGCGAGTATCCGGTGAGCAGGAGCCAGTCGAAGGGACGGAATGAGACGCGATCGAGTTCTGCCGCATCGAGGTGCCGCTCGGCGCCGTGATGCGAGATGAAACTCCGCTCGCCGGCCCTATCGACCAGGACGACGCAGGTTCCCTGATCCATCGGCTGCCGCCGCGCCAAGAGAATTGAAATGCCTTCCTCGTCGAGCATGCGGATGGCGATATCCGCGAAGAGACCGGTGCCGAGGGAACCCCCGTACTGCACCTCGACTCCCATCCGCTTTGCAGCGGCCATGGCATTGAAGCCGCCGCCCGCGGTCACCATGACACCGGGCGATTCCACTTCTTCGCCCGCCGCGGGAACATGATCGATCCGGTGCACCAGATCGATCACGATTCCGGACATCTGCAGCAGGCGGCCGCTCATGGTGTGGGCTCCCGAAGCGATGGCCCGCTTGCGTTCCGGCACCTGAGGCCCAGCAGGCCGCGCACCAATGGGGCAAGGTCGAGGCGATTGACCCGGCTGACCCGATCCACCTGATCGCGCGGAAGCGACGCGGCACCCGCGCTGGCGCCCGCCATGCCGCAGGCAATGGCGCCGATCGTGTCGGTGTCATCTCCGATATTGGCGCTCATCACTGCGGCCTTCCAGACGTCGCCCGAGCAAAGCCGCAGGATGGCAAAGGCCATTGGCACCGACTGGATGGCCGCAACGCTGGTGCCGATCCGGCTTGCGATGTCATGTGCCGCATCGGGACCGGACGCGGACCGGGCAACCTCCAAGGCATTTGCAATGCACTCAGAAATGCGGCCCGCCGTTGCCGCCGTCCCGCGCCCTTCGCCGTCCCGCGCGGCTGCGAGTGCAAGCGCCATTGACTCATCAAGGTCCGCGCCATCGAGGCCGGCGCTTACGGCTGCGGCAACAGCAGCCGCCGAACCGATGGCCTCGGAAGTATTGTGCGTAACACGGCAAGCTTGCTCAACTGCGTTGACAAGTTTCGCTAAGGGCTCGACCGGGACGGAGATGCCAATCGGCGTGATGCGCATCGCAGCGCCATTGGTCGTGCCGAAGCGGCCTGTCTCGCTCGCGGGAACTCCCCGCAGTAGCGCATCGATGGCCCGCTTGGTGGAGGGTCCCAGGAGATCGTTCACGCCGCGCGCGCGTGTTTCCCGCTCCCAGTCGAGCAAGGCCTTGGCCCAGCGTTCCTCGTCGAAGGAGCCCTGTCCTTCCACGAGCAGTTTCGCGAGAAGAAGGCTTTGCTCGGTGTCGTCGGTGATCGTGCCCGCTGGAAGTCCGGCGCTGACGGGCTGATCCGGAACCGAATCCACGAAGTCGGATATGTGTCCATAGATGCCGCGGATCCGATCTCTGCTCAGGGTCTGCGACGGCATGCCCATTGCATCGCCGATGGCCACGCCCAAGAGCGCGCCCATGGCCCGATCGAACATGCCGTCCATGGTATGTAGCGAGTCCATCAGAATTCCAGATGCAGCGCGAAATGCTGGGGATCGAGGAGGCTCACCACATATTCGACGAGCCCGCCGTCTTCGTCGCGGACGAGCCTTCGGGTGCGGAGGAAGGGTGTGCCCTTGGTAACCCTCAGAATCGCGGCATCGGATTCCGACAGACACTCGATCTCGGCCCATTCCTCGCCGCCCCGCCCGGCGAGACCTGCTTCCTGCAAAGTTTGCGAGAGGGAGCCGTTTGTCAGGCCGCGCCGTGGAACATGTTCGAGCGCTGGCAGGAACGGCACGCGGCTTCTTTCGATGGAGATCGCGCGGTTCGATCCCTTGAGCGCACGGGTCCGGTCGATGGCGATGAAGCTTGTCGAACGCCGTTTCAGCTCGCGGGCGAGTCTCGCATCACTGACGACCTCGATCCGCAAAACGTGGGTAATGATCTCGGCGCTACGGTTGGCGAGCGCCCGCGTCCAACCGAGCGCATTGTCGATGACTTCGCCATTGAAGGTTACGAAAGAGCCGATGCCCATCTTGGTGGTGATCAGGCCTTTGCCCGCCAGCGCTTCCAGCCCCTTGCGGACGGTGGTCCGGCTGACAGAAAAGCGCTGGACCAGTTCGTTCTCGCTTTGCAGCCGCGCGCCGAAGCCCAGCTTGCCCGAACGGATATCGCGCTCCAACGCCTTCGCCACGCGTTCCGGCTTGGCTTCGATCTGACCGGCATCGTTCAGCGCAGCCATTCGGGGCATTGCTCCACTCCCGTCAAGTGTACCTGTCTAGTCTTGTATTTTTTCAGATCTACAAAATTTGTCAATGACCTCGCTTGGCGACTTTGGAGATTTTTTCCATAACTCCCCGTTATGCGAATTGCTGATCGAAAGCCCGCTCTGCGCCAGAAGCAGAAGTTAACGCGTGACGATGACCGCCTTCCTCCTGACCTAAGAGTCTGTCCGGAGAGATCATGCTGGATTGCATAGTTTTCTGAGCATGA
>CAYOZR010000002.1:0-59995 GCA_964408555.1 uncultured Aestuariivirga sp.
CGGACGACCAATGGTGGAAGCTCAAACTCAAGCAGGGCCGCGTGCCCTTCATGGTCGACATGAAGATCACCGATGACGAGGGCCGCCCGCTGCCCCATGACGGCAAGACCTTCGGCCGCCTGAAGGTCAAGGGCCCGGCGGTCGCCAAAGCCTATTACAAGGGCGAGGGGGCGGCGCTCTTCGACGCCGAGGGCTGGTTCGACACCGGCGACGTCGCCACCATCGACGAATACGGCCACATGAACATCACCGACCGCTCCAAGGATGTGATCAAGTCGGGCGGCGAGTGGATTTCCTCGATCGAGCTGGAGAACATCGCCATGGGCTGCCCCGGCGTGCTCGAGGCCGCCGCCATCGGCCTGCCCCATCCCAAATGGGACGAGCGGCCCCTGCTTGTCGTGGTGAAAAAACCGGGCAATGATGTGAGCCGCGAGAAGGTTCTCACCCACATGACCGGCAAGGTCGCCAAATGGTGGATGCCCGACGATGTCGCCTTCGTCGATGAAATCCCCCACACCGCGGCCGGAAAAATTTCCAAGCTCACGCTCCGCCAGCGGTTTAAGGATTATACGTTCCCCACGACCCCATAAGTCTTCTTGGGTGTTAGCGGTGCTTCAGCGCCCGAATCAATAGCGCGCAACGCTGGGATGGGCAGACTTCGTCCAATGAAATGCACTATCACCGCAATTCGCCGACAGCCCCTCATGCTTTCTCCAATATTCCTTCCGCCACCTTTCGAAATGCATCTATGTCGGACCTCAGAGTCAGTGCTTCAGCAATATTGTATCCATCGACTTCAATTGATATCGCGTGAAGCGCCAATGCATTCGCTCCCGCTTGCTGCCCTTCGCGGTGAAATTCACCACCTGTATGGCCAAGGCCCCAAGCTTCCTCTGCTTGTTGTTTGATGTATCTTGCAAACTGTGTTCTTTCGGAACTGGGCCCGATATCTATTTCAGCCCTCGATTCCTCCAGCTTCTCAAAGAGATCCAAATATGCAGACGCAAATGAGTATTGTTCGTACCCATTCATCTTGAGTAGTTCACACCGCGATATGCTTGAAAAGTGGATTGTTCACGGGCGACTCTGTACTCAGTGCTGTCTGCCGACTCCTGAGAACCTCAGTTGAACATTACAACCAATCCCATCGAACCCATTGATGTTGCCGACAAACGTCAATGCGGGAGTAGAGGCGGAAACAGATGCGGGAGATTGACTGGTAATCCGCATCTGAGCTGGAAATGAATACGGCGTTGAAAAGATTCCACCTGCGGTGACGGCTTTGAAGGTTGTACCGATCAGGCTACCAGTGTTCAACTGGAAGCCAAATGCACCATTTTGAAGAAACAAAGAAAATCGCGTTGCCGTGCCATTATTGAGAATACCAGGCGGATGATATCGGGCCAAAAACCAGTTGCCGGCACTCCAGCCTTGAGCTGCACAACCACTTGTTGCCGAAAGCAAGGTAGCTGCCCCCGTGAATTCATATAGCGCTGCTTCGGCAGCGTTCGCTCCCAAGAGAATTGCAGCAGCAAACGCACCATAGCCATATCTACGAACGAGCGTATTCATTGTTCCCTCCGTCGCCATTGAATCGACATCCACCCGATGAGCGGCTCCGACGGTAGAAGATATGCGCGAATTGAAGTGATTGGCAAGCTCTGACGCTGACAGCATGAGCGGTCGCGCATCAAAGCCCGGGACTTGGGCGTCCTCAGCCCCAGGAAGTTCGATTTTTTCTTCATCAAGACACAGTTCTCCAATGGCTTTCCTTCGAACGCATGACAACCGACCGCCTCACGCCGCTTCTGGAATAGGCGGTGGCCGCAGTTCCGCGATCACACTCGTCGACTAGGCCATCACATGATCGCCCACCAGCAGCGCCTTCTCCGCGGCCAGCGCGAAGCACAAATGATTGCTCATGTGGCCCGGCGTGCGGATCGCTCCGAGCGACCAGCCGCGGCCTTCGATGCGGCTGCCATGCGAGAGAACCACATCGGGCCGGAAGCCATGATCGACGCTGGCATCGAGGCGGACGCTCTCGTCATCCGGCCGAGGCCGAAAACTTTCGCTCCCGTCTCGGCCTTGAGACGGCCGGTGACCACATCTGCGCCAGCACTATCCGCTCAGCCGTTATTGGCTTTCAACTTCAGCCAGGTCGTGTGCACGTTTTCCGTGACCTGCCCCCACTCGCTTGCAGCAACGTCCCAGTTGACGATTGCGCGCGACGTGCTGGCGGTCGTGCCACTGGCGACCGTCGATGTAGCCATGGAATCGTGAACGTAAACAACGCCTATGGTCAGCAAGCAGCCGAGAATCTTTCCCAGAAAAGTCTTCATGGTGATCGTCCTCCTTCGTCCATAACGCGGTCAAGCCGGTTGAGGTTCCATGAAGCGGCATCATGCGCTGCATTCGCCGTTGCGCTGCGCGCCGCTGAACTTGGCATCCTGCTCAGAACAGCGACTTCGGCCAGATGGAATGCAGCCGATGTCTGCTAAGGGTCAATCGCGTCGTTTTGGCCAACTGTACAAACAGCAATCGACTGACGGCGACCGCCGGGTTGGCATTCAGTATGCGCCTGGCGTAATTATCACGCCAGTTGCAATTCCCCCGCCGATGTCTAGCAGTTGGTATGCGTCGCACGGTCTACCGCTTCCCAACCACCTCATACACGTCATCATGCCTTTGCACCCGGCCCTGCTCGATCAGATGATCGAGATGGGCGCGCGTCGACAGCGCCGCCCCGCCGTGCAGCTTCGGGTCGATGCCGGCATAGACCGCCCGCACGATTTCCGCGACCGTCCTGTCGCCCGCCTTGAGCCGCTGCACGATCGCCTGTTCCCGCATGGTCCGATGCGCCAGAAGGCCACGCACCAGGGGCAGGGGATCCAGCCTGGCCGGGCCATGGGCCGGCCAGTAGATATGATCGTCGCGGCCGAGCAGCGCACGCAGTGACGCCATGTAGTGTCCCATGTTGCCGTCGGGCGGCGCCACCACGCTGGTCGACCAGGCCATCACATGATCGCCCACCAGCAGCGCCTTCTCCTCGGTGAGCGCGAAGCACAGATGATTGCTCATGTGGCCCGGCGTGTGGATCGCTTCGAGCGACCAGCCGCGGCCCTCGATGCGGCTGCCATGCGAGAGAACCACATCGGGCTTGAAACCATGATCGACGCCGGCATCGAGGCGGACGCTGCCGTCATCCGGCCGCGCCGCCAGGCCGAGGCCGAATATCTCCGCCCCCGTCGCCGCCTTGAGCCTCACTGCCAGCGGCGAATGATCGGCATGGCTGTGGGTCACCAGAATATGGCTCACCGTCTCGCCCCGCACCGCATCGAGTAGCGCTGCAAGATGGGCTTCATCTTCCGGCCCCGGATCGATCACCGCCACCTGGCCCTTGCCGATGATGAAGGTCGAGGTGCCGCGGAAGGTGAAGGGGCCGGGATTATCGCACAGCACGCGGCGGACGAGGGCCGAGACCTGCTCAGGCCTGCCGGGAACCGCATCGAATGCCCTGTCGAACTCGATTGCCGTCATGGCCCAATCTGCCGGTTGCCTCGCCGGGGCACTCCCCATATAAACCCGCCCACAGGGTTAGAGCAGTCTCAAGAGGGGATCAAATGAACACCGCAAATCCGACCTTGGCCAATCGCGTCTGGCCCACCGCTTCGTCCAATCAACTGTTGCGCGCGGCACTTCTTGCCGTTCTCGGCAGCGCTTTGGTCGCCGTCTGCGCCCAGGTCAATGTGCCGATGCTGCCGGTGCCGATGACCTTGCAGACCTTGGCCGTACTCGCCATCGGCGGCGCCTATGGCAGCCGCCTGGGTGCGGCGACGCTGGCTCTTTATGCTCTCGAAGGCGCCATCGGCTTGCCGGTCTTCGCCGGATTCACGGCGGGCCCGGCCATCCTGATGGGGCCGACCGGCGGATACATCATTGGTTTCATCGCCGCCGCCGGGCTTGTCGGCTTCCTCGCCGAGCGCGGCTTCGACCGCCATGTGGTGAAAATGTTCGCCGCCACCCTCTTAGGTGCGGTGGTGCTCTACATTCCGGGCCTCGCCTGGCTTTCCACTTTCGTCGGCGGCTTCGCCAAGGCGGTGGAATTCGGCCTCACACCCTTCATCGCCGGTGATCTGGTCAAGGCGGCGCTGGCGGCGCTGGCCTTCCCCGCCGCTTGGAGCCTTCTCGGCCGGCGCTGATGCCCGAACCGCCCGAGCGTTCCGCCGATAGTTGACTCAGTCAACTATTTTGCCTCGAAAAGGGCTCGCCAAAAGCCTGCATTTTGCTCGCGAAACCATGTGTTTTTGCGCCCGAACCGCCGCCAAAGCGCAGCAAAATCAACTGTTTTTATTGTCCTAGGAATGGTTTCACGTGAAACATCGGCCCGCGATTTTTCGCCCATGTCTCTCGGCCGTACACGGCTGAAAATGGTCGGAGTGAGAGGATTCGAACCTCCGACCCCCTGCTCCCGAAGCAGGTGCGCTACCAGACTGCGCTACACTCCGTCTGAAATCCCGGGGCGCTTATAGCGGCGCTTTTCCGGCTAGGCAAGCCGCAGACCCGAGGCTATAGGGAACCCCGCTCATGGGGCGTAGCCAAGCGGTAAGGCAGCGGATTTTGATTCCGCCATTCCCAGGTTCGATCCCTGGCGCCCCAGCCAATCTTTCCCGCTCGAACCACCGGTTTTGCCTGCTCCGGAATAGCCCCGAATTGGCCGACTTGGTACTGCGAGTTTCTGTCGGCCCCAATTCCGGTCAAGGCACACTTAAGGTCCTATGATCGAGCTGCACTCGGAAAAACCGCCTGCGACGCTCACCAGCCTAAAGAACCTCCGAGGCTCAGTCGGTTTTGGATTGATTGTCGACGCCTAACTCGGTAGCCACCATCGAAATTTGTTCTCATGGAGTTAGCAATGACCCTCACCAGGCGGCAGGTCTCTAAGTTGAATAAGGTGCTGGCAATGGTTCAAGAAATCTTGAACCAAGCCGACAATGAGCAAAAGGTTACGATCAAAACCAAGTCCCGCAAGAGAACCACGCGAGCCGGTTCCAAGCCGCGGACGACCCGCCGGACACCAGTTCAAGCCGCGAAGATGCGTGCCGACATTCTTGCCAAGCGAGCCAATGGTGTTTCAGCCTCCACTCTTGCGCAGAAATATGGGGTGAGCACGGCCTACATATATATGATCAAGGCATGATCTCGGAATTCGCCAGCGTCTGGAACAGGACATTGGACACTAGCAAAGGCCAATCATGAGCAGCAGCAGCTGGCGCCAGCTTTCTTCCCACCGCACATGGCTTATGCAGCAGGCCACTGCGCTTTTCGATTTTTACCAATTCCGCTCCAGCAGTCCCAAAGGCGGATTTCTTGAGCTCGATGACAGCGGTGCGCCGGCGGGAAATGTCCGTCAGTTGCATGCGACAACGCGCATGATCCATTGTTTTGCCATCGGCCATTTGCTCGGCCGGCCCGGGGCGGACTCGATCGTCGATCACGGTATGAATTTCCTGTGGAAGCAGCATCGCGATCAGCGGCACGGCGGCTACGTCTGGTCGCTCGATGACGACGGTTTCAAGGACAGCACCAAGCAGGCCTATGGCCATGCCTTCGTGCTTCTTGCGGCATCCGGCGCCAAAGTCGTCGGCCATCCTCTCGCCGACGGCATGTTGGCCGATATTACGAACATCCTCGAAAGCCGGTTTTGGGAAGAGCAACACGGTGCTGTCGCGGAGGAATTTACGCGGGACTGGTCACCTCTTTCGTCCTACCGCGGGCAAAATTCCAACATGCATCTGACCGAAGCGCTCATGGCGGCCTATGAGGCGACGAGAGACGAGGTTTTCCTGCGAAAGGCCGAGCGAATTGCCAGCCTGATCATCGGGCGTCATGCCGCGGGCATGGAGTACCGGGTGGCCGAACACTTCGACCGCGACTGGTCTCTCGATCACAATTATCGCGGCTCCGACATCTTTCGTCCCTCCGGGACAACTCCCGGGCACTGGCTCGAGTGGTCAAGACTCCTTCTGCAGCTCTGGGAACTCGGCGGCAGAAAGCTCGCTTGGCTTCCCGATGCGGCCGCGAGACTCTTCCGTAATGCGGTTGATCTCGGCTGGGACAAGGAATGCGGCGGTTTCTTCTATACCCTTGACTGGGAGAACCGGCCGGCGCTCCGCCGCAAGCTTTGGTGGCCGGCAACCGAGGGCATCGCTGCCGCCGCATTTCTCGCCGTCCACTCCACCGATCCCTTCTATGAAGAGTGGTATCGCCGCATTTGGGGCTTCTGCAACAACCACTTTATCGATCATCGCCTGGGTGGCTGGCATCACGAATTGAATGAGTATCTTCAGCCGAAGCATGATTTCTTCGCTGGCAAGTCCGACATCTATCATGCATTGCAGGCCTGCCTCATTCCGCTTTTCCCGGCGACCGGCAGCCTGACACGCGTGATCAAGGAAACGGGCGGCAGCCAATGACCACTTCGATCGCCGATGCCCCCGGTCCTCGGCGTATCCGACATGTTTCCGCCTCCCTCCCGGGACTTTCCAGAACTTGCTCTCATACTTTTTCGTGTCAATTTTCTTTTTTTCCGCTCGTCAAATTTCATTGACGGCGCGGGACTGGAGTGACATCGTCAAATCGGGCCGGAAACAGCAAGTGAAATGATGCCGAACTTGGCCAAGAAAAAGATCCGGACAATGGAGGAATTCGCCGCGGCCGTGGGTCTGTCGCGGCCGACCGTGTCGAAGTTTTTTCAGGACCCGAAGTCGGTGCGCGAAAAGGCTCGGGCCAAGATCGAGGCGGCCCTCAGAACGACGGGCTTTCGGCCCAATATTTTCGCAGTAAACTTAAACCGGCGGCGTACCAAGATCATCGGCCTGATCGTGCCCGATCCCATGGACCCGTTCTACATGGCACTCAGCCGCCGCATCGAAGTAAGTGCGACGGAAGCGGGCTATCTGGCCCTCGTTCTCAGTTCAAACGGTCAACCCGAACTGGAAGAGCGTACCATCGAGACGATCACATCGCTGAATGTGGGCGGCGCCATTATCGCTCCACTCGGCATCAAGTCGCATCGCGCCAAGCTCAAGAGTTTGGGCAAGAAGATTCCCCTCATCTTTGTCGATGCACCGCTCGATGACAGCGAGCCCTTCGTCGGGACCGACAATCATCATAGCATTCCGCTGATGACGGAATATCTCTGCCGCTCCGGCGACAGGCCCACCTATTTTGACATGCCGGTTGTCAGCTATAATTCTGTCGAGCGGCGCCGGGCCTATCTTGCCACGATGGAACGACTCAATATCGAACCCGCCTTTGCCGAGATCGGCGTGACCGACAAATGGGAGTTTGAGCGCATTTCCTACGAGATAGCGGCCCGCATCATGCGCAACGGCGGCTTTCCGACCAGGACCATACTCTGCGCCAATGACCGCGTGGCGTTTGGTGTCATCGCCGCCATCAACGAGGCGGGTGCCAAGATCGGTATCAGTCCGGACTGCGACTACCGCGTTGCAGGCCACGACAACCAACCGCTTGCGGCCTATACCTCGCCGTCGCTGACGACTGTCGCGCAGGATACTGACCGCATGGGTCGGCTTGCTCTCAATCTGCTGTTTTCGAAAATGGGTCAGCCGGTGGCCGGCAACGGCTTGCCGGCCGAGGGCGACCGGATTCTTCTCAACGGCGAACTTGTATTCCGGAAATCGGCCTGAGCGACGTCATTTCCCGACCATTAAGCGGACGATTTCATCACCCGAAGTTTGCTTCGGAAGGCGCTCACCCGCATTCTCACCGCGGCGGAACACGACGATGCGGTCCGCCACTTCGAAAATATCGCGCAGATTGTGCGAGATGAAGATGATGCCCTTGCCTTCCGCCTTCAGCGACTGGATGAGCGAGATGACCTTGCGCTGTTCGGGAACGCCCAGCGCCGCGGTCGGCTCGTCCATGATCACGAGCCGTGCATTCCAGAACATGGCGCGGCCGATGGCGACCGCCTGGCGCTGTCCGCCGGAGAAGGCCGAGACCGGCGCTTCGAGGCGATCGACATGGAAATCAAGGCGCTCCATGGTATCCTTGGCGGCCTGCGCCATTTTCTGCCGATCGATCACCGGCAGAATGCCAAACAGCTTCTTCATCGGTTCACGGCCGAGGAAGATGTTGGCGCCGATCGACAGATTGTCCGCGAGCGCGAGATCCTGATAGATCGTCTCGATGCCGCTGTCGCGCGCTTCCTGTGGTGTTGCGAAAGCGATGCGGCGGCCGTCGAGCAGGATATCGCCGCTATCATACTGGAAAACGCCCGAGACCGCCTTGATCACGGTGGATTTGCCCGCGCCGTTGTCCCCGGCAAGCGCCACCACCTCGCCCGGGAAAACGTCGAAGGAGACACGGTCGAGGGCCTGCACGCCGCCGAAATGCTTGGAGACGCCGCGGACCGACAGGATTGGAGCACGTTCAGTCAACTTGACGCCCACCCATGAAGCGGCGCTGGGTCTGATCGACCAGCACGGAGATGATGATGACGGTACCGACCGCGATGAACTGCCAGAAGGGTTCGACGTCGATGAAGACAAGGCCATACTGGATGACGGCGATGACCAGCGCGCCCGCGATGGTGCCCCAGATGGTGCCCGAACCGCCGAACAGGCTCGCGCCGCCAATGACGACGGCGGCGATTGAATCGAGCAACATGGGCTCGCCCGCCTGTGCTGCTCCCGCCGTAAAGCGGCCCGTATATAGCACGCCGGCGATCCCCGCCATTGTCGCAGCCAAGAGATAGATCTTCATCGTGAGCTTCTTGATGTTAATGCCGGCGCGGCTCGCCGCGGCCTTGCTCGCACCCATCGCATAAGTGTGCTGACCGAAGCGCGTCTGCGACAAGACGTAGTGCATGATCAGGCAGGCGATCGCCGTCAGGATCACCAGAACGGGCACGCCGAGAACGCGGCCGTTGCCGATGGTACTGTACCATTCGTTGTGAACCGAGATGGTCATGCCGCCGGCGAAAAGATAGGCCGAACCGCGCGCCACGCCGAACATGCCCAGCGTGCCGATGAATGGCGGAACTCTCAAATGTGCAATGAGCCAGCCATTGACGAGGCCGGGTATGAAAGTGATGCCGACACCGGCAAGAATGCCGAACATCATGGCGGGAAACGGTCCGAATCCCAACTGGGCCATCGCATAATTCGCCATATGCGCCGCGATCACCGAGGCAAGCCCCATGACGAAGCCGAGCGACAGGTCGATGCCCGCCGATATGATGACGAAAGTCTGGCCGAGCGCTAGAATCAGCGGCGCCGTTGCGAAGACGGAAATCGACTGCAAATTATAGGTGTTGAGGACAAAGCTCACGCCGTAGGCGGTGCGCGCCCATGTCTCGAAGAAGCCGATCAGCAGAATGAGGAACAGCCAGGCCCGCAGTTCCGCGATCCGCAAGAGGATCGATTTGCCGGCAGAGCTTTGGACTTGCGGTGCGGCCATCGGACTTATCCTGCAGAGTACATAATTCTGGCCGCTGCCCATGTCATGGGCAGCGGCCAGCCTTGGCGGGACGAAGTCGTCATTCGCTCTTGTAGAGGTACCTGGCGACGTTCGGATCGTCGATATTGGCCGCCGTCATCACGGTGAAGCCAGTGCCGATGGCGGTCGGAACCGGATTGCCCGTCACTTGGGCATAGGCCGCGACGAGGCCGAAATAGCCGATTTCAGCAGGATGCTGCGCAATGGTAAGTTCGAAAGTCCCATCCTTCAACTGAGCCACGATGGATTCAGGCGCGTCGAAGCCCGCAAGCTTAACCTTGCCCGCCACGCCGGCCTGCTTCGCGCCGTTTGCCGCACCGCCGGCCGAGAACAGATTGGCGCCAAAAACGCCCGCGAGGTCCGGCGCGCGGCCAAGAACGGCCTGGAACTGCGCCGCGGCCTTGTTGGCGTCATCGCCGTTGAACTGGGTCTCGAGAACCTCGATGTTCTTGTAGTTTGCGATCTCGAGCTTGAAGCCTTCCTCGCGCTGATCGGTGGTCGAGACGCCGGGCACAGTGTTGGACACATAGACCTTGCCCTTCTCGCCGACGGCCTTGGCCAGAGCGCGCGCCGCCATGCGGCCACCGAGAATGTTATCGGAGGCCACATAGGAGATCGGGAAGTCGGCATCGCCGGCGCCCGTCTGGAACACTCCGGTGCCAATGAAGGTATCGACGCAGACAACCGCAATGCCTGCATCATGAGCCTTCCTCAGTGGCTCAATGAGCTGCACCTTGTCTGTCGGCGCGATGAGAATGGCCGCCGGTTTCTTCGCAATCACCGCGTCGAGAATGGGAACCTGCAGCGACACGTTCCACTCGGCAGCACCCTGATAAATGAGATCCACGCCAAGAGCCGCGGCAGCCGCTTCGGCGCCCTTGTGCATGGTGACATAGAATCCGTCGGCCGTGAGGCCCGGAATCAGCGCGATGGTGACTTTTTTGGCAGCGTTCGCCTTCCCGGCCAAGAGGCCGGTGCCGGCGGCGGCCGTGGCCGCACCCATCATCTTGATTAGTGAACGACGCTCCATAGTATCCTCCCAATGTGAGCTCCCGTGCGGGACCAGTCCCACGTTTGTTTCCGGGCTGATCTCGGCATCAACCATCGCCTCTATTTTGATTTTCGTCAACCAGAGTATTTACGCGCGATAATTTTTGAAAAGGGCAGGCCCCGCTGTCCCTGTCAAAAATCGAATCCGCACATATTGGTGATGAAGACCTCCGAGAAATGAGATCGGTTCAATACGACCGTTGCTCAGAACGGGACGAGTAGCGAGGGGCATCCAGATGATACAGTCATGCAAAGACGAGCCGATCCGCATTGCTGAAGCTCATCGACTTTGGCGCCCTGCGCCGCAGCACATTGAGTTGATGCCGAAGAATGAGGAGCGATCAACTCACGATTGAAAGAGCCCTACAACAACGCCCCGGATCAGCCTGAAAATCTCCACCGTCGTTCCAAATCACCGCGCAAGTCCCTCTGGCTGGCCGGTCGGATTCGATCTGCGGCAGGGACAGGTCTCTTGGTATGCGAGTTCGTTTCTTCAGGTATGAAAAAATGTTCATGCGCCGTTGAATACATGATTGGCACCGCCAAATGAAAGACTGAGAAAGTCGTGCAGTGTCTTGGTGGCCGGCGCCAGCGGGCAGCCCCTCTTCCAGGCAACGCCCACATCCATGGTCGGAATGTCCGCTACGATGTTGCGCTGTTCAATGCGCTGGCCTTCGAGCGACCAGGGGCGGTAGACCATATCCGACAGAATGGTGAGACCCATGCCATCCGCTACAAGACTGCGCACCGCCTCCACGGAAGAAGTCTTGAAAACAACGTTTGGCTTGAGACCCGTGGATTTCCAATAGCGCGATGCCGTCTGATTGGCTTCGTCGACGGTGAGCATGACATACGGCTCCCGAGCCACGTCTTCAAGAGTTATGGTCTCAGCCGATAGCAGGGGGTGCTCCACGGGGAGCCACAATCTGCGGCGTGAGCGGATTAGAGTTTCGTGGGCGAGATGTTTCTTGTCCTGCAGATTTGAGACAAGCATGACGGCAAGATCGAGCGAACTGTCCTTCAGCCCATCCTCAATTGCATTGCGTGGAAATTCGTAGAGTTCTGCCTTTATGCGCGGATAACTCCGGGAGAAGCGCGTAAAGTGACGCGGGAGGAAGTAACCCGCCACCGTATAGCTCACACCGATGCGTACGGTTCCGGTGAGGGCCGCGTCCTCAGTCAAAGGTGCGCGCGCCGCCCCATTGACCGCCGCCATGATGTTTCGTGCATGCTGGAGGAAGCGGGCACCCTCGGCTGTGAGCGAGACGCCAGACGGCAACCGCTTGAACAGGTCGACACCCAAATCGTCTTCCAGCTGCTTGATGGCCGCTGTCACCGCCGACTGCGAGACATTCAATTCGACAGCCGCCTGGCTGACCTGGCCCGTATCTGCCGCGGCGATGAAATAGCGAACCTGTTTGATCGAAAGGGGCATTATCTGATTTCCAGATACTAATAAGCGATTTTTGTGATTTTACAATATCGTGGCGTTGCCGCAAGAATTCTCTTCAATGACATGCATGACGGATTAGGCTGGCGGAGGGAGGCTGCGGGTGACGGTGATCAACTGCGACATGGGGGAGGCTTTCGGCCTCTACCGCATGGGTGACGATACAGGCCTGATGCCGCTGATCGACGTGGCCAATGTGGCGTGCGGGTTCCACGCCTCGGATTTCAACCACATGCGCGCCACCGTGCGGCTTGCCAAGAAATATGGCGTGAAGGTTGGCGCCCACCCTTCTCTGCCCGATCTGCAGGGTTTCGGCCGGCGCGAAATGAAGATCGGGCGCGACGAAATGGCCAACTGCATCATCTACCAGGTGGGCGCCCTTAAGGGCTTCCTCGATGCCGAGGGCATGCCCCTCAATCACATCAAACCCCATGGCTCGCTCTATGGTATGGCAGCTCGCATCGATGAAATCGCGCAGGCCGTGTGCGATGCCGCAGACGTCTTCAAGGTTCCGCTCATGGGGATGATCAACACGCTGCACGAGAAGGTCTATCAGGCCCGAGGGCACAAGTTCATCGCCGAGTTCTATGCCGATCTCGACTACAACGATGACGGCGGGCTCATCATCACCCGCGAGCACGATGCAAGGGATCCGACCGAAGCCGCCGCGAAATGCTTACGCGCCATCCGCGAGGGCAAGGTAAGGGCAGTCGGCGGCAAGGACGTCGCGGTGCGGGCCGACGCGATCTGTGTGCATTCGGATACGCCCAATGCCGTTGCCATTGCCACTGCCGTCCGCACGGCGGTGAAACCCTATCTCGACGCCGCCTGATCTTCACGAGGACCACCATGGCCAAGCAGATTCTTTCGCCGCTTCCCGGAACCTTCTACCGGAAACCCGCACCCGACAAGCCGCCGTACAAGAATGACGGCGACACAGTTGCTATCGGCGATGTCATAGGCCTCATCGAGGTGATGAAGTCGTTCAACGAAGTGAAGGCCGATGCGGCCGGCAAGATCGTCAAGTTCTTCGCCGACAACGAAGAGCCGGTGATGGCAGGCCAGCCCCTGGCCGAAATCGCCTGAGTCATGGCCATTTCCAAGCTTCTCATCGCCAATCGCGGTGAAATCGCCGTGCGCATCATTCGCGCCGCGAAAGAGCTTGGGATTGCAACCGTCCAGGTGCATAGCACGGCCGATGCGGAATCTCTTGCCGTGAAGACCGCCGACGAGGCGGTGAACATCGGTCCGCCGCACGCCGCCAAATCCTATTTGAACATCGAGGCGATCCTCGATGCGGCGCGCCGGACCGGAGTCGATGCCATCCACCCGGGTTACGGGTTTTTGGCCGAAAACGCCGCCTTCGCCGATGCCGTTGAAGCGGCGGGACTCGTCTTCGTGGGCCCCACGGGTGATGCCATCCGCACCATGGGCGACAAGGTGGCCGCCCGCATCGCGGCACAAGGGGCAGGAGTTCCCGTGGTTCCCGGTTCCGATGGCCGCTTAGGCGATCCGGAGCGGGCGAGCATAGTCGCGGCGGCGATCGGATTTCCAGTCATGATCAAGGCCACGGCCGGGGGTGGCGGGCGCGGTATCCGTATCGCCCACGACATGGCGGAATTCGAGCACCTTATGCCGCAGGCGAGCGCCGAGGCACAGGCCGCCTTCGGCGATGGCGGGCTCTACATCGAGAAGGTCATCGAACGGGCGCGTCATATCGAAGTGCAGATTCTGGGAGACGGCCACCACGCCATCCACTGTTTCGAGCGCGAATGCTCCCTGCAGCGCCGCCGTCAGAAAGTCTGGGAAGAGGCACCGTCGGCGGTGCTTCCACAAGAGATCCGCGAAAAGCTCTGCGCCTCGGCGGTCGCGCTCGCCGAGGCCGTCAACTATCGCGGCGCCGGCACGATCGAATATCTGTACGACGATGTCAGCCATCACTTCTACTTCATCGAGATGAACACCCGCATCCAGGTCGAGCATCCGGTAACCGAGATGATCACGGGCCTCGATCTGGTGCGCGAGATGATCCGCATTGCCGGTGGCGAGCCGCTGCGAATCAAGCAGAGCGACATCCGCATGACGGGACATGCGATCGAAGTCCGCATCAATGCGGAGGATCCGGCCAAGAACTTCATGCCGTGCCCCGGCACCGTCTCGTCGCTGCGCATACCGGGCGGACCCGGCACGCGTTTCGATACGATGCTCTATCAGGGTTATCAGGTGCCGCCTTTCTATGACTCGCTGCTTGGCAAACTGATCGTCTGGGATGAGACGCGCGATGCGGCAATCGACAGAATGAAACGCGCATTGGGAGAGCTCGAGGTTGGCGGTCTCAAGACGACGAAGCCCTTGCACGAATTGCTGGTCAGCGATCCGTCCGTCCGGAGGGCCGATTTCCATACCCGCTGGCTGGAGAACTGGCTTGAAGAAAATACGCATAGACTAAATTCATGACGGAGGTGGCCCAAACATGAAGACCCGGTATTCCTATGGAGGCGACGAGCACATCTTCGTCGAGTGCGACGAGGAAATGTCGCTGGAGGCCTTCTTCAAGAGCCTGTCCATCACCAACGCGGTGAAGAAGGCGAAGATCAAGGGCGTTACCGAAATCTGCCCGGCAAATGCTTCGTTCCAAATCAAGTTCGATCCGGACAAGATCAAGCCCGCCGACATGCTCAGGGAGCTGAAGGCATTTGAGAAGGCGGCAAGCAAGGCGAGCTCTTCGCTCAAGACGCGGATCATCGAGATTCCCGTTCTTTACAACGATCCTTGGACGCACGAGACGCTGATGCGCTTCCGCGAGCGCCACCAGGATCCGAACTCGACAGACATTGAATACACGGCCCGGATCAACAATCTCGACGGCGTAGACGGTTTCATCAAAGCCCACTCCGGCGCGCCCTGGTTCGTCTCCATGGTGGGCTTCGTAGCGGGCCTGCCGTTCCTCTACCAGATGGTCGACCGCAAGCGGCAGATACAGTCGCCCAAGTACCTGCGGCCACGCACCGACACGCCGAAGCTGACGGTCGGCCACGGAGGCTGCTTCGGCTGCATCTATTCGGTGCGCGGTGCCGGCGGCTACCAGATGTTCGGCATCACGCCCATGCCGATCTACGACCCCAACCAGAAGATCAAGTATCTCCGGGATTTCATGTGCCTGTTCAAGCCGGGCGATATCGTCAAGTGGAAGCCGATCGACCGCGCCGAATACGACGAGACCGTCGCGGCCGTCGAAAAGGGCAAGTTCAGCCCACGCATGCGCGACGTGACGTTCTCGCTTGAGGAATTCCACAAGGACATCGATGGCACCAACAAGAAACTGATGGGGGCGCTCTATGGCCGTTAAAATCATCAAGCCGGGTCTGTCGACGACCGTGCAGGATCTGGGCCGCCCGGGCTACTATCACATTGGCATTCCATTGTCGGGCGGCATGGACCGCGTTGCCCTGCGCGCCGCCAACATTCTCGTGGGCAACAAGGAGGGGGCCGCCGTTCTCGAAGCGGTGTTCATGGGGCCGGAACTCGAATTCACCGAGGATGCAACCGTGGCCGTGACCGGTGCCGAGCTTCCGCCGAAAGTCAATGGCGACGCGCGCGCCACATGGACTTCATTCAAGGTGAAGAAAGGCCAGACGCTCGCCTTCGATTTTCTGAAGAAGGGCGCGCGCGCCTATATCGCGATCTCCGGTGGCATTGATGTGCCCGCGGTTCTTGGGTCGCGGTCGACTTACACGCTCGGCGCGCTTGGCGGATTCAAGGGCCGCAAGCTCGAGGCCGGCGACAAGCTTCCAGTTGGCAAGCGCCGCGGCGCCAAGGAAGGCCGGACCGTTGCCGATAAATTCCGGCGTGCGCCGGGCTCGCCTGCGGAACTTCGCATGGTGCCGGGCCTTTACTGGCACCGCATCACGGCGACGGCGGGCAAGCATTTCTTCGAAGATACCTGGAAAGTGGCGCCCGAGGCCGATCGTATCGGCTACCGTTTCAAGGGCGGCAGACCCCTTGAATTTGTGCCGCGCGACCCGCCTTTTGGTGCCGGCTCCGACCCTTCCAATATCGTCGATGCCTGCTACCCTTACGGCTCCATACAAGTGCCGGGCGGCA
Organism: uncultured Aestuariivirga sp.; assembly: GCA_964408555.1. Taxonomy (GTDB): domain Bacteria; phylum Pseudomonadota; class Alphaproteobacteria; order Rhizobiales; family Aestuariivirgaceae; genus Aestuariivirga. The sequence continues at coordinate 16,130 of CAYOZR010000002.1, forward strand.
CCGAACCCATCGTGCTGCATCGCGATGCCGTATCGGGTGGCGGTTACTTCATGGTTGGAACCGTGATCTCGGCCGACATGGACCTGATCGGGCAATTGCAGCCCCATACGCTGTCGCGCTTCGTCGAAGTCACGATGGCGCAAGCGCTGAAGGCCCGAAAAGACCGGCAGAAGCTCCTCGACAAGATCAGGGCATCACTCGGCTGAGGCGGCAAGCGGCTTGCGGGCCTGTTGACGGAACTCCTTCGGCGGAATGCCGTATTGTGCCTTGAAGGCGCGCGAAAACTGCGCCTGGTCTCCAAAGCCCCAGCGGTAGGCGATTTCGGCGACCGTCTGCCGGTTGCCAGGGTCTTTCAATGCCGCACGGCAGGCCTCGAGCCGCTGGTCGCGAACCCAACTGCCGAGAGTCTGGTTCGTATCGCGAAACAGCTCATGCAGGTAGCGGGTGGAGATACCGCAAGCCCGGGCGATGGTTTCGGGGTCGAGTTCGCAGTCGTTCAGGTTCTTGCGGATGAAGCTCTCTATGCGGGTGAGATGGGCGTCGCGGACAGTGGAATTGCCCGTTGTGAGGGTTCGCTCGTCGGCCTTGAGCGCCAGCACCAGAAGATCGATCAGCTGCTGCCCGACTGTGGCGCGCACTTCCTGCGTCATGGCATCGAAACGTCCGGGGATCAGGTGCAGCATGTCGGAGAAGAGTCCTCCTGCTCCGTCGGCGGCATTGAACTGCATGGAGCAGAAGCGGTCAGGCTGGCGGATGCGGCCGCCGAGCGCCTTGGCCTCCACCTTCATGACCCAGAGATCGGCCGCTTCATCGTGGCTGAATTCGTAGGGTTCATGGCTCCTTTCCAGGATGAAACCGCCGGGATTGCAGCGCACGTCCTTGCTGCACTGGGAGAAAAACACTTCCGACCGGGCGGGGACGGTGACAAGAAAGTGTTCCTCGCGCTCGGCTTTGAAATGATGCGGCAGGCGGCGGTATCGCAGCGCCTCGGATGTCAGCCGCGACAGGGAGACGTCGCCCAGTTGCCAGATCGACAGGTCACCGGAGAAGCTATCAGGATTGCGGAAGCGGAGGTCGAGCGGGAAGTAAGCGCTGGCGATGGCATCGTGCCAGTGACGGCTGCGGTCATGCAAAGCGACCTGGCTGGTCGTGATTGTCGTCTTCATCGGACACTCCGACTGCAAACCGCAAACCTAGGACGGCGGACATTCCGGCGCAACACAATCTCGCGCCAGTGCGCGGGAAATCAAATGAGGGTTCGCACACTGCAAAGACCGATGGCAGCTGGTGGGCCTAGGGTCCAGGCTCGAACGGGTGTGCAAGACACCGCGGACCAGGGAGGAGAAGGGGCGTCCAAGGCCAGATGCCTTCTGCTTTCGCCACCCGGAAGCGAGGACATCATGCGGACCAAACGCAAATCCAAGGTCGACCCCATCACCCTTTCTGTCGTTCGCGGCGTGCTGGAAACCACCCAGCGCGAAATGACCCTGACACTGGAAAAAACTGCGCGCTCCTCGGTCTTCAACCTGGCGCATGATTACTCCACGGCATTGTTCAACGCCAAGCCCGAGATGATCCTGCAGGGCCAGGACATCCCGATCCATCTGGGCTCCCTCATTCCCGCCATGAAGGCCGTCGCCAAGTTCTTCGAGGGCGACATTCATGACGGCGATCTAATTCTTCACAACGATCCTGCCTTCGGCGGCAGCCATGCCATCGACACCTGCATGTACAAGCCGGTTTTCTACAAGGGCAAACTGGTCTACTGGACCGTCTGCAAGGGCCACCTCACCGACATCGGCGGTCCCGTGCCGGCGGGCTACAATCCCAACGCCAAGGAAATCTATGCGGAGTGCCTGCGCATTCCGCCGGTGAAGATCTGGGACAAGGGTAAGCCACGCAACGACGTGCTGAACATGATCTTCACCAACATGCGGGCAAGGCGCGACCAGGAAGGCGACTTCAACGCGCTGATCGGCGCCTGCCAGGTGGGCGAGCGCAACCTCATCGCGATGATCGAGAAATATGGCCAGGCAACGGTCGATGCCTGTATCGATGAACTGCTCGACATGGCCGACCGGCACATGCGGTCGCTCATCGCCACGGTGCCCGACGGCACCTATGAGGGCACGGCCATTCTCGAAGACGCGGGCCACGGCTTCGGCGACTTCGACATCACGGCCAAGGTGACGATCAAGAAGGATACCTGCCACATCGCCATCACGAGCCCGCCGCAGATTCCCTATTTCATCAACTCCTATGAGGGGAATTCGCATTCGGGCGTCTATCTCGGCCTGATGATGTTCGCGGCCCTGCCACCGCCTTACAACGAGGGCCTTTATCGCTGCGTGAGCATCGATTTCGGTCCAAAGGGCACCATCTGCAATGCGCAGGAGCCTGCACCGCACATGAACTGCACGACGACGCCGATGGAAACGCTGACCGATGCCGTGCGGCTGGCCTTCGAGAAGGCCATGCCGTCGAAGGTCGCAGCCTCCTGGGGACACGCCAATGGCCTCAACATTGCGGGCTGGGATTCCCGCACCAACGAGGAATTCGTCACCATGGTATTGGCCACTATCATTTCCGGCGGTGGCGCCACCCCGCAACAGGATGGCTGGCATGCGGTGGGCCCCGAGTGCTGTTTCGGCGCGCTGACCTCGGGCGATGTCGAACTTCTCGAATATTCCTATCCGATCATCATTCACCGCTATTCGCTGATGACCGACTCCGGCGGGGCCGGAAAATACCGCGGCGGTTCGGGCACGGCCTGGGAGGTCGAGCCCCTCGACAAGGAGATGACCTGCATCGGCTTCGGCGAAGGCCGCCGCATTCCCGCGGTGGGGGCCGCGGGTGCCGCCTCGCGCATGGTCGACTCGAAGGTGGGACGCCTTGAGCTCAGGAAGAAGGGCGACGTTGAAATCATCCGCAAGAACGTCATCGAGACGATCGGGCCGGGCGAAACCATCACCAACATGAACCCCGGTGGCGGAGGTTATGGCAATCCCTTCGAACGGCCCATCGAAAAGGTGGTGTGGGATGTGAAGAACCGCCTCGTGTCCGTCAAAGGCGCCAAGGAGGATTATGGCGTCATCATCACCGATCCCGAAACCCTTGATGTCGATCTCGCCGCCACACAACGGCTGCGAGCGGCGGCTTGAGGGAGGTATGACCATGCGTGCACAATATCGTCTTGGCATCGATGCCGGCGGCACCTTCACCGACTTCGTCATCGCCGACAACAAAAGAGGCAAGGTAAGGCTCTTCAAGGCGCTTTCTACGCCTTCCGATCCGACCAAGGCCATCGAGAACGGCCTCAAGCTGATTTCCGAAGACTTCGGCGTTTCGCCTTCGGAAATCGTCTCGAACTGCGACCTCTGCATCAACGGTACCACCGTCGGCCTCAACGCGCTGATCACCCACCACGGAGGCAAGACCGGGCTGATCTGCACCGCCGGCCATGAGGACTCGATCGAGATCCGCAACGGTCACAAGGAAGACGGCTACCGCTACGATCCCGAATATCCGGTGGCCACCATGCTGGTGCCGCGCTATCTCCGCAAAGGTGTTCGCGAACGCGTGATCTCCGACGGTTCGATCCGCACTCCGATGAGCGAGGACGATGTCCGCGCGGCCTGCGCCTTTTTCAAGAAGGAAGGCGTGGAGACGGTTGCCGTCTCCTTCGTCTGGTCTGTACTCAATTCAAAGCATGAGCGGCGCGCGGCGGAAATCGTGCGTGAGATGCTCCCCAATGTCATTCTGACCGTCGGCTGCGAGCTCTATCCGCAGGTGCGCGAATACACACGCACATCGACGGCTGTCGTGAATGCCTATCTCGCACCGGTTATGCGGAAATACGTGAGCGCAATCGATGGCTATTTCCGCTCGCTTGGTGCGAAGAATCCTGTCCGCTTTTTCCAGTCCAATGGCGGCCTCGCCACCGGTCAGGCCATGACGGATCGCTCCGTCTATGCGATCAATTCCGGTCCGGCATCCGCTCCGCAAGCCGGACTGTATGTCTGCGCACCGTTCAAGAGGAAAAACGTTATCACCGTCGACATGGGCGGCACGTCCTTCGACATCACGCTTACTAGGGACGGGCATACCAATCTCAATAAAAACATCGACTTCCTGCGCTACCGTATCGGCGTGCCGATGATCCAGGTGGAAACGCTCGGTGCGGGCGGCGGCTCCATCGGCTGGATCGACTCGCTTGGCATCCTGCAGGTGGGACCGCAGTCGGCGGGCGCGGAACCGGGCCCTGCCTGCTACGGCCAGGGCGGCACGGAGCCTACGACATCGGATGCCAATCTGGTGCTTGGCTATCTCAATCCCGACGGCCTGCTCGGCGGCAAGTTGCCGCTCGATCTCGATATGGCGCGTGCCGCAGTGAAGAAGATCGCCAGCCCCTTGGGCATGTCGATCGAGCGCGCGGCCTATGGCATGTTCACCATCGTCAACAACAACATGGTGAACGGCATCCGCCGCGTATCGGTGGAACGCGGTTACGATCCACGCGACTTCGTGCTGGTCGGTGCAGGTGGTGCAACCGCCGCCCACATCACGGCGCTGGCCCGCGAGATGGGCATCGACACGATTATCCTGCCGAAACTTGCCTCCGGCCTCTGCGCGTTTGGTCAGATCATCTCGGACGTGAAATACAACTACATGGCCACCGCACCCGTGCGCCTCGACAACGAGGCGGCCTATAAGCGCATCGACAAGCTTTATGAGCAGATCGAAACACGGGGTGTAAAGCACCTCGAAACCGACGGCTTCAAGAAGAGCCAAATAGATGTGAAGCGCAGCCTCGACATGCGCTACGTGGGCCAAGTGCATGAATGCACCGTCGACATCGGCACGTTCGAGATCAACGCCCGGACCATCGGCAAGGTGAAAGACGCCTTCCACCAACGCCACGAGGAACTTTACACCTATTCAGAACGGCACAATGCCGTGGAAGTCGTCAACATCGAGTCGACTCTCTATGGACATATCGACAAGCCCAAGTTGCCGAAACTTCCGGCGATGAAGGGCAATGCGCTCAAGGGCCATCGCAAGGCGATCTTCAACGCCAACGGCAAGGTGACGAAGACGCCCGTATACGACGGCGAGAAACTCGGTGCAGGCGCCACGGTGAAGGGGCCGGCTATCATCGAGGAAGTGACGACAACCATCGTAATCGAGCCAGGCTGGACGGCAAAGCTCGATCGGAGCGGGTCGTATGTGATCACGCGGAAGGGCTAGGCGATGCGCCGCCCTCCCACTCCCGTTGTGGCGGCAATCGGGCGGTGAAGGCCTGGACTTGCGCTCGTTCCGGTGAAGAGGTTTAAGGTCGAGCCATGACCCACGAAGACATCCGCGCCTCGGTTCGCAAACTGTGCCAAGGCTTTCCCGGCGAGTATTGGAGGAAACTCGACCGCGAGATGGCCTATCCGGCGGAGTTCGTCCGCGCATTGACGGATTCGGGCTTTCTCGCGGCGCTGATCCCCGAAGATTATGGCGGGGCCGGTCTGCCTCTATCGGCAGCGGCGGCTATCCTTGAAGAAATCCAGGCCGCGGGCTGCAACGGGGCGAGTTGCCATGCACAAATGTATGTCATGGGAACATTGCTCCGGCATGGTTCGGAAGCGCAAAAACGCAAGTATCTTCCGGATGTTGCACGTGGTGCGTTGAGACTTCAGGCATTCGGCGTGACCGAACCGACGAGCGGCACCGACACAAGCTCGATAAAGACCTTCGCCAACAGGGACGGCGATCATTACATCATCAACGGCCAGAAGGTGTGGACGAGCCGGGCAGAGCACTCCGATCTGATGATCCTGCTCGCCCGCACCGCACCGAAGGAACAATCCGCAAAGCGAACGGATGGCCTGAGCGTCTTCATCGTCGATATGCGTGAGGTGAGGGGAAATGGCCTCGCCATCCGGCCGATCCGCACGATGATGAATCATGCGACGACCGCGCTGTTCTTCGATGACATGCGCGTGCCCGCCGAAAACCTCGTCGGCGAGGAAGGCAAGGGCTTCCGCTACATTCTCTCCGGCATGAATGCCGAACGCATCCTGATTGCCGCCGAATGCGTGGGCGACGCGCGCTGGTTCATCGAAAAGGCCACGGCCTACGCCAAGGAGCGTCGCGTCTTTGGGCGCGCCATCGGTCAGAATCAGGGCGTGCAATTTCCGATCGCCAGGGTCTACGCCAACATGCGCGCCGCCGATCTCGTGGTGAAGGAGGCCTTGCGCAAATACGAAACGGGCGAGGACTGCGGGGCGGAAGCGAACATGGCAAAGATGCTCGCGGCGGATGCCTCCTTCGAGGCGGCGAACGTCGCGATCCAGACCCATGGCGGCTTCGGATTTGCGGAAGAATACGACATCGAGCGGAAATTCCGCGAGACGCGGCTTTATCAGGTGGCGCCCATTTCGACCAACCTCATCCTCTCCTATCTTGCCGAGCATGTGCTTGGGCTTCCGAGATCCTATTGATGGCGGGAGCGCTTGAAGGACTTCTGGTCATTTCGATCGAGCAGGCGGTCGCCGCGCCGGCCTGTACGGTGAGGCTGGCGGACGCCGGTGCCCGCGTGATCAAGATCGAGCGGGCGGACGGCGACACGGCGCGTCACTATGACAAGACGGTGCACGGCGTTTCGGCCTATTTCGCCTGGCTCAACCGCGGCAAGGAAAGCGCCGTCTTCGATCTCAAGGACGAAACCGATCTCGCCATTGTGCGGCGCATGGTGGCGAGGGCCGATGTCTTTGTGCAGAACCTTGCGCCTGGCGCCACGCAGCGGCTGGGGCTCGGCTCGCGCCAGCTTGCGGCGCGTCATCCCCGCCTCATCGCAGCCGACATCGCCGGCTATGGTCAGGGCACGGACTATCGCGGCATGCGGGCCTATGACCTGCTGGTGCAGGCCGAAAGCGGGCTCTGTTCAGTGACGGGAAGCCCCGAGGGGCCGGCCAAGGTCGGCGTGTCGGTGGCCGACATTGCCACGGGGATGAATGCGCATGCCCTGGTGCTCGAGGCCCTGATTTCACGAAGTATCACCGGAAAGGGCGGAGTTATCGAAGTCGCCATGTTCGATTCGATGGCGGACTGGATGAGTGTACCCCTCCTTCACCTTACATGCGGCCAGCGTGAGACACACCGTTATGGGATGGAACACGCGGTGATCTATCCCTATGCGCCTTTCGCCTGCAAAGACGGTGAGATTATCGTTGCGATCCAGCAGCACGCCGAATGGGTACGCTTTTGCGCGGGTGTTCTGAGCAATGCCGCGCTTGCCGGCGACGCGCGGTTTGCCGACAATCCTTCGCGCGTGAAGAATCGACGGGCGCTCGCCGCCGAAATCGGCGAGGTGTTCAAGGAAATGTCCTGCGCGCAGGCGATCAAGCGCCTCGATGCGAATGACATCGCCTGGGGGCGGGTTTCAACCGTCGCCGACGCGGCCTGCCATCCGGCGCTGCAAACCATGAAGGTTTTCCTCCCGGGCGGCGGCGTCTTCGACGTGCCGCGGCCCGCCGGGCGCGCACCTTTTTCGCCGGGCCCAGTGCCGGCGCTCGGCGAGCACACGGAGAAGATCAAGGGCGAATTCTCCCGGTGACGGCATCCCCGGAGACCGGACCGGAAAGACGGTGGTCAGGGTGAACCAGCTGACGCCGCGCGGCGTGACGATTGAGACCGAGGCCATGTAGTGATAGCCATGGGCCATGGACATACAGGATCAGGATATGACGGCCTCACCCGCGATCGTGTCGCAGCGGTGCCTGCGCGTGCTCGGCACGGATGTGACGCTTCTCGATCAGATCATAAAGCGGGCCGAGGCCGATCTGGGCTTCAAGATTGCCGTCGAGAGGCATGATTTTCTGTCGTGCCAGCGCAAGGCGGCGCTCGAACCCAATTCCTACGATATTTATGACCAGTGCTTTCATAACCTCGACATCGTCTGGTTTTGGGGGGCGTTGCAGCCCATCGACACGCATCGCGTCCGGAACTGGGATATGGTGAGTGATCTTACCAAGCGGGGTGGCATCAGTAAATATGCCTGGCGCGGCCATGGCGACGCGCCGGTAAAAAAACTTTATGTTCAGCCCGGCGAGTTTCTTGGCTCGGAGCCGTCGCGGCATATCAGCATGCTGCCCACCGTGCACAATCTCGATTCCTTCGATTACGATGCCCTGGTGTTCGGAAATGCGGACCGGCACAAGGAAAGCTGGGCCTGGCTTCTCGATCCGCGTGCGAAGGGGCGGATTGCGCTGGTCGATGAACCCGCCATCGGAATCTTCGATGCCGCGCTCGCGGCGGAGGCGAGCGGCGCGCTGACCTTTGTTGACGTCGGCAACATGAGCGTCTCCGAAATCGATGCGCTGATGAACCTGCTCGAGGACAAGCGGCAGAAAGGATTCTTCCGGTCCATGTGGCGCACCGCCGACGAGGCGAGCCGGCTGGTCCGCGAACATCACGTGGCTGTGCAAAGCATGTGGTCGCCCGCCTATGGCAGTCTTGGCGATGAGACGCCGCGATTTGTCGAGGCGGTTCCAGTCGAGGGCTATCGCGCGTGGCATGGCGGCATGAGTCTGCGCCATGGGCTCGAAGGCCCGGCACTCGACATGGCCTACGAGTATATGAACTGGTGGCTTTCTGGCTGGCCGGGGGCCGTCATGGCGAGACAAGGCTATTACATGTCGGTGACCAACCTCGTGAAGGACTCCCTCAGCGCAGACGAGTGGGCCTATTGGTACGAGGGTGAAGAGGCGCGCGTGGATTTGCCGGGGCCAAGTGGACAAACAGTCGTAAAGAAGGGCGCGCGCCGCGCGGGGGGCGCATATTGGGAGCGCGCCAATCGCATCGCCGTCTGGAATACGGTGATGGACGAGCACAATTATGCGGCCCGCGCCTGGGACCGGTTTGCCGCCCGCGTGAGGGCGGATGCCCCGTGAAGCGGCCTGCCAATCAGCTCGGGATGCAGAAGCGCTATGAGCTTATCAGCCGCGTGTTGCGCCTCAACATTCTGGCTGGGCGATTGCCGCAGGGCTTTGTGCTGCTCGAGGGCCCGATCGCGAACCTCATGCAGTCCAGCCGGGCCCCGGTTCAGATGGCGTTCAAGATTCTGGAAGAGGAAAACCTCATCCAACGCTTTCCGGGCCGCGGTTATGTCGTGGCGCGGCGCGGCGAAACGGTTGAGCCCCAGCGCAAGGATATCCGCAAGCTCGACTTGCAGATTTCGGGCGAGATCGACGAGGCTCTACAGAGCCGCGGCATGTGGGAGATGGTCTATGACCAGGTTGAGGAGACGGTCGCCTCAAGCCTGATCTTCGGCGAGTTCCGGATCGTCGAGACCGAGCTTGGCGTCCATCTGGGCGTGAGCCGCACCGTTGTGCGCGATGTGCTGAGCCGCCTCAATGAACGCGGCCTCATCCGCAAGGACCAAAGTTCGCACTGGATCGCCGGACCGCTCACGGCCCAATCGGTACGCGACCGATTTGCGATCAGAAGCATTCTGGAGCCGGCCGCCCTCAAGCTCGCGGCTTCCGCCATCGACTATGGCGAGATTGAACGGCTTCGCGAGCGGACCAGCGATGAAAGCGCGGATTTGGGCGAGTGGGAGGATCTCGAGCAAGCCCTCATGGACACCTGCATCGCGCGCGCGCCCAATAAGGAACTCGTCGCGGTCATCCGGCACAACCAGATGCCGCTCATTGCTGCCAACCGGGCACTCACCCGGCTTGGCCTGCCACGGGATCGTTTCGCCGCCGGCGAATACCACTCGCTTTTCGGGTTGATCGCGCAGCGGTTGATCGATTCCGCCGCGGATTATCTGGAGAATCATCTGAAGGTGATGGCGCAGAAGTCCCTGGCGCGACTTAAGATTGTCGCGGTGGTCAGCGAGTCAAAAGTTATTGTTCCTTATCTCACGCAAATCCGCTGAAATTGATGTCTATTGTATTCATTAGTCATTTTATCTTTACCGTTACTGCCAAATTTTGAACAATTCTGCCGGAATCTCTCGCAGAAAAAATCATGTTGCATACATTAGTCGTTCTTGCTTACATTCTTTGACAAGACTTTCTGCACTGGGCGATGCAGCCTTTTGCCGGAAGAATGTTAGGCTTTTGGGTGGGAGGTTTGAACCGCGTTCCGGACTGCCAAAAGGCTGCCGGGAGCGGATGCACAAGATGACAGCACCAGCATCCATTTTCCGTGTCGAGGGCGTGACCAAGAAATATGGCCCGTTGACGGCCCTGGACGGCATCGAACTGGCCGTCGATACCCATGAATATGTATCGCTGCTCGGCCCCAGCGGTGCGGGCAAGACCTCGTTGCTGCGAGTCATCGCCGGATTTGAAGTTCCGGACGCGGGCCGGGTCCATGTCAATTGCCGCGACGTGACGCACCTTCCGGCACATCAACGTGGCATTGGTTTCGTGTTTCAGAACTTCGCGTTATTTCCCCATCTGTCCGTCTTCGACAATGTCGCCTTCGGTCTTGTCAACGCGGCGAACCCACCGGCAGGCAATGTCATAGCCAGACGCGTGGGCGAAGTGATCAAACTCGTAGGCCTTGCGGGCCTCGAGGACCGCGGCACCGGCCAGATTTCCGGCGGCCAGAAGCAGCGCGTCGCGCTCGCGCGCACGCTCGTGACCGAGCCGCCGCTCATCCTGCTCGACGAACCCTTGGGCTCGCTCGACGCCAATCTGCGCCACCGTATGCGCAATGAACTGCGTCATATCCGCGAGCAGCTCGGCGTGACGTTTCTCCACGTGACGGGTAGCGAAACCGAAGCACTCGCCATGGGCGACCGCGTGATCGTTCTCGACCGCGGACGGATCGCTCAATTCGGCAAGCCCGACCGCATCTACAACACGCCGGCGACCCCCAATGTCGCGAAGTTCCTCAACCGCTACAACGTGATTGAAGGCCGGCTCAAGGGCGATGCCTTCGAATGCCCCTATGGCACGCTCGCCTATGGCAAGAAGATGGCCAGCAAGAACCCCGCCTACGTGATCCGCTACGACCGGATTACGCCGGGCCCCGCGAACGGCAAGGCGAAAGGGCCCGGAATTCCGGCCACCTTCGTGACGAGCGAGTATCTCGGCTCCTCGATCATGTATTTCTTCGAAGCGGCCGGCGGACAGATCGTCGAGGTCGAGCATCACCTGAGCCATGGCGCGCCACAGACCTTCGAGCCCAAGGGCCGGTACGTACTCCGGTGGAAGCCGGAAGACGCAATCGTATTCGGTTAGGGTGGGCAATGGCAGCGGCAGACGAAACGGCAAGGACGAACGGGATTTCCCCGTCATCGAAGACCTGGTGGCTGATTGCGCCGGGCGCGATCTGGATGGCGCTGTTCCTGGTTGTTCCAATCCTGATGATCATCTACGTGTCGCTCTGGACACAGACGACCTTCAAGATCGAACCGGTTCTAACGCTCGCGAGCTGGCAACAGTTCTTCACTTCCGACACCTACCTCGCATCGTTGTGGACCACCATCCGCATCTGGCTCATCGTGCTCGCGACGACCTTCGTAATCGGCTATCCGACGGCGCTGTTCGTCGGGCTGTTCGTGAAGAACAAGACGCTGTCCACGGTTCTGCTCGTGATCTGCGTTATTCCCTTCTGGACGTCCTTTCTCATCCGTGTGCTGGCCTGGCGGCCGATGCTTGGCAAGGAAGGTGCGATCAACATCCTTCTGCAGAAATTCGGGCTGACTTCGGCACCCATCGAGGCGCTGCTGTTCACCGAACTTTCCGTGGTCATCGGCATGACGCAGATCTACGTGGTGTTCATGGTGGGGCCTATCGCCTTCATGCTGGGCCGCATCGATCCCAACATCATCGAGGCTGCGCGCGACCTGGGCGCGAGCTTCCGGCGGATTTTCACCAAGATCATCTTCCCCCTGAGCCTGCCCGGCGTGGTCGTCGGCGCAATCTTTGTGTCCGTCATGGTGCTCGGCGAATTCGCCACCTCGGCGGCGCTCTCGGGCCGCAAGGTTAACCTCCTGGGTAATATCATCGTGACGCAGGTGGGTTCCCTCAAATGGGCGCTGGCTTCGGTGGTCGGCGTCATCCTCACGATCATCATGGGCCTAGTGATCGCGGGGTTCCTGCGCGTGGTCGATCTCAAGAAGGAGCTCTGAGGCATGGAGTCCCGTGTGCTCAAGCCCATTCTTGGCGTCTATGTCGCGCTCTTCATCCTGTTCCTTTACGGGCCCTTCATCGTGCTCGGCATCCTCTCCTTCCAGCAGGGGCCGGAAGGCGGGCCGCAATTCCCGATCATCGAATGGTCGATCTACTGGTATCAGCATATTTTCGGGCTGACGCCGCCATCGCGGATTGCGCCGCTGCCCCTCGGCCAATCGCTGATCCGCTCGCTGACGCTTGCCTTCATGACGATGGTGACCTCCACGGTGTTGGGTGTCATGTCGGCGCAGGCCTTCCGGTCGAAGTTCAGGGGATCGGGCGTCGTTTTCTACCTGATCGTGCTCGGCATGATGGTGCCCGGCGTGCTGACCGGCCTTGGCACGGCGCTGGTGGCCAACACGGTGGGGATCGAGCGGCACTGGTGGAGTACCGCCTTCGTGACCCATGTGGTCTACACTTTCCCTTTCGCCTTCCTCGTGATGCTGGCGATCCTCAACCGGTTCGACGCATCGGTGGAGGAGGCCGCGTGGTCGCTTGGCGTCTCGCCCTGGCGCACGTTCCGGAAAGTCACCTTCCCGCTGATTTTCCCCGGCGTGCTCTCGGCCATGCTCTTCGCTTTCACGCTGTCCTACGACGAATTCTCTCGCACGCTCTTCGCCTCCGGCCGCGACCAGACCTTGCCGCTGGCAATCTACGGAACCTTCTCGGTCGAGATTCATCCCAACGTCTTCGCCTTCGGCGTCTTGACCACGCTCTTCTCGTTCTCGCTGCTCGCGGTCTACGCCATTCTCATGACCATGAGCGTCAGACGCGCGAGGAAGATCGCCATCCAGGAGGAGATAGCATGAAAGCCGCGATCGTCACAGGTGCCGGATCGGGCATCGGGCGGGCAATCGCCAGGAGATTGGCGAAGGACGGCTACGGCGTGATCGTCAACGACTACCGCGCGGAGACTGCGGCGGCGGTTGCCAAGGAGATCGGCAGCACGGCGCGCGCCGTGGGTGGAGATGTATCGAAGGAAGACGACGTGGCGAGGATGCGCGAAGTCTGCCGCGCGGCCTTCGGCGACTGCACTCACCTCGTCAACAATGCCGGACATGTGCACCAGGCGCGCTTTGTCGATCTGAGACCTGAGGATTTCGACCGCATGTTCGCGGTGCATGTGCGCGGCACCTATCTCTGTACGCGCGCGGTGCTGCCGGCGATGCTGAAGAAGAAGTCCGGCGTCATCGTCAATATTGCCTCGCAGCTCGGGCAGATCGGCGGCGCCGAGCTTGTGCACTACAGCGCCGCCAAGGCGGCGATCATCGGCATGACAAAGGCGCTGGCGCGCGAAGTGAGCGCCGACGGCGTTCGGGTCAATGCCGTAGCCCCCGGCCCGATTAACACGCCGCTCGTCATGGCGCTCTCGGAGGACTGGCGCAAGGCCAAGGCGGCCGGGCTTCCGCTTCAGCGTTTCGGCGAACCGGATGAAGTGGCGGCCACCGTCGCCTTTCTCTGCTCGCCCGAGGCTGCGCTGTTCGTCGGTCAAACGCTTGGGCCCAATTCCGGAGATGTGATGCTATGACGGGTGTTGTCCTGATCACGGGCGCCGGCATCGGCATCGGCCGCGCGACGGCCAAGACTTTCGCCAAGTCGGGCTATCATGTGATCGTCACCGATGTGCTCGAAAAGGAAGGCAACGCCGTCGTCGACGAGATCACGGTGGCTAAGGGCAGCGCGGAGTTCCACCGCCTCGACGTGCGCTCGACCGCGGGGGCGGACGCGCTCGTCGGCTCGGTTGAGAAGAAGCACGGCGCCATCGACTGCATCGTCGCCAATGCCGGCATCGCGCACAAGGTGCCACTGCCAGAGCTCACCGACGAGAAGTGGGATTACACCTTCGACATCGACCTCAAGGGCATTTTCCGCGTCGTGCGTCCCGCCCTGCCTGGCATGAAGAAGCGCAAGGCGGGAGCCATCGTCTGCGTGTCCTCGATCATGGGCGTCGCCTACGGCTGGGACGAACATGTGCATTATTCGTCGGCGAAAGCCGGCGTCGTAGGCTTGGTGCGCGGCCTCGCCGTCGAGCTCGCACGTGACGGAATCCGCGTCAACAGCATCGCGCCCGGCTACATCCGGACGGCGCAGCTGTTGTCCAAAGAGCATTCCCTGGGGCCGGAAGCCGACAAGGCTGGCGCGTTCATTCCCATGGGCCGTATCGGCGAGCCTGAAGATATCGCCGATGTCATCCTGTTCCTGGCATCCAACGCCGCTCGCTACATGACCGGGCAAACGGTGGTGGTAGATGGCGGCCTTCTGGTCGGGCGCTATTAGCGCGCGGCGGAGGGCGGCATTTGAGAGAGTCAACAAACGGAGGAAAGTAACATGCGTGATTACCATCTATCCCGCCGCAAGCTCCTGAAAGGGACGGCCGGCGGTGCAGCGATCGTCGCTTCGGGCGGGTTCCCCTTTCTGGGTGCCCAACAAGCCTTCGCCGCGAGCCTGGCGGAGCAGGAGCTTCGCACGGTTGGCCTGTCGGTGACGGTGCAGGAACGCATCCTCAACGACTTCAAGGAAAAGTCCGGCGTCAAGGCGGTTTCGGGCAAGGCCGACATCTTCCCGAACACGCAGACGGAACTGCTCTCGGGCTCCACGGCCTATGATGTGTGGGAGACCATCGGCGAGCGCCTGCCCGCCGTGATCGCCACCGACAAGATCACCGCCATCCCGACCTCGGCCATGAAGAACTGGGGCAACATCCGCGACACCTTCACCAAGGGCTCCGACAAGTGGGAGAAGCGCGCCCAGATCGTCGGCCAGATATGGAAGGACGAGGCCCAGACGGAGCTGTGGATGGTTCCAACCGTCTACAACTACGATTCGATCGGCTACCGTCCCGATCTCGTGTCGGCGGAAGAAGCCTCAACCTGGACCGCCATCTTCGATTCGAAGTTCAAGGGCAAGACCGGCCTCAATGTCGATCCGCTCATTGCCTTCGGCGAGGCGGTCATCGCGATGAACTCGCTGGGTCTTCTTAACGTGCCGAACCCCGGCAATCCGGACAAGGCATCGATCGACGAGGCCGCAAAGTTCCTGATCTCCAAGAAGAAGGACGGACAGTTCCGGGCGCTGTGGGGCGATTTCGGTGAACTCGTGAACCTGCTCGCATCCGGCGAAATGATCCTTGCCGACGCCTGGCAGCCCGCCGTCATGGCGGTGAAGGCACAAGGCATTGAATGCGCCTATGCGGTCGCGAGGGAAGGCTATCGCGCCTGGTCCATCGGTAACTCGGCCATCACCGGCACCCCGAACATGGATGCGGTCATCGCCTATTGCGATTACTGGCTCTCCGGGCCGCCGGCGATCACCGTCTCCGAGCAGGGCTACTACTCGCCGACAACCAACATCAAGGACGTCATGCCGCCCGAGAAATACGCCTTCTGGTACGAAGGCAAACCTTGGGTCGGCGCGCCCGACCGCGGTATCAAGGAAGGCGATCTGCGCGACGGCGGCTCGCTCGAAACCCGCTCGGCGAACGTCGCCTACTGGCACCAGTGGCCGGACGAGTACGACCATCTCATCCAAAAGTGGGACGAGTTCCTCTCGGCCTAAACTCAAATCACGCCGGCCGAGGTTCGCGCCCCGGCCGGTCGTTCCTTAGAGAAATCGGGCAAGCGTGACTTACGATCTTCAATTATCGCATGTCGGCAAGGTGTTCGATAACGGCACCGCGGCCGTGATCGACTTCAATCTCGACGTCAACAAAGGCGAGTTCATTGCTTTCCTCGGGCCTTCGGGCTGCGGCAAGACCACGACGCTGCGCATGATCGCCGGCTTCGAAACGATCAGCTCGGGTGATATCAACATTCGAGGCAAGCGGATCAACGACCTCTTGCCCGAGCAGCGGCCGACTTCGATGATTTTCCAGAACTATGCGCTGTTCCCGCATATGACGGTGCGCGGCAACGTGAATTTCGGTCTCGATGTAAAGAACGTCCCCGCCGCCGATCGCGACCGCAAGGTCGACCGCATTCTCGACAAGCTCGGCCTCACCGACGTGGCGGAGCAGCGCCCGGACCGGCTGTCCGGAGGCCAGCGCCAGCGCATCGCGCTGGCCCGCTCATTGGTGGTCGAGCCCGACATTCTCCTGCTGGACGAACCGCTCGGCGCACTCGACGCAAACCTGCGCAAGAATATCCAGGCCGAGCTCAAACTCCTGCAGCGAAGTCTTGGCATCACATTCGTGTTCGTGACCCACGCACAGTCGGAAGCCCTGGCTCTCTCCGACCGGATCGTGGTCATGAGCGAGGGCCGCATCGAGCAGATAAGCCCGCCCTACGAGCTTTATACACGGCCGCGGAACCTGTTCGTCGCGAAATTCATCGGCCGCAATACGATCATTCCCGGTACGGTGCGGGCATCGGACCGGACTGGCGTCACGCTTGATACGGCCTTCGGCGCGCTGGCGGGAAGTGCCGTAACCGGATCCGCAAGCAAAGGTGCCAGGGCGAGTCTCATACTTCCCGCCGAAGCCGTCGATCTTCTTCCGGAAAAAACCGCCAGAGCCAAAATTCAGAAAGACTATGGCAGGGGTGTCATACCCGGAAAGATCGAGCGGCTGCAGCAGATCGGGCATATCGTGCAGATGACTGTTTCCCTTGCTTCGGGCGAGCCTGTCGCGATTGAAGGTCATGCCGACAAGTATGGCGGGCGGTTTGCGGTGGGCGACAGGATTCTGCTGGCCTGGAAAAAAGACGGCGCAACCGTCATCCTCCAATAGGGCGCGTATCATGGTCTTTCCAACAGCAGCTGAGTTGAGCCGGAAACTGCGCAAGGGCTCAATCGATCCCGTGGAACTTACCGAGGCCACGCTCGAACGAATCAAGTCCTGCGCCGATCCGGCAGTCTTCATCGAGGTCTTCGAGACGCGGGCGCTGGCAGAAGCGAAGGCCGCGAGGAAACGGTTGAGGGCCGGAGATCCGGCGAGCCTGCTCGATGGCATTCCGGTAGCCTGGAAGGATCTCTTCGACTTCAAGAACCGGGTCACGACAGCCGGTTCGATTGTGCTCAGGACTAATCCACCGGCGAAACAGGATGCAGCACTTGTCGGCGCGGGGCGCCGTGCGGGTCTTGTGTTAACCGGTTCCGTCAACATGACGGAGTTCGCCTATTCAGGTATCGGCCTCAATCCGCACTATGGAACGCCACGCAATCCCAACGGCACGGGACCCGCGCGTTCCCCAGGCGGGTCGTCGTCCGGTTCGGCGGTCGCAGTGGCAAGAGGTATCGTGCCCATTGCCATCGGCACCGACACGGGCGGCTCGATCCGCATTCCCGCCGCCTTCAACGGCGTCACCGGCTATAAGAGCTCGACCGGCCATTATCCGATGGATGGCGTGTTTCCGCTGTCGCGGACGCTCGATACGCTGGGACCGCTGGCCCACACCGTCGAGGACTGCGTTCTCGCCGACGCGGTGTTTTGCGGCCTGGCGCGCCCCCGGGCCCGCAAGAGACCCATCAGGGAGCTAAGATTCATCGTTCCGGAGAACGTCGTGTTCGACGAATGCGAAACCGCCGTTCAGGAGAATTTCGATGCGGCTCTGGCGCGGATCGCAAAGGCCGGCGCAAAAATCCGCTGGATGAAAATTCCGGCCTTCGACGCGATCCTCGATCTTATCCAAAAGCGCGGCCACCTGCTCAGCGCCGAAGCCCTGCACCTGCATTGGAATCGCGTGTTCGGGCCGGATGCCGAGCGGATGGACGCGCGCGTGGTGCGCCGCATCCGCATGGCGGAGACGATGACCGCCGTCGATCTCGTGGATGTGCTCCAGCAACGGCAAAAATTGATTGCCGAATGCAATGCTCTTATCGGCGATGCGTTCACCATTTTTCCGACCACCCCGCATGTGGCCATGGACATCGCCCCGCTCGCCGCAGATCAGGATGTGTTCTTCCGCACCAACGCCAAGACCTTGCGCAATACCATGCTGGGAAATTTTCTCGACTGGTGCGGCCTGGCCATTCCGAGCGGGTGCGACCATGAAGATATGCCGACCGGTTTTCTGGTTTCGGCCCGGCACGGCCGGGACGCGGAATTGCTGTCCGCAGGACTTTCGATCGAGGACTTGGTGAGGGATACGCGCGCGTGACTGAAGTCTACAGACAACTTTTTTCTCCGATTACACTCGCCGGCCACACGATCAAGAACCGGATCGCCATGGCGCCGCTGACCCGCCAGATGGCGGAAGCCGACGGCACGCCGACGGAGGAAATGGCAGCCTATTATGCGCGGCGCGCGCGCGGCGGCTTCGGGCTTATCATTACCGAGGGCACTTACGAAGACGACAAGCTGGGCTGCCGCGCCTATCTCTCGCAACCCGGAATCGCGAACAAGAAGCATGTGAAGGCCTGGAAGAAGGTTACGAAGGCCGTTCACGATCATGGCGCGACGGCGATCTTGCAGATCATGCATGGCGGGCGCGTATCCGATCCGCGCGTGCTTGGCGGGAAGGCGCCGGTGAGCGCGTCCGCGACGCAAAGCGGCGGCTGGACCCTTTACACGGACAACGACTATGAACGCGGCATCCGCAACATCAAGAACAAGGCCTGGCCGAAGGTTACCTTCGGCAGGGCGCGGGCGCTGACGGGCAGGGAAATCGAGAAAGTGGCGCAAGGCTTCGCCGACGGCGCGGCACGCGCCGTCGAGGCCGGGTTCGATGGTGTGGAAATTCACGGGGCCAACGGTTACCTGATCTGGCAATTCATCACGCCAAAAACCAATTTGCGCAGCGACGAATACGGCGGATCGCCGGAGAACAACGTGCGCTTCGCCAGGCTCGTTTGCGAGAAGGTCCGTAAGGCAATCGGCAAGGACAAAATCATCACGCTGCGCATCTCGCAGGACGGAGTGGACGACTTTACAGGTGCCTGGCCCGGTGGGGTTGAATACGCGAAAGCCATCGGCAAGGCGCTGCCGGGCGCCAACATCGATGCGATCCACTGGTCAAGTTTCGGCTGGCGCGACAATCGCGATCCCGAGTCCAAGGTTCCCATGCCGGCCGCCTCGCGCGATGCGTCCGGCTTTCCGGTTATCACCAACGGCGGGATTGCCGATGGCGCGGAGGCGGAGGCCTGTCTCACCTCGGGTGGCGGCGACATGGTCGCCCTCGGACGGCCGAGCCTCACTCATCCCGATTGGCCTTACATCGTCCGCTCCGGCGTTGCCTATGACTGGCTGCCCTTCGACAGGAAATACGTGATTCGGCCACCGCTCGACTACGGCCTTGCCTATCCAGTAGCGCTCGAAGACCCGAAATGGACGACCAAGTGGTAATGCATCAGGAGGATCTCACATGACGAAAACAATTCTCTGTGGATTTGGCATCGATGTCGACGCCGTCGCCGGCTGGCTCGGCTCCTACGGCGGCGAGGACTCGCCCGACGACATTTCGCGCGGCATGTTTTCCGGCGAAGTGGGTTCGCCGCGGCTTGTCAGACTTTTCGATCGACTTGGAATCAAGACCACCTGGTTCATCCCCGGGCACTCCATCGAGACGTTCCCGAAGGAAATGAAGATGGTGGCGGATGCCGGCCACGAGATCGGCATCCACGGCTATACGCACGAGAACCCGATCGCCATGACGCGGGAGCAGGAAACCGTGATCCTCGACAAATGCATCGAGCTCGTCACCAAGCTCTCGGGCAAGCGGCCGACGGGCTATGTGGCGCCGTGGTGGGAATTCTCGCCCATCACCAACGAGCTCTTGCTTGAGCGCGGCATCAAATACGACCACTCGCTGATGCATCATGACCACGTTCCCTATTACGTTCGCGTCGGCGACAGCTGGACGAAGATCGACTACTCGAAGCACCCGAGTGCCTGGATGACGCCCCTGAAACGCGGCAAGGAGACGGGTCTCATCGAGATCCCGGCGAGCTGGTATCTCGATGATCTGCCGCCGATGATGTTCATCAAGAAATCACCGAACAGCCACGGCTTTGTCAATCCGCGCGACATCGAGCAAATGTGGCGCGACCAGTTCGATTGGGTCTATCGCGAATACGATTACGCGGTGTTCCCGATGACGATACATCCCGATGTGTCCGGGCGGCCCCATGTGCTAATGATGCTCGAACGGCTTTACAATCACATGGCCTCGCATCCGGGTGTGAAGTTCGTCACCATGAACGAGATGGCGGACGACTTCGCCAAGAAGTTTCCGCGGAAGAAATAGCAATGTGCGCGCTCTGCGGCGTTCTCGGCGGCGACGATCACTGGACCGACCCGGTCGCGAGGCCGGGCGTCTATGTGCGCTCGCTCTCGCTCACCGAGCGCCGCCGCGAACGCACGCGGCGCATTTCGGAAGCCAATCTGATCCTGAGACTCTTCGGGCTTGCGCTCGAGGATTGGCAGGGCGCCTCCTATGTGCTGCGGACGGCGACGGGCAAGTCGGAGGTCATCGACACGTTGTCGCCTCTGTGGACCGCCGCTGAACGACTCTCCGGCCAGCCGTGCGACCCGCTCGACAGCCAAGTCTTGGCGCGGCGCGAGGCGCTGAGTGGCTGAGCGGGCGTGGCCCGATTTCACGCCGGTCAACCTGATCACGGGTTTTCTTGGATCGGGCAAGACAACACTTCTGCAGAAGCTGCTGCGCTCACCGGCCCTTTCCGATACGGCCGTTCTCGTCAATGAATTCGGCGAGGTAGGCCTCGATCATCATTTGCTCGAGCGCATCGACGACACGATGGTACTGCTGCAATCTGGCTGCCTGTGTTGCACGATCCGTGGCGAACTTTCGGATGCGATCCGCGATCTGCATGAGAAGCGCGACCGCGGGACCGTTCCGTCCTTCCGCCGCCTGGTGATTGAAAGCACCGGCCTTGCCGATCCGTTCCCGATCCTCACGACGATCACGGCCGATCGGGTGCTGCGCCATCACTTCCGGTTGGGCCTCGTGATCACAACGGTCGATGCCGTCAATGGCTGGGGCCAGCTGGACCGTCAGATCGAATGTCTGAAACAGGCGGCGGTGGCCGACAGGCTCGCCATCACCAAGACCGATCTAGCCGATGAGGAGGCGACAGGAAGGCTGATCGCGCGGCTGAAGACCCTCAATCCCGTGGCTCCCATGGTGCGCGTGGCGAACGATTCATTCGATCCGGAAACGCTAATCGGCCACGATCTCTTCGATGTCGCCACAAAAAGTGCTGAGGTACGCCGCTGGTTCGATGCCGAGGGGGCGGAAGGCACTCGTCATCGCGCTCACGACGTGAACCGCCATGGCGCGGATATCCACGCGTTCTCCATCGTCGAGGACCGCCCCCTCGACTGGACGGCCTTCGGCCTCTGGCTCTCGATGCTCCTCAACCGGCATGGGCTCGAGATTCTCCGCGTGAAGGGTATTCTCAGCATCGACGACGAAGCGGCGCCCGTGGCCGTCCACGGAGTGCAGCACCTGGTCCATCCGCCCGTGCATATGGATCATTGGCCCGACAGCGACCGCCGCTCGCGGATCGTGTTCATCGTGAAGGGGCTTGCGCGTGCGGAAATCGAGCGGTCGTTCGCGGCCTTTGTGCTGAAGCGGTCCGGCGCCTGATCGTCTAACTCCGCAATCCGGCGCGCCGCGCTTGCGTTGCGGCCAAGTCGAGGCCCCAGCCATAGCCGTCATCGGTTTCCCTGAGAACAACGCCATAGACATCGCGGGCGTGGGCAATGTTGATGAAATCGTCGAGAACGTCGTCAAGGACTTTCTGCGGATCGCGGTCGAGTGGGTCGCCGTAGCCGCCGCCCGAGGGCGAGATGTAGGATACGACATCGCCAGGATTGACGCGCAGCCCCGAGAACTTCGCCGGGTTTTGCGTGATCTCGCCGGGTGTTGCGCTGTTGTAGGTTTCGAGCCGGCCGACGGCGCCGGGCTTGCCGCCGAAAATGCCCCAGGGCGCATCCTTGTGCCGGTCCGACTCATGCGTGACGAAGCCGGGCGTCAGGAAGCGCTGGGACTTGATGACGCCCTGGCCACCGCGAAATTTACCGGCCCCCGGGAAGACATCGGAGCGGCACTCATAGCGGTCGCAAATCAGGGGGATGTGCATGCCCAAGTCTTCGAGTGGATTGTTGCGCGTATTGCGCATCAGTTCTTCGATCGTGTCTGGCCCGTCGGATAGTGGGCGGCCTCCCATCGCGGCCTCGTTCACTTCGAGGAACACCCAGTAGTCGCCCGAGGGGCGAACGCCGGAATAGGCGGCGAATGAGAGAGTGGCGCCATTGCCGGCCGTGCATTTGTCCGGCACGACCGGCGCCAGCGCCTTGATGATGAGGTCGACGACGCGCTGGATCTGGCAGAAACGGGCTTCGGCGGCGACCGGCGGGATCAGATTGAAGATCGAGCCCTTGGGGGCGGTGACCTTCACGGGCCGGAACGAGCCCTCGTTCTGCGGAATATACTCGCTGTGCGTATAGGTATCGAGCAGCAGAGCCCGGAAGGCGAAGAAGCAGGCAACCTTGGTCGATCCCTCGAAGGGCACGTTGAAGGCCGTCGGCGTCTGCGGCGCCGAACCCGTGAGATCGACCTCCACGCCGTCGCCTTTGACCCTCACGGTGACTTTCACGGGGAGCGTCTTGTCGCGGTTGCGGCCATCATCGTCGAGAAAACCTTCGGCCACATATTCGCCATCGGGAATTTTCGCGATCTCGCGGCGGAGCATCGCCTCCGTGTAGTCCATCAGTTGTTCCGAGGCCTGAAAAACCGTAGCCTTGCCATAGGTGGCGAGGAGCTCCTGGAAGCGTTTCATGCCGAGCTCGGCGGAAGCGATCTGCGCTTCGAGATCGCCCATGACGAGACTTGGAACGCGGGTATTGCCGCGAATGTAGTTCCACATGCTTTCGTTGCGCTTGCCGCCGTCATAGAGCTTGAGCGCATTCATCAGCATGCCTTCGGCGAACATGTCCGGCACATCGATGATGAGGCCCGGCGTTGCCGCGCCAATATCGACATGGTGCGCCGTGTTGGCGGAGAAACCGACGAGTTCGCCCTTGAAAAATACGGGCATGACCACGGCGATATCGGGCGAGTGACTGGCGCCGAAGTAGGGGTGATTGTGCAGCACGCAATCGCCCGGCTTCCAGTCCTTGAGCTTGATCGTCTGCTCGATGCCGCGCAGATAGCCGGGAAGCGAGCCGATATGCATCGGCGTCGAATCGGACTCGCAGAGCGTATTGTAGCGCGTGTCGAAGAGGCCGGCGCCCAGGTCCTGGCTTTCGCGGATGATCGAGGAATAGGACATGCGGTAGAGCACATTGCCCATCTGCTCGGCGATGGAATGAAGCGCGCCGCCGATGACCTGCAGCGAGATGGGATCGATCTTCTTGGCCTTTGTCTTCTTCGCCATGGTCCCCTCCCGTTACTTTCCGCGGCTCAAATGGATGTCGCCGTGGCCGAGCACGGTTGCCCGGTATCTGGGCGGAACAAGCGTTGTTGAATTGTGCTGGACGATCAAGGCGGGCCCGGTGATCTTGTCGCCCGCCAAAAGCTTGCCGCGATCGTAGCGCGGCGTCTTAAGCGCCTTCCCGTCGTCGAACACGGTCTCGCGCACATATAGTTTCGCATCCGCGGGATTGCTGCGGTTGCCCTTTTTGAGATTGGGGAGCTTCAGCGTCTCGACCTCGGCCGTGCCGACGACGCGCACGGTGATGATTTCAACCAGCTGGTCCTCGAAGGCGTGGCCATAGACCTGCTTGTGGGCGGCGTAGAAGCTCTTGATCACCGTTGCAATGTTCTTCTTCGAGAGCGGCTCTTTCGGCATTACGGCGCGCAGCTCGAAGCCCTGGCCGACATAGCGGCACTCGGCAATGCCGGTGAAACGATGCTTCGAGGCCGGAATGCCGTCAGCGGCAAGCTGCTTGCCGGCGAGCGCCTTCAGTTCATTGACGATCTCATTGACCTCGGCGAATTCCTTCGCATCCGCCTTGTTGGCGACGACGAGCACAGAACGGGTGAACTCATACTGGAGCTCGGTCAGGAGCAGGCCCATGGCCGCAGTGATTCCGGGATGGAGCGGCGCGATCACGTCCTTCGCATGGATCATCTCGGCAAGGGCGGTCGCATGCAGCGGACCCGCGCCGCCGAACCCCATGAGCGTGAAATTGCGCGGGTCGATGCCCTTCGCCACCGAATTGGCGTTTATCGCGAGCGCCATATTGTTGTTGACGACTCTAAGTATGCCGAGTGCCGCATCCTTCACCGGTAGGCCGAGCTTCTTGGCAATGTGTTCCTCGACGGCCATGTAGGAAAGCTTGGGGTCGATCTTGAGATCGCCTCCCAGAAAGTGTTCGGGATCGAGGCGGCCCAGAACCACCTGCGCATCCGTGACCGCGGGTTCCGTGCCGCCCTTGCCGTAGCATGCAGGCCCCGGATCCGCGCCAGCCGAGCGCGGGCCCACGCGAAAAGCGCCACCCGGATCGAGATAGGCAATCGAGCCGCCGCCGGCGCCGATCGCGTCAATATCGATCATCGGTACCAGAACCGGGAGCGATGCCACTTCCGTGTCGCGCGGGTTCTTGATGCGCAGTTCCCCGTTCTGGATGACGGAAATGTCCGCCGAAGTGCCGCCGATGTCGATGGTTATGACATTCTTGGTCTTACACGCCGCTCCGGTCCAGCGGCCGCCGATGACGCCGCCGGCGGGACCGGACAACAGAAGCCCGACCGGACGGACCGAGGAATTCTCGATGGTGGAAATGCCGCCGTTCGACTGCATGATACGCACTTTGGCACTGATGCCATTCTCCTTGAGACGGTTTTCAAGGCGGCGGAGATAAAGCGATGTCTTGGGCCCGATGTAGGCGTTCATCGCCGAGGTCGAGAATCGTTCATATTCACGAATGACGTTCACAACTTCCGAGGAACAGCAGATGAAAGCATTGGGCATGATGCGCTCGACAATGGCCTTCGCCCTTTTCTCGTGGCCATCGTTCAGGAACGAGAAGAGGAAGCAGACAATTACGGCATCGAGGCCGCGCTTCTTGAAGAGTTCGGCGGCCTCGCGCACCTGCGCTTCATCGAGCGGAACCACGACCTCGCCAGTGGGCGGCATGATCCTCTCATCGACGACGATGCGATTGCGACGCTTGACGAGCGGCTTCGACTGCCATGGCACGTCATATTGCAGCGAGAAATTGTGCGGCCGCTTGTGGCGCGCCATGTGGAGAATGTCGCGAAAGCCGCGGGTGGTGATCATGCCGACTTCCGCGCCCTTGCGCTCGATCACCATATTGGTGGCAACCGTCGTGCCGTGAAACACCATGTCGACATCGCCGGGCGGGACATCCGCCATCCTACAGATCTCGACGATGCCCTTCACCACGCCGATCGATTGATCGGCCGGGGTTGAGGCGACCTTATGGACGAAGATCGACTGCTTGCCGCCGTTTCCGCTTCGTTCGAGCACAATGTCCGTGAATGTTCCGCCAACATCGACACCGACACGGATCATTGTCCCCTCCATTCCTGACACCTGATTGATACCACTTCATACGTTCAGGTCATTTGAGTCAAGATAGGTCGGAACCTTATCCAGCGGCTCGACGTCGCCGACCGCATCGCGGACCGCGATGGGGCGGGAACCGTCGGCAATGGCATCCTCTATCGAGTTGCGAACCTAGGCGGCGGCCGTGACGCCGGTCACGATCACCATATCGACGCCCATGGTCTTGAGCATGCCCGAGAGATAGGTGCCGTGGAAAGCACTGGCCCGCTTCTTGACGATGACATGCTCTCCTTCGATGAGAACTATGCGGCTGTCGATGGTCGTCGCTTCGGAGGCCACTTTCAACACTTCGACAGGTATTTTGTGGTGCCAAAGGCCCATGTCACCCGGCACATTGCGGTCCGTTACGTCGTAGGCAGTCGTCGTATAGATCACGGGGAGGCCGCGGCGGCGGAAGGCGGCGAGAAGCTTCTGGGTCGCGGGGATGATCTCATCCATGCCGTCGCAGGTAAAGGCATTGTTCGGCCGCGTTCAGGCATTGGCGAGATCGATACTGAGAAGCGCTGGCTTCTTGCCATAGCCGATGCGACGCTGGAAGCCGCGCGTCTTGTAGAATTCGGCATTCGCTTTGAATACGATTTCAAGTGCCTTTTTGACTTCATCGCTGGTCTGCATGACGGCGGTCTCCGTTGGGGTCCGGAAGTGAAGCCTGCCGCAGCCGGAAGACGCCGTGAAATGCTTTATTTTGATCAATTGATACTATTGTGGTATCAATAAGCATGATCGAAATCCGCCATCTCAAGGCCTTCGCGGCTGTGGCCGAGGAGCTCAATTTTCACCGCGCCGCGGAACGGCTCGGTACCGTGCAGCCGGCGCTGAGCCGCCTGATCCGGAACCTTGAGGAGGACATGCAGGTCCGGCTCCTGGAGCGCACCACCCGTCATGTGCAGTTGACGGAGGCGGGAAAGGCCTTCCTCTCCGAAGCCCGCTCGCTTATGAACCAACTATCCGGCGCGGTGCGGACTGCCCAGAACACCGCCCGTGGCATGATGGGCTCTCTGACTCTGGCTTACATGGACTTTGCCGTGCACCGCCTGCTGCCCGACATGGTCGCGGCAGCGAGGGTGGCAGAACCCGGCATCCGCATCGAACTCACCTATATGTCTACTTCTCAGCAGCGCCTCGCCCTGATGGAGGGCAAGGCCGACATGGGCATCATGATTGGGCGGATGTCCGGACTCCATGTCGACATGATGGTTCTCTCCGAGGAACCGGTGGTGGTAGCGCTACCGGCAGGACACCGGCTGGCCCGGCGGCGCAGCATCGCGCTCAAGGACCTGATCGATGAGCCTATCCTGCTCGGCAGCGAGAATGAGTGGTCGGTGTTTCGTGATTTCGTCTTTGCTCTCTATGCAGAGGAAGGCGCCAGTCCCCGCATCGTTCATGAGGCGTCGAGTGCAGCGGCACTCTTCGGTCTCGCGTCCAAGGGACTGGGTGTGACATTCTATGCCGGTGTGCCGAAACTCTATCAGGGCGGTGGTCTGGTGTTCCGGACTCTCACTTCGGCAAAACGCCTGACCATCAGCCTTGTCTGGCGGAAGGGGCCGAAACTACCGCTCATCCGGCGATTTCTCGAGGCATCGGGATTCTAAACGGGCGCGGACGGCCGATTCGCGGTGGTGCCCTTGCATTTGGGGGCAGCGCCTATGCGATCTGGTGCGTCTGCGGTGGTGGATTGCAGGGCAGGACCACCCGGACTTCGGTACCCACGCCCACTTCGCTTTCGATGATCAGCGAGCCGCCGTGAAGTTCGACCAGTGACCTTGAAATGGCGAGGCCGAGGCCAGAACCGCCATGGCTCTTGGTGAACTGGTTTTCCACCTGCTCGAAGGGCCGGCAGAGCTTTTCGATGTCAGCCGCCGGAATGCCGATGCCCGTATCCTTGATGGCGATAACGAGCATCTCGCCCTCGCGCGCGGCGCGAATGTTCACGCGGCCGCCTTCGGGCGTGAATTTCACCGCGTTGGAGAGCAGGTTGATGAACACTTGCTTGATGGCGCGCCGGTCGGCCTCGATCTGCAACGGTTTGGGCACGTGGCGGGCGATCGTAATCCCGCCTTCCAGCGCCCGCGGGCCGATGAGACGCATGATCTCCTCGAAAATTCCGTCGAGCGGCGCCTTCTCGATCTCAAGCTGCAGCCGGCCCGCCTCGATCTTCGACATGTCGAGAATGTCGTTGATGACGTCGAGCAGGAACTGGCCGCTACGCTGAATGTCGCGCGAATACTCGGTGTATTTCTCCGAGCCCAAAGGTCCGAACATCTGCGCCTGCATGATTTCGCTGAAGCCGATGATGGCATTGAGCGGGGTACGCAGTTCGTGGCTCATGTTGGCGAGGAATTCCGACTTGGAACGGTTGGCCGCTTCGGCGCGGGTCTTTTCGCGGGCGTATTTGTCGGCGAGATCGGCAAGCCGCTGCGCCTGCTGGTCGGCGAGCAGGCGCTCCTTTTGCAGATCGCGCACCGTGACCATCAATTCGCGTTCCGACGCAAGCAGCCGCTCTTCCTGCTTCTTGAGCGCGGTGATGTCGGTGCCGACCGAGACGAAGCCGCCGTCCTTAGTGCGGCGCTCGTTGATCTGCAGCCAGCGCCGGTCGCCAAGCTGGACCTCGAAGGACTTGGCCCCCGCCGTATCGCCGGTGACCACCGTCACCCGCTTGCGCACCGACGGCTCCTTCGCCGCCTTGGTAACGATCTCGTAGGGCGTACCGGGCACGCAGACATGCACGGGGAGGGAATGGAACTGCTGGTATTTGGAATTGCACACGACCAGCCGGTTGTCGGCGTCCCACAGCACGAAGGCCTCGGAGATGTTCTCGATTGCATCCTTGAGGCGCAGTTCTGCTTCCTGGTTCAGCCGGTCGGCCAGCTTCTGCTGGGTGATGTCGAAGACGATGCCGATGAGATGCTCGGAATCCTCCGCTCCGCCTGACGCCAGTGCGGCGCGGGCCCTGAGCCAGACCCAGTGACCGTCCTCGTGGCGCATGCGGAATTCCTGGTCGAAGACCACAAGCTCGCCGCGCAGCAGACTCTCGACGACGGTTTCGAGTTGGGCATCGTCCGGATGCAGCCGGCTTGCGACGTCACCGAAACTGAGGAAGTCGCCCTTCACCGGCATGCCGAGGATTTCGAACATCGACTTGGACCAGAAGATGACGCCGCGCGCCACGTCCCAGTCCCACATGCCGCATTGGCCGCGGTCCAGCGCCTTGTCGAGACGCTGGGTTGCCACCGCCAGCATGCTGTCGGCCTCCGAGGCCCGGGCCGCCTGCCAATGGAACGCGCCGCCGAGCATGATCAGCACCAGCAACGTGACGACGAACAGCATCGAGACGCGGGTAACGCTGGCGCGCCAGGTGGCGAGAACGTCGGACTTGCGCTGGATCACCACCAGGCTGCCGGGATAGGCGCCAAGGTCGTAGGTGGCGACGAAGGCCTCTTCGCCAGAAGCCAGCGTCAGTGGCGTCATCGCCGGCTGGCCTGGTCCTATGCCGACAGCGAATTGCGGCGTCAGGATTTCGGCAAGGTCCCGGCCATTGAACCCGGCGGACGCCGGCAGGCTTACGGCAATTCGGCCATTACGGTCGACGACGGCGAAGATCCGGCCCTCGCTCAGTGCCGCCTCGCCCGCCGCCTGCTGCAGCAGATCGGCGGTCATCGGCCGCGGCGTCTGGCCGGCCGCAAGGTCTTCGGCATATTGCAGGCGGATGTCCTGGGCGACCGCCCGCGCATACAGCGTCGAGGTCCGGCTTTGTCCGTCGAGATGGGCGGTGCGGCTTTGCGCCAGCAGCAGCACCAGCGCGGTGCCGAGGGTGGCCAGAAACGCCGCGATGAGCGCAGTAATCAGAATGCGCAGCGACGTCTCGGAGATGACCAAGCGCCAGCGCTCCGGAAACGGCGAGGGGAGCCGCAGCGACCTCTCCTTGAAAAACAGCGCGCCGATCTGTGCCTTGCCCAATTTGTTCCCCGTTTCCCGCTTTTCTCCCCAGCGGGACGGATCCGAAACGATTGCAATGGTGCTCGTCTTCGAATCAGGCCTATTGATTCGCAAGTGAATCGATTTGTCCAGTCGTATTGCAGGGGCCTACTGCACCATGCGGGAGACGATCTCGAAGCAATCCCGCGAGAGATTCGGCGCCGCCAGAATCCGCCGCAACTGCACCTCCGCCTCGGCGCGCCGGACGCCGTCGAACATCCGCCAGCTGCGGAAGCCGGTGGCGACCCGGGCGGCCACCTGTGGATTGATGGGATCGAGCCCGATCACCGTATCGGCGGCCACCCGATAGCCCGCGCCATCTGCGGCGTTGAAGCCCGCCTGATTGGCGGTAGTGAAGGTGACGATCAGGGCATAGACACGGTTCGGCACCGACAGCTTGAAATCCGGATGCTGCAGCAGTGTCTTGATGCGTCTGGCGGCAGTGCCGCCTACCGCCTGGGCATTGAGGGCAAACCATTTGTCGGTGATGAGATGATCCTCTCCGTGGCGCAGGTGAAATGCCGCCAGGGCCTTCTCCCGGTCGGGTGTTTCGATCTGCACCAGCGCCCCGAGCGCGCCGATCTCGGCGCTCATGCTGTGCGGGATTTCGAGGTCTGAAAGAGCGAGTTCCGCCCCCTTTGCGGGATCGGCGAGCAGGATGAGCGGCAGTGCCGCATAGCGCAGCGCCCGCCGTGCCGTGCCGGCGGGATCGGGAACATAGGGGCCTTGCTCACGAGTCTCCCGCCAGATGCGATCGAGCCTTGGGGCAAGCGCCCGGCCAAGTTCGCGTCTGATGCGGTCGCGTGAGGCGAGAACGAGGTCGGCGTCGACATCCTTGCCGATCGCCGCGGCAATTTCGGCTTCACTCGGCAGCCCCAGCATCAGGGCCTTGAAGGCATTGTCAAGTGCGGGATCGTCCAGGATGCGGCCGAGGGCCTCGCTGAAGCCGTCGAGGCCCGCCGGAGCGTCCGCCATGGCCTCAAGTATGAGAGCCCGACCGCGCATCTGACCGGCCTCCCAGCGGTTGAAACTGTCGCGGTCGTGGGCCATCAGGAACAACTGGTCGGCGGCCGAGTGATTGGCGACCATTTGCACCGGCGCCGAGAAGCCGCGATTGATGGAAAGGACCGGTCGTTCAGTGATGTTTCGGAACCGAAACGTCGCTTTTTGCTCCTTCAGTTCGATTAGCGGCGCATTGAGGGTGCCCACGCCTTCGAGATCGAGCGGTATGTCCTGGCCATCCGGCCCGACAAGGCCGAGGCCAAGCGGAATGTTAAGGGGCAGCTTCTCGGCCTGGCCGGGTGTCGGCGCGGTGGTCTGTTCGAGCGTCAGCTCGTAGCTTTTCCCGGCGCGGTCGTAACGCCCTTCAGCAATCACGCGTGGCGTGCCGGCCTGTTCGTACCAGCGGAAGAACTGCTTGAAATCGCGGCCCGAGGCGTCGGCCATGCATTGCACGAAATTTTCCACAGTCGCCGCCTCGCCGTCATGACGCGCGAAATAAAGACCCATCGCCTTGCGGAAAGCCGTCACGCCGATTAGCGTCCTCATCATGCGGCAGAGCTCGGCGCCCTTCTCATAGACCGTCGGCGTGTAGAAGTTATTGATCTCGATATAGGAAGCAGGGCGCACCGGGTGCGCCAGCGGCCCGCCGTCTTCCGGGAACTGCCGGGCCCTGAGCGTCTTCACGTCGCTGATGCGCTTCACCGCCCGCGAGCGCATGTCGGAGGTAAACTCCTGGTCGCGGAAGACGGTGAGCCCTTCCTTGAGACAGAGTTGGAACCAGTCGCGGCAGGTGATGCGGTTGCCGGTCCAGTTGTGGAAATATTCATGCGCGATGATCGCCTCGATATTCACGTAATCGGCGTCCGTCGCGGTGGCGGGCAAGGCAAGAATATATTTGTCGTTGAAGACGTTGAGCCCCTTGTTCTCCATCGCCCCCATGTTGAAGGCGGAGACCGCGACGATGTTGAAGACATCGAGATCGTATTCACGCCCGAAGGCCGTCTCATCCCAGCGCATTGAGGCCTTGAGCGACTGCATCGCCCAGGCGCAGCGGTCCTCTTTGCCCTTTTCCACGTAGATGCCGAGGCGGACGCTCCGTCCCGACATGGTCTTGAAGGTGTCTTGCACCGAGGCGAGATTGCCCGCCACCAGGGCGAAGAGATAGGCGGGTTTGGGGAAGGGGTCGTTCCACACGACGAAGTGGCGCCCGGTGCCGGCGATATCTCCCGGTTCTCCCGGATTGCCGTTCGACAGGAGCACCGGAAACTGCTGCTTCAGCGCTTCGATGCGCACCGAATAGCGCGCCATGACGTCCGGCCGGTCGTAGAAATAGGTGATGCGCCGAAAACCCTCGGCCTCGCATTGGGTGCAATAAATGCCGTTCGACATGTAGAGCCCGGAAAGCTCGGTGTTGCCTGAAGGATTGCAGACCGTGACGAGTTCGAGGGTGAAAGCCCGCTGTGGCACGGCAGCAATGGTGAGAGCCGTGTCCGAGACCGAATAACCGGACGGTGAGAGCGGCTTTCCGTCGATCGCAGCGGACCGAAACGTGATCTTCTCGCCATGCAAAATGAGCGCCACATTCGTCTCCGTGTTCGCCAAATTGGGTGCCATCTTGAGCCGTGAAGTCACGACCGTGGCCTGCGGATCGAGCGCGAAATCGAGATGCACGCTCTTGATCCTGTAGGGAACCGGTTGGTAATCCTTGAGATGAATCGTCTGCGGCGTTTCCGGTCGCATGTGCTAGCATCGCCCGATTGATGAAGTGGGGGACCATTGAGCCCATGAGTCGTGCCTTTGTCAAAGACCAGGACGATGCGCCGGAAGAATTGCCCGAGCGCCCGGTGAGCTCCAATCCCAATTTCGTGACGCCGCGGGGGCTTCGGCTCATCGACGAGAAGCTCGAGGCCCTGCGCCGCGAACTGGCCCATGCCCAGCATGAAGGCGACAGGAGCGCCATTGCTCTCGCTTCCCGCGATTTGCGCTACTGGACGCAACGCCGCGCCAGCGCGCGACTGATTGAGCCGCCGAAACTGCCCGCCACCGCCGCCTTCGCCACCGCCGTCACGATCCTCCGCGGCGATGGAAGGCGTCAACGCTTCGCGATCGTCGGCGAGGACGAGGCCGACCCGGCCAAGGGATCGATTGCCTATTCCTCGCCCATGGCCCGCGCCCTTCTCGGAAAACGCAAGGGCGACGTCGCCGAGATTCCGGGCGGCGAGGCCGATATCGTGGCGCTAGAAGCGATCGGCCCGGAAGGCTGAGAGATCGATATTGCTTTTGGCCCCCGTCATCAGTTCGCTGATGAGCCGGCCGGTCGACGGCCCCCAGGTGAGGCCCATGTGGCCATGGCCGAAGCCGTACCAGACATTGCTTGCGTGTTGCGAAGGTCCGATCACCGGCAGTGAATCCGGTGTCCCTGGACGGCGGCCCATCCAGCGGGTTGTGGCCGCATCGGGCGCGTTCAACCCCGGGAGAACCCGCTTGAAGATTTTCCACAGCGCATCGGCGCGGGCATAGTTTGGCGCGGCATCAAGGCCCGCGAACTCGTCGGTGCCCGCCAATCGCAGCCCCATGTCCATGGGCGTTGCGGCGCCGGGCGTGCGCGCATAGGTGATCGAGCGTGACAGATTCACGCCGGAATTGGGCAAGACCATGTGATAGCCGCGCTCGGCTTCCAGCAAGACGCGGTCGCCGAGTTGCTTCGCCAGCAAATGCGAATAGGCCCCGGCGCAGATGACGAGACGGTCGAGGCGATGTTCTCCGCCCACTTTCAATTGCAGTTGCATGGCACGGCTTCCGTCCCGTTCAATCGTCAGAACATCGTCGGAAATGATGGTGCCGCCGTTGCGCACCACCTCTTCCGCGATGCTCTTCACCACCCGCTCGGGATCGCTCACGAAGTACCAGCCGCCGTGGAAGACGCCGCAATGCACATGCGGTGAAAGCGCCGGCTCAAGCTCGCGCGCCTCGCCGCCCGAAAGCTGCTTCATCTCGTAGCCGTAGGCTCTCTTGGTCTTGCGCTCGGCCGCC
The DNA here is from genome assembly GCA_964408555.1 of uncultured Aestuariivirga sp. GTDB lineage: Bacteria > Pseudomonadota > Alphaproteobacteria > Rhizobiales > Aestuariivirgaceae > Aestuariivirga. The sequence goes on from CAYOZR010000002.1 coordinate 49,807, forward strand.
TCGGCGGCAAATTGCGTCTCATTGTCATAGACCCGCAGCGTATCCTGGTACTTGATGAGGTGGGCCGTCCCCGCCGTCTTGAGCAGGGTTTCGCAATCGGCCACCACCCGCAGCGCCAGATCGGCGCGCGCCGCGGTGATTACTTTGACTCGATCCGGCATGGCATTGCGCCCCGCCGCCAGAAACCACGGCAGCGCCTTGGGGAGGTAGGACCAACGGATGGTCAGGGGCCCCAGCGGATCCATCAACCAGCCCGGAATCTTGAGCAGGATGCGCGGATAGAGCGCGGGCACGATCTCGGCAAAGGCAAGGCCGCCGGCATTGCCGAAAGAACAGCCTTCGCCCGGCGGCAGCCGGTCGATGACGGTGACGCGATATCCCGAGCGCTGCAGGAAGGCGGCTGTCGAAATGCCGACGATCCCGGCACCGATGATGGTGGCGTGCGGCGCGGTCATCGCTTGCCGCCGCGCGACTTGAAATAATTCACGCAGTGCTCCTCGAAAGCCGAAAACAGCCGTGTCTTGCGCATCTGCCGCAGCGTTGCAAGAACGATCTCTCCGGGCTCGACATCCTCGGCGATGGCGCGGATGGCGAGAGGTTCTCCGTCATAGGAATGATCGCCATGGGGCCGCGTGATCAGGATGGAATATCCCAGTCCCTGGCCGACCAGACCGCGCACGATTTCCAGCGAGGGCGAGGAAAATGCAATCTTCGGCTCGATCCCCGCCGATTTCAGGATGCGCAGGAAATAGGTTCGGCTCGGCGGAATGTCGAGCAGCACGAACGGTTCCGCGGCCAGATCGCGAAGTGCAATCCGCCTTCGCCCGGCCAGCCGGTGATGCTGCGGCAGCAGAACATGCGGAGCCAGGCTGGCGAGCGGTGTTGCGCTGAATTCGTCCGGCAAGTCGACGCTGTAGAGAAGTGCCAGATCGTAGCGGCCGCCGCGCAAGCCCGCGAAGAGATGTTCCTGGGTTCCTTCTTCCAGCCGCAGTTTTGCTCGCGGGTGCCGCGCCATGAATTGTGAAATGATCTTGGGCGCGAAGGCAGGCGCGATCGTCGTGAAACTGCCGATGGTAAGCGTGCCCTCGATTGTCGTTCCCGCCGCTTCCGACTGGCGCTGCAAATCCTGCGCCTGGCTCAGAAGATTGCGCGCCTCGGCGAGGAAGCGCACACCTTGCGGCGAGGCGGTGACACCTTGCGCATGATGCCGGATGAAGAGCTGGAGGCCGATCTGCTGTTCCAGCTTGGCTAGCGATGCCGAGACCGAGGGCTGTGCGACGCCGAAGGCCGCGGCGGCGCGGGCAACCGAGCCGTGCTCGTTGACGGCAAGCGCATATTCAAGCTGGCGGAGCGTGTATCGCAGCATAGGAGAAATCAATTCAACAAGCCAATATAATCTATTTTTCCTAAGTCTTGTCCAGTGGCATGTTGCCGCCTTCGCTGGTCACGAGGGAACGGACCATGGAACACGCAGTCGGGCCGGCCGAGAATTTTATTGCCGCAATGGGGTTGACCGCCACCGGAGTTTCGGTGGTGACGACCGATGGCCGCGCCTTCCGGCGCGTCGCCAGCCACTAGGGGGACAGGATGATCAGAACCGGCGACCAATACCGCGACTCGATCCGCGACGGCCGCGAGGTGTGGATCAATGGCGAGCGCGTCAAGGACGTGACCCGCCATCCCATGTTCAAGCCGCTAGTCGACATCCGCGCCCGCGTCTACGACATGCAGCACGCGGCGGCGACGCGCGATGCCATGACCTATGAGGAGAAAGGCGAGCGTTTCGCCATCGGGCTGCGCCTGCCTTTCGAGCCGAAGGACTGGCACGACAAGCGCCGCGCCGTCGATCTGGTGATGAACGACATTGGCGGTGTGGTCACCCGCGTCGGCGACGAGACCATCGGCGAGATGTGGTCGCTGTGGGACGGCAAGGACATCCTCAACGAGATCGATCCGCGCTTCGCCAAGAACATCGAGCGTCACATTCACGAGGCGATCAAGCACGATCCCTTTCACGTCTCCGCCAATACCGATCCCAAAGGCGACCGTTCCAAGCGGCCGCAGGACCAGGATCCGGACATGCTGGTGCATGTGGTGAAGGAAACCGATGCCGGCATCGTCATCCGCGGCGCCAAGTATGAGACCGCTGCGGCCTATGCCAATCAGGCCTTCCTCAAGCCGACGATCGCCAATTGGGGCGATGCCAAGCTTTCCGAATATGCGCTGGGCTGCATCGTCAAGATGAACGCGCCCGGCGTCAAGCACATCTGCCGCACCGGCTTTGTGGGCCGCGCGCCCGAACGCGACTATCCGCTCTCCAACAAATTCGACGAGGTCGACACTCTCGTCATCCTCGACAACGTGCTGATCCCTTGGGAGGATGTGCTGTTCTATCAGCACACCCGCGCCGCCGCCTACATCCGCCAGACACTGCATCGCTATTCCGCCTTCCCCTTCGTGCAGCGCACCCTCTCCTATGCCGATCTGATCATCGGCGCGGCCCTTTGGAATGCCAGGCAAACCGGCCTCGACAAGCAGCAGGCGGTGCAGGAAAAATTTGCCGACCTGGCGATCTGGCGGGAGGGCATCAATGCTCATTTGACGGCCGCGGTCGCCATGGGCGAGAGGAGCCCCAACGGCCTGTTGATGCCGAACCAGTCGCTGCTCTTCACCGGGCGCTGCCATGCACTCAACAATCTGCCGAAAATGATGCACATCGCCCGCGAGCTGTGCGGCGGCCAGATTTGCGTTACCCCCGATGCCGCCGTCTTCGAGCATCCCGAGACCAGGAAGTGGATGGACAAGTATTACACCGTCAACGACGAATGGATCGCCGACGACCGGCGCAAGCTCCTGGCCCTGGCGCGCGATCTCCTAAATTCGGACTACGCCGGCCACCGCCTCACTTTCCAGCTCTTCGCCCAATCGCCGCCCTTCGCCCAGTCGGCGGCGGTCTATCGCGCATTCGACTGGAACAGCACCCTGAAGTTTGCTCAAAAGGCGGGCGGGCTTTCCGACCGTATCTGGGGCGTCAAGAAGCAGGCGGTAGAATAATGACAGCGCACAAGCGAATTCGAGCCTTCAACACCAAGGACACCTATCCCGAACAAAAACTCGACAATGATTTGTGCCAGGCCGTGGTGGCCAAGGGCACGATGGTGTTCGTGCGCGGTCAGGTGAGCCAGGGTCTCGACACCCGCCAGTCGCTGCATGTGGGCGATGCCACGGCCCAGACCGCCAAGACCATGGCCAACATCAAGATGCTGATGGAAGAGGCGGGCGGCAACATGGATCACATCTGCCGCATCGTGGTCTATCTGACCGACATTCGTTACCGCCAGGACGTCTATCGCGAGATGGGCAAGTGGCTGAAGGGCGTATTCCCGTGCTCGACCGGCCTCGTCATTACCGCACTTGCGCGCCCCGAGTGGCTGGTCGAGATCGAAGTCACCGCCGTGATCCCGGACTGATGCCATGACCTTTTCAATTGCCGGACGCTGCGCCAAGTCAGGCGCCTTCGGGGTCGCCATCACGACCTCTTCAATCGCGGTGGGCGCCCGCTGCCCGCATGCGCGGGCCGGCGTGGGAGCCGTGGCGACGCAGAACGTGACCGATCCCAATCTGGGTCCGATGCTGCTTGATCTGATGTCTCAGGGATTAAGTGCAAGAGATTCAATTGATTCGATAATCCGGGACCGGCTCTTCATCGACTACCGCCAGTTGACGGCCGTGGACCGGCACGGAAACTCGGCATCCTGGTCGGGCAAGAACATTCTCGGTACTCATGGTGTCTCCGAGCAACGCGACTGTGTGGCGGCCGGCAATCTCTTGAAATCGGCAACGCTGCCCAAAGCGATGACCGACGCCTTCGCCGCCAATGCCAGCCAGCATCTGGCCGAGCGGTTGTTACGTTCGTTGGAGGCGGGCCTCGACTCGGGCGGCGAAGAGGGACCGGTGCATTCGGCCGCTCTCATCGTCTATCACGAGCAGGCCTTTCCGCTGGTCAGCCTGCGTGTCGATTGGAACGATGAGAACCCGGTCCGCGTGCTGCGCAAGCTGTGGGAAGATTACAAACCGCAGATGGGCGCCTATCTGCGACGTGCCGTCGATCCGACGGCGGCGCCGAGTTACGGAGTGCCGGGGGATTTGTGAGGGAGTGAGTAGTGAGTAGTCGATAGTGAGTAGACGTAGCAATCGCAATACCACTACTCACTACCGACTACTCACTATTCCCTACTCACTCAATCTCTCCACCAGCCTCCCCAGCATCGCGTCACACGCCGCCATCTGTGTTTCGCTGACATATTCGTCCGGCTTGTGGGCAACCGCAATATTGCCCGGACCGCAGACCACCGCCGCAATGCCGAGCGTCTTCTGGAACAACCCGCCTTCGGTGCCGAAGGTGATCTTGCCGGTGGAATTGCCGCCGGTGAGCGAATGCACAAAGCGCACCGCCTCGCTGTCGACCGGCGTATCGAGCGCCGGATAGCTCTGCAATTCGGCGAATTCGAAGCGCGCCTGTGCGAAGACATTGCGGTATGACGCCGCAACTCTTTCGGCGGCGGCCCTGATCCTGGCCACGATTGTGCCCGCATCGTCCTGCGGCAGATAGCGGATTTCGAAATCGAAGCTGGCGCGGTTGGGAACGATGTTCATCACCTCGCCGCCTACAATCTTGCCCACATGCAGGGTCGTGTAGGCGACCTCGTAATCGCCGTCTCGCGCGCCATGCCGTGCGATCTCATTCTGGATGGCACGGATTTCGCCGATGAGATCGGCCACCATGTAGATGGCGTTGACGCCGATGGGGGCCAGGCTCGAATGGGCCTCGAGGCCATGGGCGGTGACGCGGAAACCGAGCTTGCCCTTGTGCGTGGTGACCGTCTGCATCAGTGTCGGCTCGCCGACGATGCACAGCCACGGCTTGACCGGCAGATCCTTCAGCATGTCGAGAAGCCGCCGCACTCCGATGCAGCCAATCTCCTCGTCATAGGAGAAGGCAAGATGGATGGGGGCTGCGAGTTTGGCCTTCGCCGCCTTGTGGGCCATGGCGAGGCAACAGGCGATGAAGCCCTTCATGTCGGCGCTGCCGCGGCCATGGAAATTGCCGTTGCGTCGGGTGAGCCGGAAGGGATCGGAAGTCCAGGCCTGGCCTTCCACCGGCACCACGTCGGTGTGACCGGAAAGGGCGATACCAGGGCGGCCTTCGGGCCCGATGGTGGCCCAGAGATTGGCCTTGCGGCCATCCTCGCTGTGAACCGGCGTCGAAGCGATACCGACGGCGGAGAGCTTTGATTGGAGATAGGCGATGAGATCGAGATTGCTGTCGCGGCTGACGGTGGGAAAGGCGACAAGGTCTTCGAGATAAGCGAGGGATGAAACCATGCGCCTCAATGTCACGGAGAAATCCGCATGTCAAAGTCGCCGGGAATTGACTCAAGTCAAAGCCCAGCGGTGAAGGCGCACGTAATTGTTTCGATACGGTCTCTTAAGCAGACCGTGTGCGGCGGGGTGTCCCTGCGAAAGCCAGCTGTCGCTTCGTTCCCCCCTTTCCTTGGACCCCCGCCGTCCATATTTTTGTGCCGCTGGTCACCATGCCGGGCGTATATTAGATTTGCGGCGCTATGCCCGGGACTCAGCCTGAATCCGCCGATAATGAGCGGCTCGTCAGGGTTTTCGCCGCAGTCGATGCTGCGAATGCGAAGGATACCTCCGTCGTGACGGTGGGCGGTGAACGCCTGCCGGCGGCCCTTGTTTACGGGCGGCGCATGTCGGAGATGCTGGCCGCGCATGTTCCGGAGGCGTCCGGACCTTTACGCATCGCCGCAAGGGCTCAGCACATCGAACGCTGGCTCATTCCGCGCCGCACCTATCCCGAAGGCCGCATCGGCTATCTCACCTGGCGCAAGGACTTGCAGAAGCATCATGCCCGGTGCACCGCGGCGATCATGGAGGCGGCCGGCTATGGCGCCGAGGCGGTGACCCGGGTTGGCAAGCTCCTGCGCAAGGAAGGGTTGAAGCAAGACGAGGAGGTACAGGCGCTGGAGGACATTGGCTGCCTGATCTTCCTGCAGTTCGAGGCGCCGGACTTTATCGCCAAACACGACGACGCCAAAGTACGCGGCATTCTTGCCAAGACGGCCAGGAAAATATCGCCGCGCGGGCTTGCCGCGGCATCACGCCTCACCCTCGATCCGCGCCTGTCACGGCTCCTTGCCGAGGTACTGTCCGATCCGGAAAACCGCAGAAAGGAAAAATCGTGAATGTCTTCGAGCAACTCGGCGTCCGCACCATCGTCAACGTCAAAGGGCCGGCGACGCGGCTGTCCGGGGGGATCATGCGGCCGGAGGCATCGGCGGCCATGGCCGAGGCGTCCCGGCATTGCGTCGACGTCGCCGAACTGCAGGCCGCCGCTTCGGCGCGCCTTGCCGCCGCAACCGGTGCCGAGGCGGGCTATGTGGCTTCCGGTGCCGCCGCCTGCCTGCTGCTGGCGACGGCAGCCTGCGTGGCGGGTCTCGATCCCTCGCGCATGGCGCGGCTTCCCGATACGCGTGGGTTGAAGAATGAAGTCATCATGGTGCGCAGCCAGCGCAATTTCTATGACCATGCGGTGCGCGCCGCCGGCGTCACGATCATCGAAGTCGGACTGCCCGACCGCTATTCCGGTGCCGGCGTCCGCGATGCCGAGGCCTGGGAGATCGCCGACGCGATCACCGACCGGACCGCTGCCGTCTTCTACGTCGCGGATCGCGATGCGCGGCCGCCACTCTCTGAGGTTGTGCGCGTTGCCCATGCGGCGGATGTTCCGGTGATTGTCGATGCCGCCGCGCAACTGCCGCCACAGGCCAATCTCAAGCGCTTCATCGCCGAAGGCGCCGATCTCGTCGCCTTCTCCGGCGGCAAGGCTATTGGCGGCCCGCAGGCCAGCGGCATTCTGTGCGGCAAGCGCGATCTCATCATGTCGGCGGCCTTGCAGCATCTCGATCTCGACATCTTCTGGGAGCAGTGGGAACCACCTATGGCCCTCATCGACAAGCAGCGCCTCAAGGGTGTGCCGCAACACGGCATCGGCAGGACCTGCAAAACGGGCAAGGAGGAAATCGCCGGGCTTCTCACCGCCCTCGATCTCTTCCTGGCCGAGGGCGATGCGGCCCGCCATGGGCGCTGGCTTGCGGACGCGAAGATCATTCACGCCGGGCTGTTGGGCATCAAGGGCGCAGTGGCAAGTCTGGAAGGCGCCGACGATGTTGCGGAAGTCCCAGCGGTACTGCTGAAGCTCGAAGGCGCCGATGCCTCCGCCATGGCCCTCATCAAGTCACTGCAACGCGGCACGCACTCCATTCATGCCGACCCCGGCCTTGTCGACCGCAACATCGTGGCTTTCAACCCCATGTGCCTCGCTCCGGGCGATGCCGAAATAGTGGTCAAGGGCGTCCGCGCCGCAATGTTGTAGATTGAGCCGGGCGCGTTGCCTGGCCTATAAGTCCGGCAGAGACAGCTAGGATTCACGTGCCCATTGAATCGCAGATTTCTTGGCACCGCTTGTGCATCGCACCCATGATGGACTGGACCGACAATCCAAAGAAAACAATACGATAAGAAGCTCCGTGTGCGCATCGTGTGCAGTAAGCGACTGCGTGTCCCGTGAAATTGCGGGAAGCAAGATATTCTTTCTGCGCCACACTTCGGCGGAGTCTGACTTAGGGCAGGTGGTTCACCCGTTCCATATATTGCGCCAGTTTCCGCACCTGCCCGAGCCAGCTTTCCAAGATCTTCGCATCATGCGGCGCACCGTGCACGCCTGCTGTAATCTCGCCTCGCAACACGGATTCGACCGCCAGCGAGACCGGCACAGAAACCAGCCGTCCCATCGCCGTTCCGCGCGCGTCGCCCGAGGCGTCCATGGCCCAGGTCTCGTGGAACACGGCGCGCCCTTCGCGTACGGCTTTCAGCGATACGAACAGGATGACCCGGTCCGGCTCACCCGGCGCATAGGAATTTTCCTTCAGGAATTCGGCTGCCATTTCGGCCAGGCGCGCATCGCCTTCCGGGCCTGAGAGCGTTTCGATCTCGCGGAACACCGGCGTCCAGGCCTCGGTCCAACCGTTAAGACGGATGGTGCCGCGCACGAAGTCGCGCACTTTCCAATCCTTGTCGAAGCGGTACTCCGCCATGAAGGGATAGCTGTCGCGGTTTGGATAGACCTCGAAGTTTTCGGGGACCGGGAGGGGCGCGTCGTAAGAGGTGATCGCATCCCAGGGCCTTGCCACGCGGAGTTCCTTGAAGTCCCGCAAGCTGCGGGACGGCGAGCGCAACGCCTTCAAAACGCCCACCGGCGCCCAGCTGAACTTGTAACGGAAAGGGTTCGGAATCTTCGGCACCCCACCGCAGTAGGAGGTGAAGCTGAGAACATTGGCAGCGTCATGGGCCTTCGAGGCCCGGTAGCGCGCTACAAGGTCATGGGCCATCAGGTGGTCGATGCCGGGATCGAGTCCGACCTCGTTCACCGAAACCAGGCCCTTGGCGCGGAACGCGCCATCCAGCTCCCGCATCTCCGGCGCGATATAGGAGGACGATACGAAGTTGGCGCCCTTTGACAGGCAGGCCTTGGCGATGGCGACATGCTGATCCGCGGGCAGCATGGAGATGGCCAGGTCGCCCGGTTGCAATGCCGCCGCCAGAGCTTCCAGCGAATAGGTGCGGATGTCTTTGGTGAGATCGCCGACCACCTCACGCGCTTTTTCGACGGTGCGGTTCCAGACCACCACCTTGTGGCCGTTCTCGAGCAGCCGCCGCAGACCCGGACCCGAGGACAGACCCGTGCCGCACCAATGAATTGTCATCTTTTCTCTCCCCTTAGAGGTTAGCGGTATGGCGGTCATACTCCGCCTTGGCGCGTCCCCAAACTCCGGCGTCCAGACTTCCCAGAGTCAGAAGCGAGGGCAAGAGCTGGGATGCATAGTCCTCACTGCTTTCCACTGGCAAGAGCGAGGGCAGATTGTCGATTGCCGTCACGTCCAAGGGCGGCGCGTCGTGGACGCGCAGCGCCGGAGCCTGCCAATCCGTCACCCGGTCATAGACTTTGATCGGCGAGAAATCCGATCCCGGATCGCAGGCAATGTCACCGATCACCGTCAGCTTGCGCGGATCGGTTTTGACGGAGGCTGGAACGAAGACCGGGCAGCCGGGGCGCGCCAGGATGCAATTGAGGAAAATCTCGTGCTGCAGGACTTCGGGGAAGGGGCTCCCTGACGCCGTTTCGGCCATATCCCACTTGGTGACGGCCACGCCCATGGCTGTGCAGAGATCGGATGCCCCCGTGCCCACCCGGCCCAGCGCCCCGATGACAATCACGCGGGGCCGTTCCATGCCGGAGAGTTCCCTGTTCAGATCGACCAGCAGTGCGGCCTTTCCCGGATATTTCGTCACGGGCCCGGCAATCCCGCCCCGCTGCTGCGCGGCCCAGCATTTCAGAGCAACCGCAGCTCCGGCATAGCCCGCCCAATAGCCGAAGGCCGCCACGCGCCGGCCTGATGCATCCACCAGGTATTCCAGATCGTAAAGCGTGCCCTTGCCCGCCTTGAACCGCTTCAGCAAGACCTGTCCAGCAGGCTGGCCCTTATAGGCATGGCCGAACATGATGTGCCGGTGCGTGAGTGGCGAGCCGTCTTCCGGCAGCTCCTTCAGTCCAAAGACGATCGCATCGGCAGGTGCCTTGGGCCAATGGTTTTCCGGTGCGATCTCACATCCCGCCGCCTTGTAGCCGTCAATCGCAATGGCGCGGACCGAGCTTTCCTCGACCGTCACCCGGATGCCTGCCTTGACCAGTACTGCCGCGCCATCCGGTGTCAGCCCCACCCGTTCCTCGTTCGGGCGTTGCTCGGCCCGAACCCAAATATGTGTCATCCTGTTATCCTTCCGACCGCGCCCTGCGGACGAACAGCTTCGTTGCGCTGGTAAATACCAGATACGCAGCCAGGTAACAGAGGGGAGCTGTGGAAATCCGCATATAATGCTTTCTCATTCAAAGCCAAATCGTCACGAGCTGGCCTGAGGCAACGGTCCTGAAAAGCGAAGTCGCGATGGTGGGCGCCGCCGCCCGTCCGCCAGCCCTGCGAACGCATGTGACTTGACCTGTGGCATCATCCGTGCCCAATCCCTGCCGGAACAATTTGCAGAGAGCAAGATT
>CAYOZR010000003.1:0-32425 GCA_964408555.1 uncultured Aestuariivirga sp.
CAGCGGACCGAAACCGAGGACATCGTTGCAGATGTCCTCGAGCAGTTCTTCCTGCTCGGAAATCGACATCACCACGTCCTTCAGGGTGATGATCTCGCTGACGATGTCGCGGATTTCGTCGCGCGCGGCGTCACGGTCGAGCTGGCCGAGCTGGGTCAGGTCGATGGCGTCGATGAGCGCGTTGAAGATCGTGCTCTTGATATCGTAGTAGTTGTCCGAGCGCTTGTTGGAGAAGGCGGCGTCCGGCTTTTTTCCCTGGGCGCCGGCCTGCGGACCACCGGGCCGCCCCCCCTGGGCGCCGGCGTGCGGCATGTTCAGATCCGGGATGTTGCCGGACGCGGCGGCCGCGGCGGCCGCGGCGGCGGTGGACTGCGGCGGCGGCGGCGCCGCGGTCTTGTTGTCCGCATCACTCGTGCGTTTACCGAACATTACTTCTTCCTCAACATCGGCAGCATGTCAAAGATCGGGGACAGCGAGAATTTCGCGGGCTTCGCCTGCTTCTCGGCGCCGGAGAGGACCTGGGCCAGCGCCGCTATCGCCTCGGCGGCCTTGCACTTCGGCGCCACTTCGAACAGCATCTGGCCGTTGCTCTGAGCCATGCCGAAGGACTGCGGATCGTGCGGGATGACGCAGGCGATATCGACACCGATCGCCTTGCCGAATTCGGCAGGCGGAATTTCAGGCCGCTTCGGGACGCCAAACTGATTGATCACGACTTTCGGCGGCCGGTCGTTGGGACGGGCCTGCTTGAGCATGTCGACCAAATTCTTGGTGTTTCGCAGACTCGCCAATTCCGGCGCCGCGGTGATGACCACCTGATCGGCATGGACGAGCGTATACTTGATCCACGGCGCCCACATGCTGGGCACGTCGACGACCACGCAGGGTACGCTCGCGCGGACGGCGTTGAGAATGGTTTCGACCGCATGGGCCTCGATGTTGAATTCCCGGTCGACGCCGCCGGGCGCGCTCAACAGGCTCAACTTGTCGCCAAGCTTGGTCAGCAGGCGGTCGATAAATGTCGAATCGACGCGATCGGGCTGACCGAGCGCATCGATCATGCCGCCCGATGCATCCTGGTTGAAATTGAGGCCGGCCGTGCCGAAGGCAAGGTCGAGATCGGTGATCACCGTGTCGGTGCCGAAACGGTTCGACATCTGCCAAGCGATGTTGTGGGCGAGCGTGCTCGACCCGACACCGCCCTTGGCACCCACGAAAGCAATGACCTTGCCGACCGGTTCGGCCTTCGGATCGCGATACAGGTTGGCCATGGTCTCGATGACTTGAAGCTGGTGCAAGGGTGCTACGAGATACTCGCTGACCCCCTGACGCATGAGCTCGCGGTACAGGATGACGTCATTGATGTGACCGATAACGATCACCTTGGTGTTCGGCTGGCAGACCTGGGCAAGCTGCGCGAGTTCCGAGAGAACCGCATCGCGCGAGCCGTGCGATTCGACCAGCAGGACGTTGGGCGTGGCCTGGCCCTGATAGACCTGCACGGCGGCCATGACGCCGCCCAGCTGGATGGTGACGTGGGCCCGCGACATGCGCCGGTCGGCGGAGGCCGACTGCATGACCTCGGCCGTCTGCTGGTTGTCGCAGAAGGCGTGGATGTTGACGCGTGGAATCAGCGCCACCAAGGACTGGTCGTCGGCGTGATGTTGGGGATTCGTCTGCATGGCTTGGCTCATCTTCTGAAAAGGTTCATCCGGTCAGGGGGTGGTGCCGGAGGTGCTGGTGCCACTGGTGCCAGAGGTGCTGGTGCCGGAGGGTGTGGTCACATACTGGTTGATCAGCAGGACGCGCCTGTAGGCCGGTGCCGCCGGCATGGCCTCGGGAACCACGAAATTGTCGGGGTTGACCACCATGGCCGCCATATTGTGGGTGACCGCGCAGCCGTGGTTCGGCGCCGCCCGGTTCGGATAGTTGATGGACAGGTCGTCCGACCAGTCGCCGCATTCCTTGGTTACGGCGACGCTGCGGACATAGCCGACCTGAACCGGATCCTTCGCCGCGCCGGGATAGGTCGCCTGAACGATCGCCTCGGCCGGGATTCCCTGCTGAACGAGAACGGCGGCGATGTCGCGCGACAGCGCCGCGCCGTTGCCGCCGCCCGACGGCCGCCGCACCGCGATCCTGGGCTGGCCGCTGGCACGAGCCTGGCGGGCAAAGGCAGCCAAGGCGTTGACCTGGGCCGGTTGCAGGCTGGCCTTCGAGGCCAAGGCGAGCTTCACCGGCCGCTTCTCGACCTTGATCGGATAGCGTTCATAGTGCGCCGTGGGCACATAGTAGTCCTCGGTCACCGCGTCACCGGACTGACAGCCGGCGAGTACCAGCCCGGCACAGAGCGTCAGTGCGGTGCCGGCATGTGCGGCGGCGATATGCTTGAGATACTTAATCATCGATCTCTCCACTCACACATTATTGGACGATGAAGCCGATGTTGCCGTGATAGACGCCGTCGGGATATTTGCCGGGCGTGCCGTAGACCTTGTTGAGGCGCCCGAAGAGAATGGTCTGGCGGTCGGTGGGCGCATTGTAGTTATCGGCGGGAGTCGCCAACTGGCTTTCATGCACCGGCTCAACCAGATAGGGGGTGACGATGACCACCAGTTCGGTTTCTTTCTGTTCAAAATCACGGCTGCGGAACAGGCTGCCGAGGATCGGCAGGTCCTTCAGACCGGGCGTACCGTCGATCGCCTGACGCATCGTGTCCTTGATGAGGCCGGCCAGCATCATCGATCCGCCGCTCGGCAGTTCAATGACCGTGGAGGCACTTCGTGTTGTAAAGCTCTGGTTGCCACCGATAATGGGCCCTAAGTCGCTGACTTCTGTCTTGATCTTGAGGCTTATGCGCCCCTCCGAAAGAACCACGGGCGTGAAGGCGAGTTGCACGCCAAAATCCTTATAGGTGATGGTAGGCGTGCAGATCTTGCCAGTGCTGTCACAGGTGATACCGCTGACATACGGGAATTGGCCACCGGCCAGAAAAGTCGCCGACTCCCCGGACACAGCCGTGAGATTGGGCTCGGCGAGCGTGCGCAGCAGACTTTCCGACTCCAGCGCCTTGACGAGGGACGATATCTTGTCGCCATTGTTGGAATAGCTGGTGATGAATTTGTCGGTGCCCAAGGCATGACTTGTCGCCAGGTTGAAGGCGAAGCCGCCGACGCTGATGGCCGCCGACAGATCGACGCCCAACTGCTTCAGCACTTCGCGCTGGATCTCGACGATACGGACTTTCAGCATCACCTGGTCTTCGCCGGAGATCTTGATGGCATTGACGACCGTGGTGCCGGCGCTTGAATTGGTGAATTTATCGGCCAGGTCCACGGCCATCTTGGCTTCCGCGGCCGTGGCCGCGGTGCCGCCGAGGATGACATTCGAGTTGACCGTATCGGCGGTGATCTTGCTTCCCGGAATGGTCCGCTTGATCAGCTTCTGCAAGGCCGTCATGTCGAGCGTCACTTCCAGATCGATCGCCATGATCTGCTGGCCCTTGGCGTCGAAGAAGAAGATATTCGTCTGACCAAGCGTCCTGGCGAAGAGGTAGACCGTGTTCTTGTTGCGCACCACGGCGTCGACGATCGCCGGATCGCCGACGATCACGTCGCGGGCTTCGGACGGCAGGCGGATGACGGCCGACTTGTTCAGGCCGATACGGACAAAGCGTCCGAGGTCTTCGGCCTCGGGCGGTGTACCGGTGCCGACTTGCGTCGAGTCGTAATCGCCAGCCGCCGCGCGCTCCTGCATCGCCATCAGGGACAGGGGTGCGGCAACCGCGAGGGCGGCGGCGAGCTTCACCAGCTTGCGGAAGCAGTCCGCGGCCGGCCGGATCGTGAGCTTGTGGTGTGCAAACAACATGGCGCTTAGCCTCAGCGACTGGATGAAATTGTTTCGATGCCGTAGCGGACGTAGAGAAGGTCGCCGCCGCCCGCTCCCTTTTTCTTTTTTCCGCCATTGTACTGGTCGGACAGTTTCGGGCCGCTATCCGCCAGACCCATGCCGTCGTTCTCGGCGATCGAGCGCAGCGCCAGCGAAAGCTCGCCGGAAGATTCGACCATGGAGACGACTTCGGTCTGCCGCGGATCGAGTTCGAGGGTCGCGGTCTTGCCTTCGGCGACCGTCACCTTTTCCCCGGTTTCGTCCTGGCGATAGGTCTGGTTGATGGCCAGTATCCGGACGTTGGTCAGAACCGTCTCGCTGACGACGACTTTCTTCATGGTCTGCGGATCGTCGTATTTGCGGGTGAGAATGACGTCGACCCGGTCGTTCGGCAATATGAAGCCGCCGGCGCTCGAGCGTTCCGAGATCGCCACCGAAATCGCCCGCATGCCCTTGGGCAGAATCGCGCTCATGAAGCCGGTCTGATCCGGGAGCACGAGTTTCTTCTCGACGATGGGCTCGCCCTCGAAGATGGCCAAACGCGCCCGCGCCTTGGCGAATTCCTCCCTGGCGTCGGGTTTTTCGTCGCGGGTGATCATCGCGGTGGAGACGTTATTCGCCGGCCATTCGCGCCAGGCGACGGCGCCCTCGGCCAGGCGCTCGCCCATCTGCATGTCGCGCGACGCGATCAGCACGTCGGACATTTCGACCGTATTGACTTCCACCACTTCGGTGGGCGCCTTCCTGCCGATGTATCCCTTGGCCAGAAGGCCGGCCAGGACGGCCGAACCCACAGCCAGACCAAGCACGACCACGCGCATCTTACTCATCGATCGAACCCTCATCCCAAACGTCAATTGACACGCCGTAATGTTTACTTTCGGAGGCAATGGTCAAATTAGAGTTAATGGCTTTCATTTTCGTCAACCTCCCGCTAACCAACCGCCCGCATCCACCAGCTTCCGGGAAAAGCCAGGATGGCGCCTATGGCAAAGGCATAGCCGTAGGGTACGTTCGGCTTGATGGAGGAAAACCGCTTCAGCCATGGGCCATCGTCTATTTCCGACGACATCATCAACATCGACCAACCGCCGACGCAGAGGGCCAGTATTCCGCCGACCAAGACCGTCAGTACCAGAAACTGCATGACCTGCGGCCAGCCAAACCACATTCCGGCAACGGCCAGCAGCTTGGCATCGCCACCGCCGAAAAATCCCAATGCAAAGAGGGTAAACCCGGCCACGAACAGCGCGAGGCCGGTCAGGAGATGAAACCCGATAGTCGCGACCGGCATGCCCGTCATGTAGGCCATCGGGACGAACAGGATTGCGGCACCGGCGGTCAGCCAGTTTGGAATGCGCAGCGATATGGCGTCGCCGGCGCCGGCGACGATCATGAGCAACGGAAACAGAGTGACAGACAAGAAGTTGGTCATGGGCCCCAAACATCCGGTGCCGGACTCGCCGGCAGCAGCGCAAGCCTCACACGCATGCTATTAAGACCGGGTTAACTGTGCGATGAAAACCGGCAAACAAAAACCGCCGGCACGGGGCCGGCGGTTCTTGCCGTCTGCGGAAATTGTTCGCGAGCCGCTCGATCGCGGCCCGGCACTGCCTATTACGCGCCAGTCGTGACGTGGGTGGCGAGGCTGGTGAACGTGCCTTTGATCGCGTTGGCGAGCAGCGGCATCACGGCGACGAGGGCGAGGCCCATGGCGGCGGCGATCAGACCGTATTCGATCGCAGTCGCACCGGACTCGTCCTTCACAAAACGCACAAGCTTGGTCATTTTGAACTCCACGAGGATTACAGCACTTGGTTCATGTGAGCGGTGATTGATGTCCGCGGGAATTGGTTGCCGAGCCGCTCGATCGCGGCCCGGCACTGCCTATTACGCGCCAGTCTTGATGTGGGTGGCGAGGCTGGTGAACGTGCCTTTCAGCGCGTTGGCGAGCAGCGGCATCACGGCGACGAGGGCGAGGCCCATGGCGGCGGCGATCAGACCGTATTCGATCGCAGTCGCACCGGACTCGTCCTTCACAAAACGCATAAACTTTGTCATTTTGAACTCCACTGGGATTACAGCACCTGGTTCACGTGAGCGGTGCTTGATGCCCCGTCCTCCCTGAACCGTGGAATCACCTTAGGACCGACCCTTTAACAGTAAGTAAATCCGGTCATAATCGGAGTTAACGGATTACACATCCGCATTTTTAGGTTATCAATTGCATTTATATAAAGATACAATTTTATTTATCCGTCATTATATTGGTTAATACTGAAATTATATTTATATAATACTGTAATCTCTTACAAATGTGCAATGTAATTCTTACATATATAACAATATTCATGAATAATACTTAAGACGATCGACGAGATTCGGGGTGCCGATTGTTGGCATTGCTGCGGTGTCCGCGCCGGAGCCAATTGCCGTGGATGGGCGCGATCCACCGATGCCAGCCGGACCGCCATGCCGCCGCAAACGCCCCATCGTCCATCAACTGTAACGGAAGATTCACCAATGGCGAGTCAAATTGGGACGAAGTTGAAGACCGTTGGTTGACTCACAAAGCGGGCGCGCCCGCCAAGGACACACACGCCATGATCATCAAGAAGAGCCTGACCGCAGCCTTGCTCTGCGCAGCCCTGTTCGCCGCCCATCAGGCTTCGGCCGCCGAACCCCTGGTGTTGCTGACCGACCAGACGCAGCTTCTCTCGCTGCCCAGGCCGGCCGGCACCATCGTCGTCGGCAATCCCACCTTCGCCGACGTCACCGTCCAGGGGCAGCTGATATTCCTGCACGGGCGCGCCTTCGGCACGACCAATATCATCATCATGGACGAGACCGGCGCCAAGATGGCGGACTTCGAGGTCACCGTGCAAATGGGCGGCAGCAATAATCTGGCGATGTACAAAGCCGGACAGCGCTTCTCATATGTGTGCGCTCCCAACTGCGAGGGGACACTTCAAGTGGGCGACGCCACCGCCTTCATGGACCAGTTCGCCGGACAAATCGCCATCAAGACCAACCTCGCGACCGGCAAGACAGCGCAGGAAGCTTCAGGGGCCGGAAATTCCGGGAACTCCGGAAACTCCGGAAGCCAACAATGACTTGACCGGCGCGGCCGCCTCTCAAAGCCCCGGGACTTTGGCTTTCCGCGACCGGTAAAATTTTAACGTTTTCCTTCACCACCCCGAAACGCTCTCTTGGTAAGGGTGAATCCCAATTCGAGGCGGCCAGATGCCGTCGAGGCCATGCGCCGTACCGGAATGGGAGACAGGTCATGTGGGGCCGATCGAAAGGACTGAAAAGGCGTTTTCTGCGCCGATTCCTCAAATCGCAGAGCGGTGCCGCCGCCGTCGAATTCGCGCTCGTCGCCGGGCCGTTCTTTTTCGTGCTCGGCAGCATTGCCGAAACCGGTCTGATGCTGTTTTCCGAATATGCGATCCAGAACGCGGTCCAGGGCGCGGCCCGCGAAGTCAGGACCCATCGGGTCGCGACCACTACCGGCGTCCTGTTGATGACGCAGGCAGAATTCAAGACCCGCTTGTGCAGCAGACTCACGTCGCTCATCGACTGCGCGAATTTCGTCACGGTCTATGTCAACAGCGCGACCGATTTCGCCGGACTCAAGGCGGCCATGCCCAATTTCATCGCCATCGGTCCAGGAGGACCGAATTCCTTCAATCCGGGCGGGTCGCTAAAAGCCGCCGGCGTGGTCGCGACCTACGACTGGGACTTCGCGTTCCCGTTCATGGACTTCCTCGGCAACATCAATGCCGGCAGCAAACGCCGGCTGCATGGCATCGCGATCTTCAACAACGAACCGTAATGCGCCCAGGGAAATCAAGATGATCCGCAAATTCAGCCTTTTCGTCCGCGACAGCCGCGGCGTCGCGGCCATCGAGATGGCCTTCATCATGCCGGTGCTGATATTGCTCTATTTCGGGCTTTTCGACCTGACGGCAATGATTTCACTGAGCCGCAAGATCACCTATTCGTCGAGCGTGGTGGCGGATCTGATTACGCAAAACAAGACGACGGTCACGGCGGCTCAAATAACCGATTATTTCAATGCCGCCGAGATGGTCATGTCGCCGACGCCGATCGCCAACGTCCGCGTCGAAGTCTTCGGGTTCCGCAACATTACCGGCGTCATCGGTCAGCAATGGTTCAAAGCCAGCACCGGCGGCGCTTCCTGCGGCGCCGCGCCCTCGACGACCGGCATGGTGAACCTGATGACCGACGGCAACGACGTGGTCGTCGCCCGGGTCTGCACGACTTATATGCCCTATATCGCCAGCTTCCTCGGCAAGAGCATTCTCGGCGCGACAAGCTTCACCTTGAGCCAAGAAATCGCGCTCCGCCCGCGCATGTCGGCGACGCTCGCCTGCACCGGTTGCTGAATCAATCCCACGCCTGCCAGGCTTGGCACCGCATTGGCGGCGGCTTTTTCTTTGCGCGGGTCGCGGCCAGGCGCTATTGATCGGTTCCTTCCGGGGTAGCCTTCTTGGAACTCACCGTCTTTCTCGCCGTGCTCGCCGCGGCCGTCATGCATGCGGGGTGGAATGTCCTGGTCAAGCTCAAGCTCGACCGGTTCCTGTCATTGTTCCTGCTGCAGACGCTGATGGGCCTCATGGGCCTCGCCATGCTGGCGGTCTTTGCCTGGCCGAGCGCGGCGAGCCTTTCCTATGCATTGGCCTCCGGCATCCTGCATACGGGCTATAACCTATTCCTGGCCCGCAGCTATCGCACCGGCGATCTCAGCCAGGTTTATCCGATCGCGCGCGGCACGGCACCGCTGTTGACGCTGATCGTCACCTGGTTTGCCGCCCATGAGGTGATCGGCCCGGCCACCGGCCTCGGCATCGGCGTGCTCGTCGTCGGCATCTGGATGACCGGCCTGGTGGGCAAGCACGGCGTCAAGCTCGACGGGCTGACCCTGTTCTTCGCGCTCGGCACTTCGGTGTTCATCGCCGCCTATACGGTCGTCGACGGGCTGGGCGGCCGCGCCTCGGGTTCGCCCTCGGGCTATACGGCGCTGGTGTTCCTGCTCGACGCGATATTCCTGTTCACCGCCGGCATTTATATGCGCGGGCCCGGCATCCTCCGCCAGGTGGCGCCCTACTGGAAAAGCGGCATCGCCGGGGCGGCACTATCGGGCTCGGCCTATTGGATCGTGATCTGGGCCATGACGCTGGCGCCGATCGCCGCGGTGGCGGCGCTGCGCGAGACCAGCATTCTCTTCGTCATGCTGATGTCGATGCGGGTGCTCAAGGAAACCGTGACGGCGCCGCGCATTGCCGGCGCCCTGCTCATCGTCGCCGGCGCCGTCATTCTCAGGATTGCCTGAAGCTGCCGGCGTAACGCCGGCGCAATTCCGCCTTCTGCACCTTGCCCATGGCATTGCGCGGCAGTTCATCGACCACATGGATGCGTTTCGGCACCTTGAACTTGGCGAGCCGCGCCGCCAGACCCGCGATCATGTCCTGCTCCGGCGGCAGCGCCTTGCGCGCCGTCACCACGGCCACGATACCCTCGCCAAAATCGGGATGGGGCACGCCGATCACCGCCGATTCGACGACGCCATCGATGGCGTCGATCTCGCCCTCGATCTCCTTGGGATAGACGTTGAAGCCGCCGCAGATGATCAGGTCCTTGGCGCGGCCGACGATGGTGAGGCGGCCCTTGCCGTCCATGGTTCCGACATCGCCGGTGATGAAATAACCGTCGGAGGTGAAATCCCCGGCGGTCTTCTCGGGCATGCGCCAATAGCCCCTGAAGACATTGGGACCCCTCACCTCAATGACACCCGTGCCGCCGCCGGCGATGCGGACATCGACGCCGGGCAAAGCGAAGCCGACGGTGCCGGCGATGCGTTCGCCGTCGCAAGGGTTGGAGGCGATCATGCCGGTTTCGGTCATGCCGTAGCGCTCGAGAATGGCATGGCCGGTGCGGGCGGCGAATTCCCGGTGGGTCTCCGCCAGGAGCGGCGCCGAACCCGATATGAAAAGCCGCATATTGCGGCAGGCCTCGCGGGTTAGTTCCGGCGCGGCGAGAAGGCGGGTGTAAAAGGTGGGCACGCCCATCATCACCGTCGCCTCCGGCAGGGCGGCAATCACTGCGTTGGCATCGAAGCGGTCGAACCAGAGGATTTCGCCGCCATTGAGAAAGCTGGTGTTGAGAGCGACATAGAGGCCGTGCACGTGAAACACCGGCAGCGCGTGCAGCAGCACGTCGCCGTCGCGGAAGCCCCAGAGCTTCACCAGAGCCTCGGCATTGGAGGCAAGATTGCCATGGGTGATCATGGCGCCCTTGGACCGGCCGGTGGTGCCCGAAGTGTAGAGAAGGCCGGCGAGATCGTTGGCCTCGCGCGCCACCGTCTCGTGCCTGCCGTCCATCCGCCGGGCGAGATCGGCGAGCGAACCTTCGCCCTTGGCATCGAGATTGACGACGGCGAGAACCCGGTGGCGGTCGCCCAGCTGGCGCATGGATTTCTGCCGGGCGGGATCGCAGACGATGAGTTTCGGTTCGGCATCGCCCAGGAAATATTCGACTTCGGAATCCGTATAGGCCGGGTTGAGCGGCTGATACACGGCGCCCAGTTTCATCACCGCCAGATAGAGCGGCACATTGGCCAGCGACTTTTCGATCTGCACGGTGACGCGGTCGCCGGGCTCGACGCCGAGGGCCACAAGCGCATTGGCGTAGCGGCCGGCGGCTTGGCGCAGGTCCGCATAGGTGAGAAGCGTGGCGCCGGCGGCCGCGCGGAAGGCGGTCTTCTCGCCTGCCCTATCGAAGACCCGGTCGAACGCCGAATAAAGATTCCGGTCAGTCACTGTGAACGGCTTTCAATTTTCACTGCCCGTCATGCCTTTGTCATGTGGGACAGGCAATGGTGAAGATGCGGGGAGGCGTTGAGTAAGCCCTGCATCACCCCAACTGCCCCACCATGCCGCGGCGCGACGGCTCGATCAGCCCCTCGGCGCCCCGCGCCCGGCATGGTTCCCTTTTCAGTCAAAAAACGCATCCATGCGGCGCAGCGCCTCGCGGATTTCCGCTTCGCTCGCCGCATAGGAGAGGCGCAAGTATCCCTTGCCGTTGCCGCCGAAACTCTCGCCGGGCAGGACCGCCACATGGGCCTTTTCAAGCAGCTCCTTGGCCAGCAATCCTGAGTCGCGGCCGGTGCCCATGATGTTGGGGAAGGCATAGAAGGCGCCGCCCGGCATCCGGCATTTGACCCCCTTGATCGCGTTCAGGCCCGTAACCACGATGCCGCGGCGGTGTTCGAAGCTTTGGCGGAAATGCTCGATCTCGTCCATCGGCCCGGTAATCGCCGCCAGCCCCGCCATCTGGGTTGCAACACTGGTGCAGGAATGATCGACGGTGATCAGTTTCTTCACATGCTCGACCAGCGCCCGCGGCCAGATACCGAAGCCGAGCCGCCAGCCGGTCATGGCGAAGGTCTTCGACCAGCCGTCGAGCATCACGGTGCGGTCGCGAAGCTCGGGAAAGGTCAGAAAACTGGTGAACTCGGCGCCCTTGAAGATGAGATGGCTGTAGATTTCATCGGACAGGATCGCCACCTGCGGATGCCTGAGCAGGCCCTCGGCGAGCTTCTGCATTTCCCCGCGAGCGACCACCCCGCCCGTCGGATTGGCCGGGGAGTTGACGATGATGAGCCGGGTTGCCGGCGTGATGAGCGACAGGACTTCCCCGGCATCGATGCCAAAATCCTTTTCCTCGCGGATCGGATAGGCAACCGGCGTGGCGCCCGATGAGCGCGCCGCATCGCGATAGGGCGGGAAGCCCGGATCGGGATAGAGAATCTCGGTGCCCGGGCCGCCGAACAACTGGCAGGCGAAATAGAAGGTGACCTTGCCGCCGGGAACGATCACCACCTCTTCGGCCGCAACCGGCACCTTGAGCCTTCTTGCGACATATTGCGCCACCGCATCGCGCAGGACGGCCAAGCCTTGCGGCGAGGTGTAGCCGTGAGGGCCGTCGCGCACCGCCTTTTCCGCCGCTTCGAGAATATGGCGAGGCGGGGTGAAATCCGGCTGGCCAATGCCGAGATTGATGACGGGAGCGCCTTGCGCCTTCAGCGCATTGGCGCGGTCGAGCACCGTGAAGGCGGTTTCTTCTTCAATGGCGGTAATATTGGGATTGAGCTTGAGCATCAGGTCACATCGTCGATTGCCGGATCAAGAAAATGGCTGACATTGCGTCCGCCATGACCCGTATCTACGGCCTTGGCGAAGTGCCGCGCAACCGCCTCGGCCAGATCGCCGCCGCAACCCAGCCTTTCGGCAAGCTCGGTGTAATAGCCGATGTCCTTCGCGGCATTGGCGATGGAAAAGCGGTAGCCGTCGAAATCGCCGGCCAGCGCCGGGGCCACCATCTTGCGCAGCACGCCGGAATTGCCGGAGCCGTTGAGCATGACCTCGTAGAGATCGCCCCAGTCGAGCCCCGCCTTGCGGGCGGCGGCGAAGGCCTCGGTCACCAGGGCGATCATGCCGGTGACGAGATAGTTGGAAATGAGCTTGGCCGTATGCCCCGAGCCGGGCGGGCCGAAATGGCGGATGGTGGTGGCGAAGCATTTCAGCAGGGGTTCGATCGCCGCAAAGGTCTTGTCGTCGGCGCCGCAGAGCACGCCGAGTTCGGCTCGCTCCGCCTGCTCCGGCCCGCCGGTCAGCGGCGTATCGGCATAGCCCACACCGATGCGGCCCAACTCGCGGGCGAGCTTTCGCGTGGTTTCGGGCTCGGAAGTTCCGGCATCGACGACGATCTGGCCACCACGCAGATGCGGCCTGAGCCTGGCGATGGTTTCCTCGACGACTTTCGAGGTCGAGACACAAAGCAGGATCACATCGGCGTCCTTGGCGATTGCGGCCAAATCCGGCGCCTCCGCGGCGCCGCGCGCCACGAGATCGTCGACGGGGGCGCGGTTGCGGTGCGCCAATACCGTCACTCGATGCCCGGCCTTGAGCAGGTTGAGAGCCATGCCATAGCCCATCAGGCCCGCCCCGATCAATCCGATACGCATGCTTGCCTCCAGCGCCTCCCATGCTAGGTTCCGCGCCCGAAACCGAAGGTGAGGATCATGGCGCTCAACAAGAATTACATCAATGGCGAATGGGTGGAAGGCAAAGCTGTGAGGGAGAATATCAATCCTTCCGACCTTTCCGACATGGTCGGCGAATATGCCCAGGCCGACCGGGCCCAGGCGGAAGCGGCGATCGCCGCGGCGCGCGCCGCTTATCCCGCCTGGCAGGCGACGACGCCGCAGCAGCGCGCCGATATTCTCGAAACCGCGGGCGCCGAGCTGCTCGCCCGCAAGGACGAAATCGGCCGGCTACTGTCGCGCGAGGAAGGCAAGCCGCTCGCCAACGGCATCGCCGAAACCATGCGCGCCGCCCAGATTTTCAAGTTCTATGCCCAGGAGGCGCTGAGAATCGAGGGCGTTGCCATCGCCTCGGTCAGGCCGGGCGTCGAGGTGACGATCACCCGCGAGGCCCTCGGCGTGGTGGGCCTCATCTGCCCGTGGAATTTCCCCATCGCCATTCCGGCCTGGAAAATGGCGCCGGCGCTGGCCTTCGGCAATACCGTCGTCTTCAAGCCCGCCGATCTGGTGCCGGGCACGGCCTGGGCGCTCATTGAAATTCTGTCGCGGGCCGGCTTGCCCAAGGGTGTGGTCAATCTGGTCATGGGCCGCGGTTCGGTGGTCGGCCAGGCGATGCTCGACTCGAAGGATGTGAACGCCATTTCCTTCACCGGCTCGGTCGAGACCGGCGCCAAGGTGGCGACGGCCTGCGCGGCGCGCGGCGCCAAGTTCCAGCTTGAAATGGGCGGCAAGAATCCGCTGATCGTGCTCGACGATGCCAATCTCGATGCCGCCGTGGCGGCCTCGATCGACGGCGCCTTCTACCAGACGGGCCAGCGCTGCACCGCCTCCTCGCGCCTCATCGTGCAGAGCAAGGTGCACGATGCCTATGTGGAGAAGATGGTGGCGGCGATGCAGGCCCTTAAGGTCGACCACGCGCTGAAGGAGGGAACCCAGGTGGGCCCGGTCGTCGACGAAGCCCAGATGGCGCAGGACGAGAAATATATCGCGATCGGCCGCGCCGAAGGCGCCGAACTGGTGTGGGGCGGCGAGCGGCTCAACCGCGACACCAAGGGCCATTATCTGTCGCCGGCGCTCTTCACCGGCACCGACAACCGCATGCGCATCAACCGCGAGGAAGTCTTCGGTCCGGTGGCTTCGGTGATCAAGGTCGGCAGCTACGACGAGGCGCTGGCAGTGGCCAACGACACGCCCTTCGGGCTGTCTTCCGGCATCTTCACCACCTCGCTCAAATACGCCAGCGACTTCCGCAAGAAATCGGCGGCCGGCATGGCGATGATCAATCTGCCGACGGCGGGAGTGGACTATCACGTTCCCTTCGGCGGCCGCAAAGGCTCGAGCTACGGTGCCCGCGAACAGGGCCGCCATGCGGCGGATTTCTACACGGCGATCAAGACCGCCTACACGCTGGCGTAACGTTCACGCCAGCACGATGCCGCGCCGGCGCAGGGCGGCGCGCGCCGCCTCGGCCGAGCCATTGAGATCGATGGACCGGCAGGCGGCTTCGATCACTTCGGTCTCGAAGCCCAGCGCGCGGGCATCCTCGGCCGAATAGCGCACGCAGAAATCGAAGGCGAGGCCGACACAGACGGTCTTGGTGAAGCCGCGCTCCTTGAGATAGCCGCCGAGCCCGGTCGGCGTCCGGCGATCGTTCTCGAAGAAGGCCGAATAGCTGTCGATGTCGCGGCGGAAGCCCTTGCGGACGATCAATTCGGCGTGGGGAATGTCGAGGCCCATGTGAAATGCGGCACCGGGCGTTTGCTGGATGCAGTGGTCGGGCCACAGGGTCTGCGGGCCATAGGGCATTTCGATCTGCACGAAGGGCGCCTGGCCGGCATGGCTCGAGGCGAAGGAGAGATGGTCCTTGGGATGCCAGTCCTGGGTCAGCACCACATGCTTGAAGCCGTGGGCGAGGCGGTTGATCAGCGGCACCACCTCATGGCCGCCGGGCACGGCGAGATTGCCGCCCGGACAGAAATCGTTCTGCACATCGACGACGATGAGGATGTCCGTGTCCTTGCGCATGCGGGCCTCCTTTTAAGCGGCGAGTGCGGCGGCGCAGCCCTTGAGCGCCGGAAACCGGTCGACAATCACATAGACGGGAATGGGCCGCATCACATGGGCAAGCCTGCCCTTTTCCTGGAATATGGCGCGGAAGGGACCGGCCTGCAATTTCCCGATAATCGACGGCGCGATGCCGCCCGCCAGATAGACGCCGCCGCGGGCCTGCATGGTCATGGCGGCATCGCCGGCGATGCGGGCGAGCCAGACGATGAACTGATCGAGCGTCTTCACCGCCGCAGCATCGCTGCCGGCGAGTGCGGCCTGCAGCACGGCTTCGGGGGAGGCAAGTTCCGGCGGATCGGCGATGCTGCGGTACATGAGCAGGAGGCCGCGGCCGGTCAGCGCATCCTCGGACTCGAAGGCAATGCCGGGCTGGCTCATCTTCTGGCGCCAGTCGAATTCCTCCCGGGTGACGACGGGGAGGGTGATGTGGCCGACTTCGCCGGGCAGCGCCATCCAGCCGCCCTGCGGCAAGGGCGCCAGTGTGGCCATGCCGAGACCGGTGCCCGGCCCCAGCACGATCTTGACCGCGGGCCTGGCGGGCGTTTCGCCGCCCACCTGCACCAGATCGGCGCCCGTCAGATGCGGCAGTGAGAGAGCCAGCGCCTCGAAGTCGTTCAAAAGCCGGATGCGTTTGGCACCCGCCGCCTGGCGTAGGCTTTCGGCCGAAAAGGTCCAGTCGCGGTTGGTGAGTGTGATGCGCTCGCGATCGACGGGAGCGGCAACCGCGATGGCCGTGGCCGCCAGGTCCTTCAGGCCGCGCTCCGTCACATAATGGGCGGCGGCGTCCTCGAGGCAGGCGAAATCGTCGTTCTTCAGGGCGTCGATGTCGCGGACCCGGGTCGAGCCCGGTTCCACCAGGCCGAAGCGGGAATTGGTGCCCCCGATATCGCCGACAAGCGCCAGTTCAGTCATGATCAAACCCCGTATCCAACTGCCATTTTGCGGGCCCTAGGGCAACTGCCTTGATGACTGGACGCATGGCCGGAACCCGGCTAGAGACGGCGCTTGCATTTTCAACCGGTATCCATGTGACCAATTCACTCGAAACCGAGGTTTCGCGGCGGCGGACCTTCGCCATCATCTCGCACCCGGACGCGGGCAAGACGACGCTCACCGAAAAGCTCCTGCTGTTCGGCGGCGCCATCCAGCTTGCCGGCCAGGTGCGCGCCAAGGGCGACCGGCGCCGCACCCGCTCCGATTGGATGGCGATCGAGCGGGCCCGCGGCATTTCCGTCGTTACCTCGGTGATGACCTTCGAATATGAGGCTTGCGTCTTCAACCTGCTCGATACGCCGGGCCATGAGGATTTCTCCGAGGACACCTACCGGACGCTGACCGCCGTCGATGCCGCCGTCATGGTGATCGACGCCGCCAAGGGCATCGAGGCGCGGACCCGCAAGCTCTTCGAAATCTGCCGGCTGCGCGATATCCCGATCATTACCTTCATCAACAAGATGGACCGGGAGGCCCGCGAGCCGCTCGATCTCCTCGACGAGATCGAGAAGGGTCTGGCATTGACCGTGGCCCCCATGGTCTGGCCCATCGGCAAGGGCCGCGACTTCGCCGGAACCTACGATCTGACGACGCCGCGGGTGCGCCGTCTCGACGAAGACCCGGCGGGAACGCCGGTCTCGGGCCCGGACGATCCGCTGATCGCCGGCCTGTTGCAAGGCGACGCCCTTGCCCACTGGCGCGAGGAAGTCGGGCTGGTGCGCGATCTCGCCCACCGTTTCGACCGCAAGGCGTTTCTGGAAGGCCATCTGTCGCCGGTGTTTTTCGGCTCGGCCCTGCGGAATTTCGGGGTGCGCGATCTGCTCGAAGCGCTCATCGCCCATGCGCCCAGCCCACGCGACCAGGCGGCGTCGACCCGCATCGTGCATGCGACGGAACCGAAGATGACCGGCATTGTCTTCAAGATCCAGGCCAACATGGACCCCAATCATCGCGACCGCATCGCCTTCATGCGGCTCGCGTCGGGTAAGCTGACGCGCGGCATGAAGGTGAAAATCGTTCGCACCGGCAAGACCATGGCGCTCAACGCGCCGCAATTCTTCTTCGCCCGGGACCGCTCGCTCGCCGAGGAGGCCTATGCGGGCGACGTGGTCGGCATTCCCAACCACGGGGTCCTGCGCATCGGCGACACGCTCACCGAAGGCGAGGATATCGCCTTCACCGGGGTTCCGAGTTTCGCGCCGGAAATCCTGAGACGGGTCAAGCTCGGCGATCCGATGAAGGCGAAGAAGCTGCGCGGCGCGCTCGAGGAACTGGCCGAGGAGGGCGTGGTCCAGCTGTTCATCCCGGTCGACGGCTCGGCGGCGATCGTCGGCGTCGTCGGGGCCCTGCAGCTCGATGTGCTGGCCGACCGGCTGACCAATGAATATGGCGTGCCGGTCGCGTTCGAGCCGTCGCGCTACGAGGTGCTGCGCTGGATCGCGGCGGCGGATGCCAAGACACTCGATCAATTCATCGCCGCCAACCGCTTTTCCGTCGCCCACGACCTTGACGGCGCACCGGTGTTCATGGCCCAATCGGCCTTCAGCCTGAACTACACGCTGGAACGGGCCCCCGGCATCAAGGCCACCGAGATCAAGGAAATGCAGCGCGCGTCATGATGGATTTTTGGACGATGTTGCCGGCCGACCTCGATCTGCCGAAGGCCGTGGCAATCGTGCTGATCTTCGCGCTGTGGGGCCTTTACGCGCCGCTCCTGAAAGTGCTGGGCAAGGGCTCGCTCAACACCCAGCTACATGCGGTCAGGATGCAGTGGCTGCGCATGCACCAGCATTCGCCCCGCGAACACCGGGTCTTCGATTCCATATTGCTCGGCCATATCTCGGGCTCGATCTCCTATTTCGGATCGGCCACGCTCCTGGTGCTGGCGGGCCTCGTCGGTGCCCTGGTCAACGTCAACAGCGTCTATGTCGTGACCCGGTCGCTCAAATTCCTGGGGCCGATGAGCGCCGATCTTTTCACCCTTTATTTCGCCATCGTGACGCTGATCCTGACCTTGAGCTTCTTCGCCTTCACCTATGCGCTGCGCAAGATGGCCTATACTTTCGCCCTCCTCGGCGGCCTGAAGGAAGCGCCCGCCACATCGCCGGAATGCAAGGTGATGGTCGAGCAGACGGCAACGGTGCTGACCGAGGCGGTGCGCAGCATCAACAACGGCATCCGCGGCTTCTATTTCGCCATCGCCGCGCTGTTTCTCTTTGCCGGGCCCTACGTCTCGATCGGCATGACCGTTGTCATCACCGGAATCCTGTTCTACCGGCAGATACATTCGCCGACGGCGCTGGCCATTGGCAAATATGTCGACGCGCTGTCGAAGCTCACGAAATAAGTTGCGCGGCCCGGCGCGCCAGCGCCTCGATCGCCGCCCAATTCTTGGCTTCGATCAGTTTCTTCGGCGCCATCCACGAACCGCCCACGGTGATCACATTGGCAAGCTTGAGGTAGCGTGGCGCGGTCTCCGGCGTGATGCCGCCGGTGGGGCAGAAGCCCACCTGCGGCAGGGGCGAAGCGAGCGCCGACAGGTAGGCGATGCCGCCGGCCGGTTCGGCGGGGAAGAATTTCTGCAGGCGGTAGCCGCGTTCGAGAAGCGTCATGCATTCCGACGCGGTGACGCCACCGGGCAACAGCGGCATCCGGACGTCCCGGGCCGCGTCGAGCAAAGCTGCCGTCGATCCCGGCGAGACGGCGAAGGCGCAGCCGATTTTGTCCGTCTCGGTCAATTGCATGCGGTCGAGCACCGTGCCGGCGCCGACGATTGAGCCTTCCACCTCGGCGATGATGGCGCGGATCGCATCGAGTGCCGCGGGCGTGCGCAGGGTGATCTCGAGAACCGGCAAGCCGCCCTTCGCCAGCGCGCGAGTGAGCGGTACGGCATCTTCGAGCCGGTCGATCACGATCACCGGCACGACGGGCGCGGATTTCAGAATCTTGTGCAATCCCCGCTGCATGTCGCCGTCCATCTCAGACAGCCACGAAGATCGAGGCGCCCTGGTCGGCACGGCCGGCAATGGCGCGGAAGGCGGTGAAGAGTTCGCGCCCGGTGCCCGCCCAATTGGGTGCCAAATCGGCCTCGACCGGAGTGCGGGCGGCGAATTCCGCCGCACCGACCAGAACCTCGAGACGGCTCTTATCGGCATCGACACGGATCATGTCGCCGTCCCGGATACGGGCGATGGGCCCGCCATTGGCGGCTTCCGGGGTCACGTGAATGGCGGCCGGCACCTTGCCGGAAGCCCCCGACATGCGGCCGTCGGTCACCAGCGCCACGCGCAGGCCCCGGTCCTGAAGCACGGCGAGCGGCGGCGTCAGCCGGTGCAGCTCCGGCATGCCGTTGGCCTTCGGTCCCTGGAAACGCACCACCGCCACCATGTCATGCTTGAGTTCGCCCGCCTTGAAGGCGGCCTGCAGTTCTTCCTGCGAATGAAACACCCGGGCCGGCGCTTCGATGACATGACGGTCGGCGGGAATGGACGAGGACTTGATCACGGCGCGACCGAGATTGCCGTCCAGGACAGTGAGGCCGCCGGTGTTCTGGAAGGGATTGCCGCAACCGCGCAGCACGGTCGCGTCGCCCGAGATGGAAGCCGCCTCGCGCCAATCAAGTCCGCCGCCCTTGGCGAGTTGCGGTTCGACCAGATAACCTTTTAGACCCGTACCCATGATCGTGGTTACGTCCTCGTGCAGGAGACCGGCGCACAAGAGCTCGCGCATCAGAAAACCCATGCCGCCCGCCGCGTTGAAGTGGTTCACATCCGCCTTGCCGTTCGGATAGATGCGGGTCATCAGCGGCACCACCTTCGACAATACGGCGAGATCGTCCCAGTTGAGCGAGATGCCCGCCGCCGCCGCCATGGCGACGAGATGCAGGGTGTGGTTGGTCGAGCCGCCGGTGGCGAGCAGGCCGACGACGCCGTTGACCACCGCCTTTTCATCATAGATGCGGCCGATCGGCGTGTAGCTGTTGCCAAGCGCGGTGATCGACAGGGCCTGTTTCGCCGCGGCGCGGGTGATCTCGTCGCGCAGCGCCGTGCCGGGATTGACGAAGGTGGTGCCCGGCAGATGCAGGCCCATCATCTCCATCAGCATCTGGTTGGAATTGGCGGTGCCGTAGAAGGTGCAGGTGCCGGGGCCGTGGTAGGACTTGGCTTCCGCCTCGAGCAGCGCCTCGCGGCTAACCTTGCCTTCGGCATAGAGCTGGCGGGTCTTGGCCTTCGCATCGTTGGCGAGGCCCGTGGTCATCGGCCCCGCCGGCACGAAGACGGCGGGCAGATGGCCGAAGGACAGCGCGCCGATTATTAATCCCGGCACGATCTTGTCGCAGACGCCGAGATAGACGGCGGCGTCGAACATCTGGTGCGACAGGGCGACGGCCGTCGAAAGCGCGATCACATCGCGCGAGAACAGCGACAGCTCCATGCCGGTTTCGCCCTGGGTGACGCCGTCGCACATGGCGGGAACGCCGCCCGCCACCTGCGCCGTGCCGCCCGCTTGGCGCGCCGCGGCCCGTATAATGTCGGGATAGCGCTCGAAAGGCCGGTGGGCCGAGAGCATGTCGTTATAGGCGGTGACGATGCCGAGATTGGGGCCCGTGCCATTGCGCAGCGCGTCCTTGTCGTGGGCGTCGCAGGCGGCAAAGCCATGGGCGAGGTTGGCGCAACCGAGCGCCTTGCGCCGGGGCTGGCGGGCGGCGGCTTCCTCGATGCGGTCGAGATAGCGGCGGCGCGTCTCCCGGCTGCGCGAGACGATATCCTCGGTGACGGCAGCGACTACGGAATGAACGGACATCGGCAACCTCTTGGTCAACGGCACCAGTAGAGCGTCAGCGGCGTCTTCGACCGCAACACGGCGCGCACCGGCATGACTTCGGCGGGACCGTCCTTCAGCGCCATATCGAGGACCTTGCGCTTCTCTGCGCCCTCGATGTGGAGCGCAAGATAGCCCGTATCGGTGAGGACGGGGAGCGTGAATGTCAGGCGCGGTTCGCCGGCGCCGGGCGCCGTCATGGTCACGATGCGCCGTTTGGTTTCGGGATCGAGCGCCGTGGCCAGATTATCGCCGCCGGGAAAGAACGACGCGGTATGGCCGTCGTTGCCCATGCCGAGAATGACGATATCGAGGGGCTCAAGTTCCGCCGCCGCGGGATTGTCATGGAGCGGCACGAAACGGGCGGCGGCGGCCTTGTCCCGCAAGAGGTGGGCGCGCACCAGCCCGGCATTGGAGCGTTGGCTCGTCTCCGGCACCTGGCGCTCGTCGACCAGCGTCACCGTCACGGCCTGCCATGGAATGCCCATGTGCGACAATTTCTCAAAAAAGAGTTTCGGCGTTTCGCCGCCGGAGACGGCAAGCGTCGCGCGGCCGTTGGTCTCGACCAGGCGGCGCAGTGCCGCCGCCACGTCGCTTGCCAGATGCCAGGCGAGGCGCTCGCGATCGGCGAAGAGCCGCTCCTTCTCGATCATAAATCGGTGTCCTCGTGCCAGGTGCGGCCGTCGCGCTCGATCAGCGCCACCGCCACCGAGGGTCCCCAAGTGCCGGCCGTATAGGGTTTCGGCGCTTCGGGCGAGGCCTTCCAGGCATCGAGAATGGGGTCGATCCAAGCCCACGCGGCTTCGACCTCGTCGCGGCGCATGAACAGGGTCTGGTTGCCGCGCACCACATCCATGAGCAAGCGTTCATAGGCGTCCGGATTGCGCACCCCGAAGGCCTCCGCGAAGCTCATGTCGAGCGGCACATGGTGCAGCCGCATGCCGCCTGGCCCCGGATCCTTGATCATCAACCAGAGCTTGACGCCCTCGTCGGGCTGCAGGCGGATCACCAGCCGGTTCGCCGCGATCGGACCGGCGGCGGCGTCGAAGACCGAATAGGGGATGGGCTTGAAGGTCACGACGATCTCGGAACAGCGGCCGGCCAGGCGCTTGCCGGTGCGCAGATAGATGGGCACACCGTTCCAGCGCCAATTGGCGATTTCGGCCTTGAGGGCCACGAAGGTTTCGGTCTTCGAGCCGGGCGAACCCAGCTCGTCGAGATAGCCCGGCACGGCGCCGCCATTGCAGGCGCCGGCGCGGTATTGCCCGCGCGCCGTGAAATTGGCCACCGCCCCGCCGGCCATGGGCTTCAGCGACTTGAGGACTTTCAGCTTCTCGTCGCGCACCGCGTCGGCGGCGATCGAGGTGGGCGGCTCCATGGCGACAAGGCAGAGGAGCTGCAGCATGTGGTTCTGCACCATGTCGCGCAACGCCCCGGCCGTATCGTAATAGCCGGCGCGGCCGCCGACTCCCAGCGTCTCGGCGACGGTGATCTGCAGGTGATCGATATGGGCGGAATTCCACAGGGGCTCGAACAGGGCGTTGGCGAAGCGCAGCGCCATCAGGTTCTGCACCGTTTCCTTGCCAAGATAATGATCAATGCGATAGACCGACGGCTCGGAAAAGACGCGGCCGATGGCATCGTTCACGGCGCGGGCCGAAGCGCCCGACTTGCCGAGCGGCTTCTCGATCACCACGCGCGTCCGGGGCGTCACCAGCCCGTGCTTGCCCAGGCGATCGCAAATCGGTCCGAAGAGATCGGGACCGACCGCCATATAGAAGACGCGTATGCGGTCCGGCGCGCTCCGCAGCACCGTTTCCAGATCGTCCCAGCCCGCCTCGTGGGCCGCGTCGACGGTCACATAATCGAGCCGGCCCAAGAAGCGCTTGCAGGTTTCGGCGCCGCGCTCGGCTTCCGGCACATGGGCCGCGATGGCGGCAATGGCGAAGGCCGCGAAGGCCTCCCGGCTCATCGCCCGGCGCGACGCGCCGATGATGCGGGCGCCTTCCGGCAGCTGGCCCCGATCGTCGCGATGAAACAGCGCCGGGAGCAGCTTGCGCTGGGCCAAATCGCCAGTCGCGCCGAAGACGACGAGATCGAAAATATCGACCGGTATGATGCGGGTTGTCATCGAATCCTGTTACGATCCCATTTGATGAGCGCCCCTCAATAGCCGCCATCGCCTCGCCATGGAACCCCTTGGCGATAATTCAATCCAAGTGATTTATTGTCACGGCGCCGGGATTTGGCTATGACAGCGGCGAGAAGGGGGCGAGGACCGCGATGATCGTGTGCTGTGGCGAGGCCTTGATCGATTTCCTGCCCCGCACTTCAACCGGGGGTGCCGCCGTTTATCAGCCGTTCTGCGGCGGGTCGGTCTACAATACGGCGGTGGCGCTGGGGCGGCTTGGCGTCGCTACCGGCCTGTTCACCGGGATTTCGACGGATTTCTTCGGCGACCAGCTCATGGAGGGCCTCAAGGCCAGCAAGGTCGAGCGTAAATACATCAAGCGGTGGGACCATCCTTCGACGCTCGCCTTCGTCAAGCTCGCCAACGGCCAGGCACGCTATTCCTTCTTCGACGACAATTCGGCCGGCCGCATGCTGACAGGCAAGGACTTGCCGAAGCTCGCGGCCAAGGTGCGGGCGTTGCATTTCGGCTCCATCTGCCTCATCGCCGATCCGGGGGCTTCGACCTACGAGGCGCTGATGAAACGCGAGGCGAAGCGCCGCGTCACCTGTTTCGACCCCAATATCCGCGCCAGCCTGATCAAGGACAGGCGCGCTTATCTCGCCCGCCTCAAGCGCATGATCGCGATGTGCGACATCCTGAAAATCTCCGATGAGGACGTGGCGTGGATCACCGGCAAGAAGAATTTCGCGGCGGCGGCGCGGAAATGGCTGAAAGCCGGCGCCAAGATCGTCGCCGTGACCAGGGGCGGCGAAGGCGTGGAGGCCTTCACGGCGCGCTTCGCGATCAGGCTTGCGGCGGTTCCGGTCAAGGTGGCGGATACGGTGGGGGCGGGCGATACGTTCACCGCCGGTCTGCTGGCGGCGCTCGCAAGAGCGGGAAAGCTCGACAAGAAGGCCCTGGCCGATATCGCCGAAAACGATCTCCATCGCGCCCTCGACTTCGCCGCCCGCGCCGCGGCGATCACCTGCTCGCGCCCCGGAGCCGACCCGCCCTGGGCCGATGAGCTTGACGCCTTGGGTTAACTGGCATATGCTGAGGCATATGTCAGATGGAGATCGGCCATGAGGCATGTGAAACTTTTCAAGAATGGGCGCAACCAGGCGGTCCGCATCCCGAGGGACATGGAATTGCCGGGCGAGGACGCGATCATTCATCGCGAAGGCGAAAAACTGATTCTCGAGCCGGCGGCGGCGCGCTCCCTGCTCAAGGTGCTGGCCAATCTGAAGCCACTCGACGAAGAGATGCCGCCGATCGGCGAGCTTCCCATAGAACCGGTCGCGTTGTGACCATCTATCTGCTCGACACCAACATCATCTCCGATCTTATCCACCGGCCGCAAGGCATCGCCGCCAGTGCAATCGCGCGCGCCGGGGAGGCGAACATTTCCACCAGCATCGTCGTTGCCTGTGAACTTCGCTACGGCGCGGCCAAGCGGGGATCGCGGGCGCTGATCGAGCGGGTGGCTCTGGTTCTCTCGCTGATCAAGATCCGGCCGCTTGAAGCTCCGGCCGATGAAGTCTATGGGCAAATCCGCTCCCGTCTGGAACTTGCTGGCAGGCTCATTGGGCCCAACGATCTTCTGATCGCGGCGCAGGCCTTGGCATTGGACGCAACATTGGTCACCGACAATGAACGCGAATTCTCCCGCGTAAAGGGACTTCGCGTCGCCAATTGGCTGCGGCCGCGGCGCGGCGCTTGACAATCGCCCGTTCACCCTAGACTGGAGCGGCATGGAATTTCCCGTCGATGCCGTCATTTCGCAATTGAGCGACGCTCTGGCGCGTGGGTCCGCGGCGCTGCTCGTCGCCGAGCCCGGCGCCGGCAAGACGACGCGGGTGCCGCTGAAACTTGTCGATGCGCCATGGCTCAAGGGCCGGAAGATCGTCATGCTCGAGCCGCGCCGGCTGGCGGCACGGGCGGCGGCCCACCGCATGGCGGACACGCTCAATGAGGAGATCGGCGAAACCGTGGGTTACACGGTGCGTCTCGACCGCAAGGTCTCAGGCCGTACCCGCATCGAGGTTGTCACCGAAGGCATCCTCACGCGGCGCCTGCAGAGCGACCCGGAGCTTACGGGCACGGGCCTCGTCATTTTCGACGAATTCCACGAACGCTCGCTCGACGGCGATCTCGGACTGGCGCTGACCCTCGACGTGCAGCGGGCGCTTCGCGGCGATCTCAAGATGCTGGTGATGTCGGCGACGCTGGATGTGGCCCGCGTTGCCGCGCATCTGGGCGGGGCACCGGTCATCGACGCGCCGGGCCGCGTCTATCCGGTCGAAACCCGCTATCTCGGCAAGGCGCAGCGCCAGACGGTTTCGCAGGATGCGGCGCGCGCCGTGCGCCGCGCCCTGGCCGAGACCGATAAAAGCATCCTCGTGTTTCTTCCCGGCGAGGCGGAAATCCGCCGCACCGAAGCGACGCTCAACTCCTCCGGCCTGCAGCCCAATGTGGTGGTGCGGCCGCTCTATGGCGCCATGGGTTTCGCCGAGCAGGACGCGGCAATCCGGCCGTCGCCCAGGGCTGAGCGCAAGATCGTGCTGGCCACCACCATCGCCGAGACCAGTCTCACCATCGACGGTATCGGCGCCGTCATCGATACCGGCTTCAAGCGGAGCCCACGCTTCGATCCGGCGTCGGGCATGACGGCGCTGGAAACCGTGCGGGTTTCGCTCGCCGCCGCCGATCAACGGCGCGGCCGCGCCGGCAGGCTGGGCCCGGGTATCTGTTACCGTCTGTGGCCGGAAGCGGAAACACGCGCCCTGGCGCCGCACGATCAGCCGGAAATTCTCGTGGCCGATCTGGCGCCCACGGTGCTTGAACTCGCGGCCTGGGGGGTGAGCGAGGCGCGCGGGCTTGCCTGGCTTGATGCCCCGCCCGAGGCCGCCTTCGCCCAGGCGCAGGATCTGTTGCGGCGGCTTGAGGCCATCGATGCGCAAGGCCGGATCACCGCCATCGGCAAGGCCATGGTGAAGCTGCCGCTGCATCCCCGCCTCGCCCACATGGCGGTGAAGGGCGCCAGCCCGCTTGCCGCCGATATCGCCGCCCTGGTTTCCGAGCGCGATGGGCTGGGCCGCGGGGCCGGTTGCGACATCGCCGCGCGGCTTGAGCAATTGCGCGGCCCGGCGCGCGACCGCATCCGGGCAGCGGCGAAGCAGATCCGGCAGATTGCCGGGATATCCGATCAACAACACCCGTCATCCCGGCGAAAGCCGGGACCCATTTCTCAGCGTGATGGACCCCATGACACGTCTGGCATCGGTCACGCCGAGGAATGGGTCCCGGCTTTCGCCGGGATGACGGATTTGGGGACCGGCGCGCTGGTGGCGCTGGCCTGGCCAGACCGCATCGCCCAGCGGCGCGGCAGCGAGAGGCGCTATCGCCTGTCGGGCGGCGGCGGCGCCATCCTGCCGGAACACGATGGGCTCGCGGTCAACGACTGGCTGGCGGTGGCGACGACCGATGGTGCCTCGGGCGACCAGAAGATTTATCTCGCGGCGCCCTTGTCGCTGGCCGAAATCGAAGACCTCTTCGCCGATCAGATCGAAGCCCGCGATGGCGTCCTGTGGGACAGCCGCGCCCGGGCCGTCAGCGCCCAGCGCTCGCGCCGGCTCGGCGCGCTGGTGCTGGAGGAAAAGCCCATCGCCAATGCCGACCCGGAGGCCATGATGGCGGCGATGGTGGAGGGTATTCGAGACATGGGGCTGGCGGTCCTGCCATGGAGCGATGCGGCGCAAAACTTAAAGGCGCGGGTCGCCTTTCTGAGACGGCTCTATCCCGATGCGGGCTGGCCCGATCTCTCCGATGCCGCACTCTTGGCAAGTCTCGACGGCTGGCTCAGGCCCTATCTGGCGGGCCTCACGCGCAAGGCGCATCTCGAAAGGCTCGATCTCAACGCCATCATCAAGGGGCTCATTCCCCATGAACTGCAGCGGCGTCTCGACAAATTGGCGCCCACCCGCATCGAGGTTCCTTCCGGCGCCGATGTGCGGATCGATTACGAGACCGAGAGAGACCCGGTTCTCAGGGTGCGGCTGCAGGAAATGTTCGGCCTGGCCACCACGCCTTCGATCGCCGAAGGCCGCGCCCGTCTCAGGATCGAGCTCTTGTCACCCGCCGGACGGCCGCTGGCGGTGACCCAGTCGCTGGAAACTTTCTGGAGCAATGGCTACCCCTCGGTGCGCGCCGACATGCGCGGGCGCTACCCCAAGCATTCCTGGCCGGAAGACCCGCTCGCGGCAGCGCCGGTCAAGCCGCGGCGGCTGCGATGACGGGGTCAAATAAAGGGCCAGACGCACGCTCGCGATCCGCCGCTTTCCGTACTATGTTTTTGCCATGATCCGCTGCTGGCACGCCAGCTCAATCCGATGGCACCAGCTCTTTGCCTCTGCCGGTCAAGCTCATGTAACCCACAAGGACAACGATCGTCGTCAGGAAGAGTGCGCTTGTGATGATGGTTCCGAGTCCCCTTCCGCCATATTCGGCCGGTTGCGACAGCAGATCGCCAAATGACGCGCCAAGCGGGCGGGTAAAGATGTAGGCCAGCCAGAAACCAAGGATCGGATCCAGTTGCAGGAAGAAATATCCGAAGGCCAGCGAAACGATGATCATCCCGAACAAAACGCCCGTGCTCAAATAGCCAAGTCCATAATGTTCAGCCACAAGATCGCCTGCCGCAGTGCCAAGCGCAAAGGTGAAAAGGATCGCGAGCCAATAGAACCCCTCGCGCCGCGTTGTGAAAATCGAATGGATCGAAAGAGTTTTTTCCGAGGCATACCAGAAGGCGAAAGTCGCGATTAAAGCGATTGAAAAGACCGCTGTCGTGGTGACGAGCGAGACGCCGAAATTGTCGACCAAATTGTCTGTCACCAGTGTTCCCACGATGCTGATCAGCACGACAGCCAGCCAATAGGCCCAGGGCACGTATTTCTTCTGGCCAAACTGCAAGACCAGGGCGCCCAGCAGAACGGCGGTCATGATCAGCGACGTCGCGGTCAGGCCAAGCCCCATATTGACCGCCAGATAGTCGGCGGCGGTTTCGCCCATGGTTACGGCCAGAAGCTTGATCAGCCAAAAATCGATCGTGACTGTCGGCACGCGATTGTAGACAGCTTGGTTCGCAGCGCCTGCAAGTGTCGGCATGATCTTCGTTCCTTGTTTGGGAAAGTCTTGAGGTACGTCCCGGCCTAATGGGTCAAGACGGCCAATGCTTGCGCGGAGAACTCATCCGCATGCCTATCGTCATCGGCATTGCAGCGTTCGATTGCCTTGGTCTGGAAGGATTCGGCGCCGGCCCTGTCGGCATCCGACAGTTTCGCCGCAGTCATCGCATCGCGCACCGTGGTCAGCATGTCCTCGCAAGGTAAATATCTGCCGTTTCCATCCGTGAGGACGATCCCGTCAAGTGCCACAGGTGCGGCGGCCGCAGTTTCCGCGCCGCCGGGTGCCGAGGCTGGGTCGTTGAGTTCGCTCATCAACGTTGTCAACGTGCTGGCCACTTCACCCGCATCGGGTGTGCCGGTGCGGAGCGCCGCAAGAGCCGCGTCGGCGGCATCGTCAACATTTGCCCAAGCCGCGGTGTTCAACGGCCGCATCGTGCTTGCAGCCTCATCCCAGGAAGTTTCGAAATCGGTGATTCGGGTCTCTGCAGCCGCAAGATCGCCGGATGCTGCAATGGTTTGCACCTCGGAGATGATCGTCTCAAAGGGCGATAGATCCCCGAGGCTCGCAGCTGAAGCCGTTGTGCGGAACCAATAAAGGTTGAAGCCCATGAAGGCCGCCACCGGGACAAGGATCAACGCAGCGGCAAGCAGTATTTGTTTCATTCGCCTCGCCCCACTCGGACCCGAATCGCGACGGCTTGTCGCCAAAGGAAACGTCCATAAGCCGGCTGGTCTTTTCTGTCATCTAACTTTCCTGTCATCCAAAATGCCGGAAAGTCCGCCGGGATCGAGCAGCCGTCGGCGGACCGAAACCGGTCGCTTGTGCTGATGAAAGACTGTGGGTGGAAAATCAGCCGCGGACCCATGGCCGGTGGAGAAGGACGGCCAGTACGTGACCGAAAGCGGGCTTCGGCGCGCCGCGAATTTCCGGCCGATGTTCGCCAAGAGCTTTGGCCGGTCTCCGGCGGGCGGGGGCTCTTTCGCATATTGCTTCTTGACATTTAATTCCTACTGGTTTATATTCCTCACGTCTCCTTCCCACGGAGGGGCGGTTCGCGAGCCGTCGTTGATCGGGGAAGGGGATGCGGGGCCTGAAATTGGAAGTGACGGACACGTCCATAACCAGGGACCAGCTCACCATCCCCGGGTTGCCCGTGCAGGTAACCCCTCCTTTGCTGGATGAAGGACGTTGTCAGTGAAAAGTGAGACAATATCCGTAAGTCGGTGGTGGGCAGCGGTCAAAATCCGCGGCGCAGGCGGTGCGATGTACCGCCTGTTTTCTATACTATCTGCGGTGAAGCGCTGCCTGCGCCTCCCCTCCGTTCTCTGAGCGGTTACGTGCTTGCCCCGGCCGCCGGCATAACCGGCGCCACAATCGGCGAAGCTATGCCTGCAGCCCGAAACCCGCAGCGCTTGACCTCCCGGTGCGTGGATGCCAAACACCGCCGCGACCATGATCGACACCGCCCACATCCGAAATTTCGCCATCATCGCCCATATCGACCACGGCAAGTCCACGCTGGCCGACCGGCTGATCCAGCTGTGCGGCGCCGTCGCCGAGCGCGACATGGTGGACCAGATTCTCGATTCGATGGACCTCGAGCGCGAGCGCGGCATCACCATCAAGGCCAATACGGTGCGCCTCGATTACACGGCGCGCAATGGCGAACACTACGTGCTCAATCTCATCGACACGCCGGGGCATGTCGACTTCGCCTATGAGGTCTCGCGCTCGCTGGCCGCCTGCGAGGGCTCGCTCTTGGTCGTCGATGCGAGCCAGGGCGTCGAGGCCCAGACGCTGGCCAATGTCTATCAGGCGATCGCCAACAACCACGAAATCGTGCCGGTGCTCAACAAGATCGATCTGCCCGCCGCCGAGCCCGAGCGTATCCGCCAGCAGATCGAGGATGTGATCGGCATCGACGCCTCCCATGCCGTTCCGATTTCGGCCAAAACCGGGCTCGGCGTGCCGGAAGTTCTCGAAGCCATCGTGCACCGCCTGCCGCCGCCCAAGGGCGACCGCGACGCACCACTCAAGGCGCTGCTGGTCGATAGCTGGTACGATGCCTATCTCGGCGTGGTGGTGCTGGCCCGCGTCGTCGACGGTGTCATGAGGAAGGGCCAGAAGATCAAGCTGGTTTCGACCGATGCGGTCTATCAGCTCGACCGGGTCGGCGTGTCGCGGCCGAAGCGGGAGATGGTCGACGCGCTCGGCCCCGGCGAAATCGGCTTCTTCACCGCCTCGATCAAGCAGGTCGCCGACACAAGGGTCGGCGACACCATCGTCGAGGACAAGGCGCCGCCGGTGACGCCGCTGGCCGGCTTCCGGCCGGCCCAGGCCGTGGTCTTCGCCGGCTTTTTCCCGGTCGACGCGGCGCGCTTCGAGGATTTGCGCGAGGCCATGGGCAGGCTCCGCCTCAACGACGCGAGCTTCTCCTACGACATGGAAACCTCGGCGGCGCTGGGCTTCGGCTTCCGCTGCGGCTTTCTCGGCCTGCTGCATCTCGAAATCATCCGTGAACGGATCGAACGCGAATTCAATGTCGATATCATCACCACCGCGCCGTCGGTCATCTACAAGGTGAATCTGCGCGACGGGCGCCAGATCGAGCTGCACAATCCGGTCGATCTGCCGGACCAGACGCTGATTCTGTCGATCGAGGAGCCGTGGATCGAGGCGACCATCCTGGTGCCGGACGACTATCTGGGCTCGATCCTCAAGCTGTGCGAGGACCGGCGCGGGCGCCAGAAGCAGCTCACCTATGCGGGCTCGCGCGCCCTCGTCGTCTATGAATTGCCGCTCAACGAAGTGGTGTTCGATTTCTACGACCGGCTCAAGTCGGTGAGCCGCGGCTATGCCAGTTTCGACTACAAGATCACCGCCTACCAGGACAGCGATCTGGTGCGCCTCGCCATCCTGGTCAATGGCGAGCCGGTCGACGCGCTGGCGATGATCGTGCACCGGGCCCGGGCCGAGCAGCGCGGCCGGGTGATGTGCGAGAAGCTGAAGGAGCTCATCC
Source organism: uncultured Aestuariivirga sp. (assembly GCA_964408555.1). Taxonomy (GTDB): domain Bacteria; phylum Pseudomonadota; class Alphaproteobacteria; order Rhizobiales; family Aestuariivirgaceae; genus Aestuariivirga. The sequence goes on from CAYOZR010000003.1 coordinate 31,273, forward strand.
CCCGCCACATGTTCCAGATTCCGATCCAGGCGGCGATCGGCGGCAAGATCGTGGCGCGCGAGACGCTGTCGGCGCTGCGCAAGGACGTGACCGCCAAGTGCTACGGCGGCGACATCACGCGTAAGCGCAAGCTTCTCGACAAGCAGAAGGAAGGCAAGAAAAAGATGCGGGCCTTCGGCAAGGTCGAAATCCCGCAGGAAGCCTTCATCTCGGCGCTGAAGATGGACGAGAACTAGGGCCGCCGCGGACGATGTGTCCGGCAAGTTTCCAGCAGGCCAGCGCGATCAAGGCGCCGAGATAGCCATCCACCGCATAGTGCCAGCCAAGCAGTATCGATCCGAAGAATATCGTGATCGAGAATCCGACCAGCAGCCAGCCGAGCCGGCCTTTGCCGGCGGCAAAGGCCAGGAGGAAGAAGAGAATGGTGGTCGCCACATGCATGGACGGCATGGCCGAGACGCCCCCAATTTCGCCCTGGCCGGCAATGTAGCTCCGCCACAGGATATCCTGGGTCGGCACGGCCCAGATCGGATAGATTTCATTGGTGGCCTTGAGATAGGCCACCAGCGGCGCATAGGGATTGGCGCCTTCGGCGACGAGGCCGTAGAAGCAGGGACCGGCCGAAGACAGGAGCGTTCCCAGGATGCTCGTGCCGAAAAACCAGGTGAGCAGATGGGACAACAGGTATTGCTGGCGAAGCGCGCTGTCGGCGCGGGCGAAGCCCTGCCAGAAGAAGCAGGCCATGAGCACCAGAAACCAGCTATTGTAAATGAGATTGGTGACGAAGGTTACGGGCGGATACTGCAGTAGCGGGGCCAGGATTTCATGCGGCAGGCGGCCGAAATGCATGGCCCGGTCGAGCTGCATGAAGCTCTCGTCCCAGGCGAAAGGATAGGTCAGCGGGATCGCCTTCTTGATCGCCAGGAAACCGACGAAGAACACCCCATTGGCGGCGAAAGCATGGACCGTGTTGGCGATGCGGCTGGGGGCCAGAATGTCGTCGAGCAGCTTGGCCTTGAGCGCCAGCGCCGGGCTGCCGCGATGGCCGGTCCACCAGAACCGCAAGAATTCAAACATCAGCCAGAAGAAGACGATCAGGAACAGGAAAGCGAGCGTCGATCCGGTGACCAGGGAAACGAGGGTGAGATCGACC
>CAYOZR010000003.1:32525-57526 GCA_964408555.1 uncultured Aestuariivirga sp.
TTGTGGCCGAGCCACAGGCCTTGCAGTCCCGCCAGGCCATAGACCAGGAAAGCGAGCGTCGATCCGGTGACCAGGGAAACGAGGGTGAGATCGACCTTGTGGCCGAGCCACAGGCCTTGCAGTCCCGCCAGGCCATAGACCAGGAAAGCGACCGCATAGAGCCGGGCGTGGCCGCGGAAGCCCGCGGTAATCGCGGCAAAGATCCGGCGCAGACGCAAGCCCGCATCCAGGGCAACGCGCCGCGCCAACCCGTCAAGCGATGCCGAACCCATTGATTACCACTCTCCCAGTGGATTGAGAAGCTATGGATCACATCCTAAGACCGGGTTCAAGCGATCCGGATTTGAGGCTGGACCGCATTTTTGAATGATTCTAAGGTTAGCTGGCTTAACAATTCGAGCACCCGGGACGTGAAGAGTTTTTCCGACCTGACCGAACAGGAGATCCTGGCGCTCGCCATTTCCAGCGAGGACGACGATGCCCGCGCCTATGCCGGCTTTGCCCATTCGCTGATGGAGACCTATCCGGCTTCGGCCAAGGTGTTCGTCGAGATGGCGGAAGAGGAACACCAGCACCGCCGGGCTCTCACCGAGATCTACCGCAAGAAGTTCGGCGATTTCATTCCGCTGATCCGGCGCAACGAGATCAACGGTTTCGTCAAGCACAAGCCGGCATGGACCATCGGCAAGCTCAACATCGAGGAGATGCGGCGGCGCGCCGAGGTGATCGAGCTGGAGAATTACCGCTTCTACAAGCAGGCGGCCGAGATCAGCGCCGATCCGGCGGTCAAGAAGCTGCTCAACAATCTCGCCGAGGCCGAAAAGGGCCATGAGTCGCTGGCCGGAAGGCTGGGCGAGCGGCATGTGACGGCGGACGCCAAGCTCGAGGAAGGCGAAACCAAGCGGCGGCTTTTTCTGCTGCAAGTGATTCAGCCCGGCCTCGTCGGACTGATGGACGGCTCGGTGTCGACGCTGGCGCCGCTCTTCGCCGCGGCCTTCGCCACCGGCAGCACCTGGGAGACATTCCTCGTGGGCCTGGCTGCGTCCATGGGCGCGGGCATCTCCATGGGCCTTGCCGAAGGGCTTTCCGACGACGGCAAGCTCACCGGCCGCGGCCATCCGATGATCCGCGGCGTCGCCGCCGGCGTGATGACGGCCGTCGGCGGCCTGGGCCACACCCTGCCCTATCTCATCCCGGATTTCTGGACGGCAACCTGGATTGCCATCGTCATCGTCTTCTTGGAACTCTGGGCGATCTCCTGGATCCGCTACAAATACATGGACACGCCCTTCCTCAAGGCGGCCTTCCAGATCGCGGTCGGCGGCTTCCTGGTGTTCGTCACCGGCATCCTGATCGGGAGCGCCTGAGCCCATGCCCTATGCCAGCAACGCCGAACTGCCGGAGGCGATCCGGGCGCATCTGCCGGAGCACGCCCAGGATATTTTCCGGGCCGCCTTCAATCATGCCTTCGCGGCCCATCGCGGCGACCCCCGCCAGGAGGAAGCCGCCCACCGCATCGCTTGGGCGGCGGTCAAGCGCGGCTATGTGAAGGCGGGAGACCGCTGGGTGGAGCGTTAGGGCCGGAGCGATCTCCCCGCCGTTCGGCCGGATGCGCTACCAAGCTGGCACATATGCGCCGCAGGCACTTGCGGTCTATCTGGAAAAGATTCCATACTAATCATGTTTCCGTGCCTTTCGTCAGCGGGTTCGACATCTCGGCGACCCGTGCGACGGGTTTGCTTTGCCCCCGGATCTTTCTCATCATCGGCAACACAGGAGAAAAAAATGCGCAACTGGAACTCTATGAACCGGCGTGACGCACTCCGCCTGAGCCTCATGGCGATGGCGGCAGGCGGCGGCCTATCCGTTCCCCGGGCCTTTGCCGCGGGCAGCGTCAATTTCGCCGATATCGGTGTCGGCGATCCCGGCGGCGACTGGTCGAAATACAAGGCGGCGAGCGGCTACGATGTCAATCTCGTTTCGATCGGCAATGCACCTTCCGCGATTCTCAACGTGCTGGTTGCCGGAAGCGGCCAGGCGACCTACGACATCATCAACATCGTCGGCGGCATGCAGAAGCCGCTGGTCGAAAACGACCTGATCGAGAAGATCGATACCTCGCGCCTGCCGAACTGGAGCAAGGACGCCTATCTCGACGAGTTCCTCGGCAAGGGCAAGCCGGGCTTCAAGTTCATCGGCTACGGCGACGACATCTATGGCGTCCCCACCGTGCTGCAGGGCGATTCCTTCGCCTATCTCCCGGAAAAAACCGGCCCGCTCGATTCCTACGCGGCCCTCTTCGACCCGCAGTGGAAGGGCTATGTGGCGCTCGAGGACAATTATACGACGGCGGCGCAGAAGACCGCCCTCTATCTGAAGAGCGCCGGGCTCGCCACCATCGGCAATCCCGACGACATGACCAAGGACGAATTCAAGACGGTGATCGATTTCCTTATCGACCAGAAGCAGAAGGGCCAGTTCCGCGTCATCTGGAACAGCTTCGAGCAGGCGGTCAATCTCATCGTCAGCAAGGAAGTCTATGTCATCGACTGTTGGGAACCGATGGTCTTCGTCGCCAAGTCCAAGGGCATCGATGCCGTCTACGCCGATCCCAAGGAAGGCTACCTGCTGTGGGCCATGGCGGCCTATATCGTGAAGAACCCGAACCGCCCGGCGGAACAGTCAACCGCCGCCTATCAGCTCCTGGATTTCATGCTCGGCGGCTGGTACGGCGCCAAGATCACCAACATGCGGGGCTACATGACCAATCCGCAGGCGCAGGACTATGCCAAGGCCAACGCCTCAGAGTTCTCGGCCGAGGAGACCCAGAAGGTCGCCGACATTACCGCCAATGTCCGCCGCAAGTTCGAGAAGGGCGGCACCTGGCAGAACCGCTGGCCGACCGAGGTGGAGTTCTACGAATCCGAGTGGGCCCGGTTCAAGGCATCCTGACCGGAGACTTCGTGCAAGGCACGAGGAACCATCTGGCACGTATCGGGCGGCAGGCCGTGCTGGGCCTGCCGCTGCTTTTCGTCACGATCTTCCTGGTCGTTCCACTCGCGCTCACCATCATGGTCAGCTTCTGGGAGCGGGCCGGCCTCAAATTCCGCCCGGCATTTTCGCTGGCGTCCTATTACACCATCGTGGAAGGTGCCCGCCTCACCGTCCTCCTGCGCAGCTTCATTGTCGCCGTCGAGGTGACCGTCCTCGCGCTGCTGGTCGCCTATCCGATCGCCTATTTCCTCGCCCGCAAGACCAGCCCCGCCGCGACACGCATCGTCCTGGTGCTGTTCACCATCCCGTTTCTGATCAATTACATCGTGCGCAATGTGGCATGGACCAGCCTGTTGGGCCGCAACGGCACGGTCAATACCGCGCTGATTGCGGCCGGCCTCATCGACGCGCCCGCCGACTGGCTGCTCTACAGCGATTTCGCCGTCATTCTCGGGCTCATCTCCACCTACATGCCGTTCATGATCTTTCCCCTCGTCCTTTCCATTGCCGCCATCGACCGGCAATATCTGGAGGCGAGCGCCGATCTCGGCGCCAGCGCATTCACGACCTTCCGCCGGATCACCCTGCCGCTGTCGCTGCCGGGAATCTTCGCGGCGATCGTGTTTGGGTTTGTCGGCTGTCTCGGCGAGAGTGCCGTGCCGATCATCATGGGCGGGGTGGGCTATGAGTTGCTCGGCAACACCATCACCAGCAGCATGGACGTGCTCAACTATCCGCTGGCGGCCGCCCTGTCGAGCATCGTCGTCGTGCTCATGCTCATCCTGGTGGCGGGCTGGTATGCCGCCTTCGACCTGAAGACCTTTCTCGGCAAGATTCTCGAGTGGAAGTCGTGACGGCGCGCGGCCCCGCCACCCGCCGAGCCCTGCGCCCGTCGCGGCTGGTCGGACGGAACTGGCCCATGTGGCTGCTGATCGGCGCGGTCGTGGCCATTCTCTATATGCCAATCGCGCCGGTGCTCGTCCTGTCGGTGCGGGGAGATGGCGCCGGCGAGTGGACGCTGCGATGGTTCGGCGAACTCTGGCGGACGGCCATCATCCTGGGCGCGCTGCGGACCACGGCGCTCGTCGCCGCGGTCGTGGCGCTGCTGTCGACGGTGCTCGGCCTCGTTGCCGCGTTGTCGATCCGCGAACTGGGCGTTCCGCGCCTCATCTTGCTGGTCATGCTGCTGCCCCTGTTCATTCCGGGCGTCAGCATGGGCCTGGCGAGCGCCCTGCTGTTCAAACTGCTCGGCGTTCCCTCTTCGCTGACGACCATCGTCATTGTGCAGACCCTCTGGGCCCTGCCATTCGCGACCCTCATCATACTCACCGTCATGGCCAGCTTCGATCCGATCTATCTCGAGGCGGCCTATGTGGCGGGCGCCAGCCGGTGGCAGGCCTTCCGCGACATCGAATATCCGCTGATCGCACCGGGCATCCATGGCGCCGCCAGCTTCTCGCTGATCATCTCGATCAACGAGACGATCCGCACCAGCGCCGTGCAGGGGCCGTGGAACACGATCCCGACCTATATCTGGTCGACCTACAAGCAGGTCGGCCTGTCGCCGGTGCTCTATGCATTGATGGGGCTGATCGTCCTGTCGACGATCGGTCTTGCGGTTTCCTATCTCGTGCTCAGCCGCCCCGGGGCCAATCGCCGATAGAAGCAGGCAATTCGTCTATGCGGCGGTTTGCAGCGTCGTGCGGATGGCGATTTCGATGGCCATGACGGTTCGCGAGAGTTCCATCGAGGCGATGTCGGCCCGCTGATGCAGTTCCAGCGCCGCGCTCGACCGGAGATCGCTCAACAAAGACGCCACCTGCTCCGGCATATAGGGGACGTGGATGAAGCCCGCCGGAAAGATGGAGCCGCGGGCGGCTAGGATATCCATCAGGGTGAACAAGCAGGCATTGCAAAGGAAGGTTCCGGCGGTTGACGAGATACGGACGGGTATTCCTTCCCGCAGCAGCGCCGTTTCGATGGCGCGTAGCGGCAGAGTGGACCAATGGCCGGCCGATGTGCCGTTCGAGACAGGAGTGTCGCGCAGGATGACGCCTGCGTTATCGGCGATCTCAAAATCCGCGATATTGATGCCGATCCGTTCAAGGCGAATGATCGGTTCTCCGGGCCAAAGACCGAGGCTGATGACGGCGGCGGGTCGCACCTCGTCGATCAGGGCCTGCAGCCTGCTTCTCATGTCAGCAAGCGTCACCGGCAGTCCCCGGCCCACGACGGTCTTTCCGTGGACGATCCGGCCATCGAGGGCTTTCATGACTTCGTAAGCCGGGTTGCTGCCGCGGCCGCCGTAGGGTTCGAATCCCGTGAGTAAGATTTTGGCCGCGCTCATCCGACTGCCTCCATTCGATGTGTTGCGCCATTCCGGTTGGTTCTTGGCCTATGGGAAAAGGATCGGGAAACCTATCATAATGGCAGACGAAGGCCAGATGGGAGAGAACCGGGTAGTGTCTCAGTTTGAAATCATGACGGGGAACGATCTTGCAGTATCGCCACGATGCCTGCCAGCGTTCGTATGACCTTACCGCATCTGGCGGCAGTAACCGGCGGATGTTTCTTCAAATGGAGTGCAGGCCGCACGCGCGGGTAAAATACCGAGTCCGCCGCGAAATTGGGCTGTCGATGCCACGGCTACGGAGACTATCGAGGTCCGGCAGGGTGGCGGCGGGAAAGGAATCGAAAACCAACATTCTCCGACTCCGGGACCGCGACCCCTTCTTGTGCTTCACCACCAATTGGGACGCGACAGGATACTGCCCGTCCAATCCGATCGATGCGGGCGGCGATAATTCAGCGGTCTTCACGGATGCCTGGGTCATCCGGCAGGAGCGCCGGATCGCCCGCGGGAAGCACGTCGCGGGCCCATTCCATGCGCTTCCAGGCCGGGACCGGCGTTACGACGGCGGCATGCGGTACAAAATTCGAGCGCTCCACCGGCTGCATCTGGTGAATATAGCGCGGGCAATTGGGAAACACCTGCCGCACTTGCACCCTCACCACGAACTGCGCTTCCGGATAAGATGGCGCGATTGAGTGGGCGGGTTCGATCCGCGCGGTTCCGTTGAGCCGCAGCCGCTTCCGGTTCTCGAAATCAATGAACAGCAATCCGACCTCGGGGTTTTCGAGCGTGTTGCCCATCGAGATAAACATGCCGTTGCCGTCGTAGTTCGGGAACACCAGCGATTGCGGGTCGAGGACGCGGACGAAACCCGGATCGCCACCCTTGTATGAGCAGTTGGGGCGGCCGGCCTTGTCGGCTGTCGCCAGAAAGAACATGTCCATGCGCTCGATGAATGCGCGATCGTCGGGGGCGATGTGTTCCCGAAACAATCGCTCTTCAATCCGATCGGCGAGGCGCTCGGTATCGAACTCACGCTGCAGCCGGCGGTGGCTGCCGCCAAACAGCTTTGACATCGCATTTCTCCGTCCGCCCGATCGCGCCTGCCGCCGACAAATGCGGGCCGGTGCCAGCTTGCGCGCCGATAAATGTCTCCGCAAGCTGGAAAAACATTTACTTTCGCCGCCGGCGTGGATAAGCTTTTGGGGCGAAGACTCTCGAGGTATCGGACGTTCACTGAAAACCGCCGCCTTCAGCATGATCGCGATCGGCGGTTTTTCCGAGATCGGCGAAAGGGTTCTTCTCAGTGAACCGAATGTCGATTTCCAGCGCGCTGGGGCAACTCCGCGCGGCGAGGCAATGGGCAACGGCGATGATCTCCGGATCGATATGTTCTGGCCGGCCCCGCGGCCAAGCATGACCGGGTACCCGAGAATCAGGCGCGGGACTTCGCGTCGACGCCCGCATCCGGCCGCATCGCATCGATCAGGCGGCCGGTCAGTATCAACGCCAGCGCCGTCACATTCATCACCACGGCATAGACGAGCGCCGGAATGAGAAGACTGGTGTCCTGCAGAATGCTTGCGGCCACGAACATGGCCATGGCGATATTCTGCAGCCCGCATTCGATGGCGATGGCAAGCGTCTGGCGGGATGGAAGCCGCATGATGGTGCCGGCCGCAAAGGCGCCGCCGATCGCTCCCAGATTGAGCAGGACGGCGGCTGGCCCGGCCTCCACGGCGTGAGCCGTCATCGCGCCCCAGTTCTGATAGAAGGCGGCGGCGACAATGCCGATGAAGATGGCACTTGCGGTCCGCTCGAGCAGCGCCATCCAGCGGCCAATCCCCGCCGGATAGCGGCGGCGCAGAACCATACCAATCAGCAGCGGCACGGCGGAGACGGCGAGAACGGCAATTCCGGTCTTGCCGATCGCCAGCGAGAGACTCTCCAGCCCGCCGCTGACCGGTGCCTGTCCGAGGATCAGCACCAGCGGAATCGAAACCGCCGCGGCGAGGCTGGTGCCAAGCGTCATTGTGGCCGACAGGGCGGCGTCGCCGCGCGCAATCAAGGTGATGAAATTCGAGGTAATGCCGCCGGGCGCCGCCGCAACGACGAGAAGGCCCAGCGACATCTGGGGCGACAGGCCGAGGAACCTCGAGATGGCCACGGCCAGCACCGGCAGCATGACCATCTGCGCGACAAGTCCGGTCGCCACCGCCGAGGGTTGCCGTGCGAGGTTGCGAAAATCCTCCCATGTGAGCCGCAGGCCCACGACAAGCATCAGAAATGCCAATCCGGCCGAAAGCAGCACGGTAATCGTCATCTTCGACACCTTTGTATAGATAAACCACCCAAAACCTGCCGCCGTTCCTTGATTAGAATCAAGGAACGGCCGCCTCCGGGCTTCTAGGAGAATACGGAGTTATGTCTCGAGGATGCAAACTGATTACAAGGCGCCATTTGCTTCTCGCCGCTGCGGCCGGTTTCGGAGGCTTCACCGGCGCCGGAGCCCAGACCCTTCACGCCCAGGATACCGCGGCGAGCGGGGAGGAGCCGGATTCGCGCCGTTTCATGCTTGAGGACGTCAATGGCACGATTGTAACCGACGAAGACCTGCTGGGCCGCTTTTGCCTGATCTACTTCGGCTATACCAGTTGCCCGGATATTTGCTCGACGAGCCTGACGACCATGGCAAACGTGCTTAAGTCCCTCGACAAGGACGCCGGCAGGATTTTGCTCCTCTTCGTCACGCTGGATCCGGACCGGGACACGCGCAAGCTGCTCAGCGAGTATGTGTCGGCCTTCGACGAGCGCATCGTCGCGCTCCGCGGGCCCAAGCCCTATCTCGATGCCATGGTGAAGGCCTTCAATGCAAAGTACGCGATTGTAACGCCCGATCCGTCCAAGCCCGAGAATTACACCATCGATCATACATCTTCGATTATTTTCATGGACCCCGATGGCCAATTGATCGCGCGCTTCGGCCACGGCCTTGCCGCCGAAGCCATCGCCGGGGAGGTGCGCAAGGCGCTTGCCCGCCTGCCCGCCACACAGGAGAATTAGACCGATGCGGCGCAGGGCGGTTCTTGCAGCGTTGATCGGTTCTGGCCTGCCGGCCGCAAGCCAGGCAGCTGCGAAAGAGTTGCTTGTCTCGCCGCTTGAAAGATTGACGAAGATCGATCCGCCCCGTCCGGTGACCGGCCTCATCATGACGGGGGGCGATGGCGCGACCCTCGGTCTCGACCGATACCGCGGGCAGTTCATCGTGCTGAACCTCTGGGCAAGCTGGTGCTTCCCCTGCCGCGATGAAATGCCGGGCCTGGCGCGGCTGGCGGACCGGGTCTCCGGAAAGGCGATTTCGGTTTTGCCCCTGGCCATCGAACGGCGCGGCGCCACCGCCGTCACCAATTTCTACAAGAGTAGCGGCATCTCCAACCTTCCCGTCATTTTGGGCGAGGGCCAGAACATCGCCGGCATTTTTGCCGAGTGGGGCCTGCCCTTCACCGTATTGATCGACGGCGCCGGTTATGAAACCTGGCTGGTCAAAGGTCCGGCGCGCTGGGACGATCAAGCCTTCATCGACTGGCTGACGGCGGAGGCCGGCGCCTGATCAGACGAGATCGCCCCGGCTGAAGCGCCAATATCCCACGCCCGCGAAGATCAGCCCCAGCGCCGACGGGTAGGCTATCGCCCATGCGACGTAACCGGGCACCCCGAAATTGTCGAGGATCAGGTAGGAAGACGGACCGAGCAGGATCAGCTGCGGATCGAAGAGGATCATCGAGGCGGTGCGGAACGATTGCAGCGGATTGGCCAGCGCGATGGCGATCACCAAATCCGGATTGAATTGCGCCCTGACGAGGACCGACAGCAGCACGAGATCGAGAAAGGCGACAAGCGCCAGCCAGATCAGCAGCGTGGCGCCGAGTGCCACTTCGGTGGAACGCGCCAGGCTCGACAGCAGGAAGCCGAGTCCGAGAAAGCATATGGCCAGAGCCGCGACCAGCCCCGCATAAAGCGCAAGATGCGTCCAGGGAATTCCGTGGCCGCGTATGGCGCCGTAGGCCGCCGCCAGCGCCAGCGCCGCAACGACAGGCAGGACGACCAGTACGAGGCGGCCCAGGAACTTGCCCCAGTACCAGCCGGCAAGGCTGACCGGAAAGGCCAGCATGTATTCCAGATTGCCGGCTTCCCGGTCTCCCACCAGCGATCGCGCCGTTGTCACCAGCACAAACAGCGGCAGCACAGCCATGGTGATCTGGATATAGGTGACGAGAAGGCGGGACAGGCCGGTGAAGCCGAGGACGCGCGACTCGGCCACGCCGGTCAGCGCCAGCAGCAGCATGAGCCCCACGAAGACGAAGGCATAGAGATGGAACCAGCGCGAGCGCAGGGACTCCTGCACTTCCAGGCGGGCCGACAGACCCAGGCCCTTTGCCATCCCCGCCAACGGCGCTAGCCCCTCGCCAGGGCTCGCGCCTGCATCGTGGCGTAGTCCACCACTCCGCCGCGCTGCTGGGGAACCGCCCCGAAGCCGTAATTCATCGGGCTCATCATGTCCGGGAGAAACCACGACGCGCGGGCATCCAGCCAGTCGCTCCCCGTATCGCTGTTCATCACCCAGAATTTCGAAGTCGTCTCGACGCGCCATGGTTTCGTCTCCAGCCAGTTAACCGCGCATCCGACATCGTCGAACTTTGCCAGGTTCATGTCGGGGCCACCGCGGATTTCCGCCGCGAAGCGCGGATCCGAGATGATCATGCCGCACCTCGCGCAGGCTTCGCGGCCATAGTGGATTTCTTCCGTCCCGGCATCTTGCCGGGAACAACCGGACAGCGTGACGGCCAGCAGTCCCGTCATGAATGTCCTGCGATCGTATCCGCACATCTAATGAACTCCATCGGTCTTGCCGCCCGGCGCCTCGAAGGTGAACTTGTCGATGAGGCTCGCATAACGCGACAGCATGCCGAGAAAGCGGAAACTTTCGGCGGCCGGGATACTGCCCTCATAGATCGCCCCGCTGCCGCTGGCGGCGAAGTTCCATGCCCGGATGGTCCGGTCGAACGCGCCATGCGGCCGATCGAGCTTGATGACGCAGCGGCGCAGCTCGCCTGCTTCGAGCCTGTCGGCGACGGCGTCGTCGAGCACGATACGGCCCTGCTCCATCTCGATGACGCGATTGACCAGGGGAGCGATCTCCTCCAGCCGGTGACTGGCGATCAGCATCGAACGGTCCTTCATGCCGGCCAGAAGATCGATGAAGGCGCCGCGCGCGGCGGGATCGAGGTTGGCCGCCGGCTCATCGAAGACAAGGAGATCGACGGGGCGCGACAGCGCGATGGTGACCAGGACCTTCTGCTTCTGGCCGCCCGAGAGACGGTAGAAGGGCTGTGCCTCGACCGCATCGAGATCGAGGCCCAGGCGTGAAGCGATCTCCGCCATCCGCCGGGGATCGGCGGCGCCCGCGCCTTGCGAGAAGCGCAGCAACTCGGCCACCGGCATGCGCAGCGGCGGCGGCAGCTGCGGCACGAAGGCAATCCGCGACAGCAGACGGCCATCGCGCCGCACCGGCTTTTCGCCGTCGAGCGCAATAGTGCCGCCATAACGGTAGTGGCCGAGCAGGCAGCGGAACAGGGTCGTCTTGCCGGCACCATTGGAGCCGATCACGGCTATGCGGTCGCTCGGCGCGATGACGAGTGTCAGGTTTTCCAGCACCGCATGCCGGCCGAATTTCTTGACGAGGCCGTCTATGTTGATCATGGCATCCTACAACAGCTTGTCGAGACCGCGGACGGAAAAACTGAGAGCGTCTTGCGGGCAGACATCCACGCACATGCCGCAGCGGGTGCAGTCGGCGCCGATATATTCGACGGTATCGCTCGCATAGCTCAACTTGGTGAGTTCGAGCACGTGCGGCACCAGGCAAACCTTGCGGCATTCGCCCTCATGCAGGCACTTGGCAAGATCGTATTTCACCTGCACCGGCGAGATCGAGCCGGTGATGCCGTAGCTCAGTCCGATGGGGCAGACATAGCGGCACCAGAAACGGCGCGAATAGAAAACCTCGATGCCAAGCAGGAAGCCGACCCAGAGAAGCGCAATCGTCGGGCCATAGATAAGGGCCCTGCTGACGATGCCGACCGGGTTCACATACTCGAATACCGTGTAACCGGTCACCAACGCCAGGACCAGGTATGCGAACCACAGCACGGTCCGCAGTCCGCGGTGGAACTTCTGGTCCACGGCAAAGCCAAAGCTTGCGAGCTTCAGATGGAGCATTTCCGCCCATTCGGCCAGCAAGTGATAGGGGCAGATCCACGAGCAGAAGGCGCGCCCGCCGACGAACCACCAGATAAGCAGCACGGTGGCGGTGCCGATCACCAGATTGATCATCACCTGCTTGTGGGCGAGCATCACCTGCAGCGCGCCATTGAGATCCGCCATGTGAAAACCGACGAAGCGCGAGGCGGTGAGCGCCCCTTCGACAAGCTGGACGTCGAACCAATAGGACACGACGAAGAGCAGGTTGAGCACGACAATGGAAATCCAGCGCCGGTACATCCACTTGTGCGACACCACGGGATGCTCGTGCTCCTCGGCGATGCGGGCCCGGCGCAACGCCACCTGTTCCGGCGTCTTCTTCAGTTTCATGAGGTCTTGCGCGGCCCGGCTCACCTCCGCGCCCTGGGGCTTGCGGGGCGCCCGCCCGAGCATCATGGCAAGCGACTGAACGAACCCGGTCATGCGGCGCGCTCCTTCAGGATTTTCGGATCGATGACGATGGCGGCCGGTTCCACCGGGCACATCATCTCGCAGGTGCCGCAGCCGACACAGAGGTCGGTGACGACGGGCATGCGGCGCTTGTCGCCGGGATCGCCGGTGAACGGCCGCAGCGAGATCGCCCCCTCGATCGGGCATTCGCGCACGCACAGATCGCAGAGTTCGAGATCATAGGGATGCTCGGCGATCTTCAGCGGCTTCCAGCGGTCGATTTCGATGTAGCGGTGAAGTCCCTCGTATGCCTCGCCGCGGGCCAGACCGCGCAAGCCCTTGCCGTTCACGGCAAGGCAGGCATCGCTCCGCGCCAGCCGCGCCAGGCCCATGCGGACTTCTTCCTTCTTGCTGACGAGCTGCGACAAGGCGCCGGTCGGGCACGCCAGGATGCATTGCGTCGCATCGCAGGAGAAGTCGCAGCCCTGGCTCCTGGCGTCGATATAGGGCGCGCCGAGGCCGAAGCCTTCATCGCCGTCTGCCAGCTCGATCGCCTGCACCGGACAGACCTGGACGCATTGACCGCATTTTATGCACGCCGACAGGAACTCGTTCTCGGCCAAGGCGCCGGGCGGCCGCAACCGGCTGAAAAGCTTCTTGAGGATCGGATAATAACCGACGAGCGACAGTCCGACGACGGCGATGCCGGCCCCGATCGAGCGCAGGATGGTGCGGCGCTGTTCGACCTCGCGGCGCGTCAGCTTCGGCTTTTTCGCCGGCGGAGGCTGCACCAGCCGGCTTGCGTCTCCACTCTCGGGCCGATCGATCACCGCGGCATCTCCAAAGCGCTCTTCGGTGCAACCGCGGCGGCCAAGGCCGGTTCCTCCATCAACGGCCCCGGTTCGCGGACCAGAAGCTTGGGCTCGCTGAACGGCGCCAGGCGCTCGATGAGGTCCAGCATCTCAAGCGCCGGCGACCCGCGGAAGAAGGAGGTGCTCGGCACTTCCATCCACAAACGGTCCGCGTAGTTGTAAATCTCGAACGGACTATCGCCGCGGCCGTCCCCGTTGCGGTCGAAGCCCGAGTAATCGTCCCAGTAATTGTTCTTCCACGTTTCGCGCAGCGCGGTTCCGCCGCCGTCCACGGACACTTGCGTGAAGTTCGACAGGAACGCGTTGTTCTCGAAAATATTGCCTTCCCAGTCGGTATGAAACGAGACGCCGATGCCGTTGAAGCCGATTTTGTTCCCGGTGAAGGCGTTGGTGCTCTCGGGATCGAAGGGCGATATATCCAGATAGATGCCGACGGCATTGCCGATGATTTCGTTATCCGCGATCACCGCTTCGCTCGACTCCTTGAATCCCACGCCCACGCCCGAGGCGCCCCAGGCGCGCAGGAACTTGTTGTTCCGCACTTCGACCTGGTTACTGTACATGAGGAATACGCCGACGACGCAGTCGGCAATCTCGTTGCCGGTCATCCTGTTGCGATGCGAATACATGAAGTGGATGCCGTAGCGGCCGCGGCGGATCGTGTTGTCGGCGATCGTATTGTCGTGCGAATACCAGACAGTAAAATCGCGCGCGTCGTGGATATAGTTGGCGGTGATTTCGTTGTTGTGGCTGTACCAGAGCCGGATCGAATCGCCGCGAAGCCCCGGCGGCAGGTCGTTTGACGAGATCCGGTTGCGCCGCAGCACGTTGCCGTTCGCCTCATGCAGATCGATGCCGAACAAGCTGTTCTCGATGGTTACGTCCTTGATGACGTTGAAGTTGCCGGTAATCCTGAGTCCGGCATCGATCTTGGTGTGAAGGCGGCCGGAGTTGCGCAGCGTGACGCCCTTGAGGATCGCGCCGGAGGTGGCGATCTCCATCACCGTGCCCTCGCCATCGCCATCGATGACGACGCCCGCGGAACCATCGAGAATGACCGGCTTCCGGATCACGATATGATCATGATAGACGCCGGCCGCCGGCTTGACGGTCGCGTTCTCGGCGGCTGCGTCGATCATTGCCTGCAGCGGGCCCGCCTCGGCCATCCCGGCAGGGGCCGCCAGCGCGGCAATGCCGCCTGCCAGCCGGAGCAATAGGGTCATGACGAGAACAGCGCGCATGGCGTTCCGGTTTAGATGTCTTCGGCGGCGTCGCCCGCCTCTTGAAGTTGCTTGTGCCGGATGAGGGCCGCAAGAATGAGCAGCAGCGTGCTGACGGCAAGCAGCCCAAAACCATAGTGAGGATAGGAATAGGTCGTGAATTGCGCCACCTTTCCTTCGCCGAAGACCGTCGGCATGAAGGGCTTGAGCGTGAACGCGCCCATTTCGTTCAGGCTGTGGCCATACCACCAGAGCCATGCCGAATACTCGACGATGAAGCCCGGCGAAACGGCGGCCGGCAACAGCACCAGCAGCCAGTAGAACATGGAGCGCGTGCTGCGCGCCGCATAGACCATGAGGAGCATGGCGCCGATGACGGCGAACAGCAGGATCTTCGCGGCCATGTCCATCGTGGCGGCGAGCCTGTCGTTCCTTTCCGGCATGTTGAACCAGCGCCCCAGGCTCTTGTCATAGTGCCATGTCATCACCTGCAGGCCGCTGCCGGTCCAGGCCTGTTGTCGATCGCCCGGCTTTTTCAAATTGTCGAGGTTGTAGTTGGCCCTGAGATTGGCGATCAGATCGGCCTTGCTGCCGCCGGTATCGCCGCTTTTCTCCTGCGATCCCGCGGCCGCGGACTTTTCGAGCGATTCCTTCAGCAGTTTGACGATCGGCGCCAGATTGGAATCGTCGATCTTCTCCATGGTATCCTGGCCGAGCGAGTTCACCAGGCCTTCCAGATAGCCCTTGCCCTGATAGGCAACGCCGTTGGCCGAGTACATGGCGACGATCATCCATGCCGCGACGGCGGAATGGCCGAGCAGCGAGAAGGCCACCCGCTTCTTGCCGCCCGGAATCATGAAGGCCACGAGCATCACGCCGAGCATCGCGAACAGGAACGGCGAGAAGGCCTTTTCCACCGGGCCGCCCGACGCGATCGGATACATGCCGACGTAATGGTTGATGGTGTCCATCTCGTGCACGCAGTCGAGCGCCTCGGTCTCCTCCACCTCCTTGGACTGGCGGATGGAGCAGCCGTTGCGCACGCTATCCATGTGGAAGTGGATGCGTATGCCGTCGGGGAACGTGGCCTCCGGATAGTTCGGCGCCTTCAGCGACACCCACCAGACCGGCGAGAAATACGCCAACGCCAACAGCACGAGACCGGCCAAGGTCAGGACACGGAACGTGATGGCGCGCCGCTTCGATGCTTGTTCTGCCATGCGAGCAGTATCCTTTTGCTGGACTACTGGAAGTCGGGGTTCTCCCAGCCGGGCGCGCCGAGCAGTTCCGCGGGCGGCTTCAACCGGGAGACGTAATCCAGCACCGCAATCGTGTCCTCGTCGGTGAAATTCTGGATCTGCTTCACCATGTCGGGGTTGGCATTGCGGCGCTTGCCGACCTTGATCCACTTGTATTGGCGCAGCAGGTATTCGTAGTGCTGGCCCTGAATGCGCGGATAGTATTTAGCGTCGTCGCCCTGGCCTTGGTCGCCATGGCAGCGGACGCAATTATCGGCATAGAGCTTGGCACCCTTTTCCGGTGCCGTGCCGGGGCCCACGCCATTGTTGGGATTCATCGGCAGCTTCTGGATATAGGCGGTGACGTCGGCAATCGACTGCGGGCCGCCGATTTCCTGCGGCAGCGCGAATGGATACATGGTCGGATTGTCGCGGTTTAGCGCACGGATATCGGCGAGCTGCTTGATGAGCACATCGCGGTGCTGGCCGGAGATTTGCGGGAATGTGCCATCGACGAGGCCCCAGCCATTGGGCTGATGGCAGGCCGAGCACACTTCATAGACATCGCGCCCGTTCACGAGATTGGGCGTCAGCTTCAGGGCTTCGTCCTGTTCGCCGCCGCCTTCGTTCCAGGTCTTGGGAGCGGTCGTCGACGTGTCCGTCTCCTGGGACACCGCCGTGGCGGCGAAACCGGCCAGCACGGCGCCGGCAAGCAGGGCAAAGGCGAATTTCTTCATATCAGGTCTCCGGTTGTTTAAGTCGTTCACTTGGCGGTGCGGTCGATTTGCGAGAGGTAGTCCGCGATGGCGGCGATGGCGGCATCGTCGGCGCGCTTGATCACGCCAAGCATAAGCTTGGACAGCCCATTGGCGCGTGTGCCGTCGCGCAGATCGGTCATCTGCCGCACCAGGTAATCGCGGTTGAGGCCGGCGAGGATGGGATAGGCCGGCGCCAACGCCTTCTTGCCAGCGGCGCCGTGGCAGGCCACGCAGCCCAGCGTCTTGTATTTGCCTTGGCCCGCAGCCGTCTGCTCCGCGGTGATGGGCTCGGCCGGCGGCTTGGGCTTGCCCGGCTGCTGTTCTGAAAGATATTTCGCCAACGCCTTCAGTTCGTCATCGTTGACGATATGCATGATCGCCGCCATGCCCTCGGTGAAAGGGTGGCCGGTAACGGCATCGACGCTCGAAACCCGTTTGCCCGATTTCACGTCTTTCATCTGGTTCAGAAGATATTTTTCATTCTGTCCCGCCAGTGCCGGATAGGACTGGATGGGCTTCTGGCCCTTGGCGCCATGGCAGGCCACGCAGGTCTTCAGGCGATAGATTTTCTGGGCATCGATGGCATCCTCGGCCATGGCCGGAGTGGCCGCAGCGAAGGCAAGACCCATAAGGGCGAAAATGACTGGCGTACGCATGTGGTGTTCCTGTTCGGGCTCGTGGAAGAAGCGACGGGGCATTTCTGCCCCGCCCGTTCCGTTTGGGTTACTGCGCCTTCTTGGCGCCGTGTTCGTCGAGGTAGTTCTTGGCCCTCAGTCCGATGTCGGCCGCCTTGACCTGGTACTGCCACCACTGGCCGGCCCACAGGGTTGCGTTCTGCCAGTCATTCTTCTTGGCGGCGTCTTCGGCCTTGGCCTTGGCTTCGCCGGCGAACTTCAACTGGTCGGTGGCGTCTTCGACGAGTGCCACCGCTTCCGGGAAGTCCTTGAAGTTGGTTGCAACGATGTAGGTCACGACGCTGTCGATCACCGCCTGGGTGTCGACGCAGGTCTTATACTGCTTGTCGTAATCGGCCTGGGTGTACTGCTGGCCTTCCTCGCCGGCGCTAACCTGCTCGGTGAAATTCTTCGGCTTCACCGCGAGGAAGCCGGTCATTTCAAGATGCAGCGCCGAGCAGAACTCGGGCCAGTAGAAGGAGAACACGACCGGCCGGTCGGCCACGAGCTTGGCCGTGGCCGTCTTGCCCGGTTCGAGCGACAGGTTGACGTTATAGGTGTCGACGGCGAAGCCGTGAGTCTCGTCCTCGGCCCGTTCCGAGTTGGTGACCACGAAGGAGACTTCGTCGCCTTCGTTGACTTCGACGATCTCGGGCGTGAAGTGCGAGCGGATGGCGGTCATGTAAACCGTGACCTTGTTGCCGTCGCGCACGATCTTCTCGCTGCCCGGCCGCACGGCGCCCGGATGCCTCTCGCCGGTCCGGCTGTCAGTACCATACTTGTAGCGGACGGAGGGCTGCAGCTTGTCGGCCCTGATCGAGGTCGCGTAATGCGGCTCGCCCAGGGGCAGCGGCATGTCGTAGAGCAGTTCCATCTTGTCGCCGGAAATGTCGATGAGCTGATGGTTCTGCGGATGCAGCGGTCCGACCGGGTTGAAGCGGTCGATGGCCAGCTTGTTCAGCGCGATCAGGTAATGGCCGGCGGGATGTGCCGACTCGCCTTCCATCGCCGTGAGATGGCCGATGTTGTAGTGGACGCTGAGCTTGTCGAGCACCTTGCCTTCGCAATAGTTCCACTTGACCACCTGGCTGTCGACATAAAGCGACGTGTAGACGACGCACGGCTTCGAATCGAACTGGCTATGCAGTGGGCCAAGGCCCAGCTGCACCTGCTTGTGCAAGGCGTCGGCCATGTCGATGATCGGCAGGCCGTAGGGATCCTTGCCGACAAACTTCTTGGCGTCGATCGCCGCCATGATCTTCTCGAAGGAATACACCGAGTCCTGCGTATCGAGCTTGCCGCCGACGAGAATGTACTTGCCGTCGGGAGAAACGTCGACGCCGTGCGGCGACTTCGGTTCGGCGATCAGGTATACCAGCCCTTCATCGATCGCCGTCTGCAGGGTGATCACCGAGTGGTTGTTGATCTTCGTCACCTTGCCGGCCGCGGCCACTTCGGCGGCCTTCTTCCAGTTGATGACGTGCAGATAGTCGACGTCGTTCTGCGAGCAGCCGGCCTCGAACGGCGGGCGGCCCTTCTCGATGCCGCCGACATAGCGCTCGGCGCAGAAGGAGTTGGTGAAGGACCAGCCGTCGGAGACGCCCTTGCCGGCATCCGAAAGATCCTGCGTATAGGGCGGCAGTTCGATGGAGAACGAGTTCTCCGGCTCGATGCGGCCCTTCTCGCGGTTGAACTTCCAGTAGGTGACGGCGCCGCGGAACTTGTCGTTGAACTGCTCGAGCGGCGCATAGCCGCGGCCGAGGACGCCGGGATACTGGGCCGTGTCGATCACGTATTCGGAGTTCGGAGTGACGAAGGTGCCACCATGCTCGGATTGCAGGATGGGGTTCACCACGATCTGCTGGGTTTCGAAATCCTCGAGCGAAATGACCGCGATGCGCGGATTGGCCTTGTCGTTGATGAACAGGAACTTGCCGTCCGGATCGCCGTTGGTCTCGGTGATGGCCGGGTGGTGACTGTCACCCCAGGTGATCGCCTGGCCGTCGATGTTGCCCTGGGCGAGGATCTTCTTGGATTCCTCGTCATAGCCATATCCTTGCCACGGCTCCGGCGTGAACACGGCGATATATTTCAGGATGCGCATCGACGGGACGCCATAGACGATGACCTGCCCCGACTGGCCACCCGATGAGAAGACGATGAATTCGTCGCGCTTGCCGGTCGGCGTGTAGGTCTTTGCCGCCGCAAGCAAATCCTTCTGGGTGAGCCCCCGGCGCGCCATAACCTCGTCAAGCGTTTCGGCCGGAGCGACCGTGCTGGCGAGCATCAGGCCCGCGCCGATCGCCGTCGACGCGGTCAGAAGGTTCTTGCGTTGAAGTTTGAACATAGCTTTGCCCTCTTTGACCCGGGCCAAGCTGTGCAGGAGTTGGCCCGATGAACTTCCGGAAACCGGAAATGGTGTCTTGTCACCAAATGCTCATTCCCATTGCGCTGCACAATGAACCTTGATCTTGATCAAGGTGGTATTTGATCATCGGTAGATTAATGATTTCATGTATATTCAGCGAGCCCGGCCTCAGCTCAATAAAATAACGCCTTGGGTCTCGCAAGCTATTGTTATCGTGCTGGTTTTTCGCCTGATTCTGCCCGGAATTCTGGCCCTGTCGGCACAGCCCGGCGAGGTCTGGTGCGCGGCCCTGAGCGCTGCCCGATCAACCGGCGGCCAAACCAACGGGACGGGCGATACCGGCATGATCGCCGAACTTTGCGTCATTTGCGCCGTATTGGCTGCCGGCAATGCCCCGTTGCCCGGCTCCGCGCCGCATCTACAGAGGGTTGTGGTCGCGTCAACCGATGCCGGTGGCTCTTGGTATGCGCCGGTTCTTCGCAGCCTGGCGGCGGCCGGTTTGCCGCCGATTCGCGCGCCTCCCATCCCTGCCTGATGTTTGGAAACGCGCGGACCGGCGGCTTCGGGGATTTGCCCTTTCCTTGAAGGCGCCGT
Source organism: uncultured Aestuariivirga sp. (assembly GCA_964408555.1). GTDB lineage: Bacteria > Pseudomonadota > Alphaproteobacteria > Rhizobiales > Aestuariivirgaceae > Aestuariivirga. The sequence continues at coordinate 52,308 of CAYOZR010000003.1, forward strand.
CCGCCGCGTACCGTTCAATCACCCGTAATCCAAGAATTCCAACCACTGTCTCCCGGAGAATTTTCATGAAACGCCGGAACGTAATGCTGGCTGCCCTTTACCTTGCCCTGCCCTTGGCCTCCAACGCCCGCGGGGCCGACGGCAATCTCACCATCTCGGATGCATTTTTGCGCGCCTCGACCGCCATGGCAAAGGCCGGTGGCGGCTTCATGCGGATCGTCAACAGCGGCGGCGCCGATCGCCTCCTCGCCGTCAAGTCCGATATCTCCGAGAAAGCGGAACTGCACACCAGCGTCATGGAGGACGGGGTGATGAAGATGCGCGCGGTTGCGGCGATCGACATTCCGGCCGGAGGCACCGCCGAGCTCATGCCGGGCGGTTTCCACATCATGTTCACGGGTCTGAAGGATCAGCTCAAGGAGGGTACGACCGTTTCCGTGACGCTGGTTTTCGAGAAGGCGGGCGAGTTGAAGCTGGAGATGCCGGTCAAGGGACCCGGTGCGATGGACGGCGACTGACCGGGCCGGAATTTCCCACTGGCGGCGGAAGGTCCTTGTCTTGGCCTATCCGCCGCAACTCAGTTGCACAGCCGCTAGCGTTGCCAGCAGGACGATCTGGAGCAACGCCGTGCGCGGCAGCAACCGGTTGAGACCCGCCGACACTGGCGTGGCGAATATTTGCCACGTCAGCGCAAAGGAGAATAGCAGCGCCGGAGCCGCATAGAGGGAGGAAATGCCGCAGCCCCGCCCCGTCCAGACCGCCGTGCCGAGCACGGCACCGGTCACTAGCATCCCATAGAGAAGTCGCGTGGCCCGCTCGCCCAGGAGAATGGCGAGCGTCCGGCGGCCGGCCCGCGCATCCGTGCGCCGGTCCCGATGGTTGTTGACGAGCAGCACAGCGGCAGCCGGAAGGCCAAGGACGGTGCCGAGCCCCATGGCATCGCCATCGGCCGCGCCGGTGTGAAGAAAGGCGGTTCCGGAAACCGCGACCGTTCCGAAAAACACAACCACCAGCAGCTCGCCGAAAGGTGTCGTCGACAGAGGCCAGGGGCCCATCGAATAAAGATAGCCCATAAGCAGGGAAAGGACGCCAATCAGCAGGATGGGATAGCCGCCGATCGCCACGAGAAAGAGTCCGCTCGCGGCGGCGGTCAGGAACGCCGCCGCCGCCGCCTTGCGGACGGCACCGCCGTCGAGAAGGCCGAGAGCCGTCAGGCGCGGGGGGCCGAGCCTTTCCTGGGTATCGACGCCGCGCGCCGCGTCGGCCGCGTCGTTCCAAAGATTGGTTCCGACCTGGATGGCGACCGCCGCTATCAACGCACCGATCAGTACGTCGGCACGCCAGGTGTGGCGGGTTGCGGCGATCCAGGTTCCCGCCAGCACGGGCATGACCGACAGGCTCAATGTCTTCAGCCGGGCCGCGATGACCCAGAGCGCGGCGCGCGGCAACCGCCGCAGGGCCTCGATCCGGGCCGGGCCGGCGGCCGGCAATTCCTGCAATTTAATTCTCATGACTTTACCGCAATGTGGAGCGCGGCGACCCCCAGCATCAAGCGCCTGACTTGAATCTGGGCAAATCCGGCGCGATGGAGTTCCCGGCTCATGCTCTCGGAATCCGGAAACAGGCGGATCGACTCGACGAGATAGCGGTAGGCCCGCCGGTCGCCGGCAACGAGCGCGCCAAGCAACGGAATTACATGGCGCGAATAGAAATTATAGAGAGGGGCAAACCAGGTGAACGGCCTCGAGAACTCGAGAAGGACCAGTGCGCCGCCGGGCCGTAACACACGAAACACTTCCCCGAGCGCCTGCCGCGGGTCGGTCATGTTGCGGAGGCCGAAGCCGAGCGACACGGTGGCCACCGAATCGTCCGCCAGTGGAAGGTTTTCGGCCTCCGCCACCGCAAGTGCAATGTCCCGGCCCACCCGTTTTGCGGCCACTGCGATCATTCCCGGACTGGCATCCAGGTTGACGATGAGGCGTTCCGGCACGTGCCCGCGGATGAGACGCGCAATGTCGCCCGTGCCGCCGGCAAGATCGACGATGGGTCCCGCTACCGCCCGCGCGGCGGCGGCCGCGGCCACTGCCGTCTCCCTCTTCCATAATCTGTGCAACCCCATGCTCATCAGATCGTTCATCAGATCGTAACGGGGCGCCACCCGGTCGAAGAGATCGCGCACCAGCCGCCGCCGCGCGCTGTCGCTCACGCGCTCATCGCCGAACGTTCCCCGCAGGACACCCAGACCGCTGTTTTTGGGATCGCTCATGTACCCACGCCCCTTGCCCTAATGCATGACACGATTGAAGGGATATTGCCTGACGGTCTCCCGCAGCTCCACTGCATAGCTTGCCGCGCCATGATATTCGAACACGCCGGGCGGCAGGACCGCCGTCCCGATCCGGTGCGGCAACATCGATTCATAGCGCATGGATGTCCTCCCGCGTGGGACCCACGGGCAATATCGCAGGTTTTGCAACTCCGGGGAAAGCGTCCAGTCGTCTCTGCTGAAAGGCGTGGCGGGCGGCGATGAAGTACATTTTGCGATGGTGCTAGGCCAAGGCTCGCCCTTGCCAGTAATGCCGTTCCGCGCCAATCTCGTCCTCAACAAGCCGGTCATCCGGCGGATGTCAGTTAAGAGGAGACCGTCATGAGTCGTCTATATAGCCATCTGACCAGCTTTGCCTCTTTGTTGCTCATCCTTGCACCCACCGCCAGCTTTGCGGCCGACGGTGTCGTCCTCATCAACCAGAGCAATGCGCTCGCAGGAAACGTCACTCCAGGCGACGCACCGGGTTTTCCGATCACGATTAGCACGCCGGGCAGCTACCGATTGTCGAGCAGACTGACCGCCCCCAAAAGTACACCAGGCATTGTAATAACCGCCAACAATGTCAGTCTTGACTTGAATGGTTTCTTGCTTGTGGGCAACGCATTAGGTGGAGAGGGTATTTCAGGAATTTCCGCAGGCACAAAAACCCGAATTTCTATACGCCACGGATTTGTAGCTGGCTTCAGCTTTGGGATCAATTTGTTTAACGTCACCACAGCAACGGTTGAAAATATGAATGTGGAAACGACTGGAAATGGGGCCGTCTATACAGGAACAGGGTCTCTTGTTCGTGGCAATATCTTTGGCGGGACGCCATCCTTTCAGATAACTTGTCCGTGCGTGGTTGTAGATAATGTTTTTCTAAGTCCCGGCAACAATGGTTTTCCTACCGCTGCTTGTGTCAAGGCCAACAATCTTGGCTTTTAGGCGCTGTAGACGAGAATTGAGTGGGAAAGTCTTGCGCCGCCGACAAAATATGGCGCATCCTCAGGACAGCGGAGCGGGGCAGCGATTGTACCTGACCGCCCGCGATAACGTGGCGAACACGCGGTTGCTGTGGACCTCAGAGACAATGTTCGGACGCGATACACGCGCTCGCACGATATAGGATACCAGAGGGTGTAGGTATACCTACACCCTGTTTGGACGCGATACGCGCGCGCGATATAGGATATCAGGCGGACGCGCGGGCCGGTGGTAGGGCATATGGTAGGGCAGAGCTCAGCTTAAGATATGAAACAGTCCCCCGTGAACTATTACCAACCCATTGATCGGATTTACCGACGTCGGCAATTGCAGGTTTCGATATTGCAGGAAAGCAACGTTTTGAGGCTGGTTTCCTTGCAAATTGATTTGGCGATTCACCAAGGCTTCGAAGCGTGATTCACTGCGGCTGCGAAACCAGCCGGGGAGATTCGCCATGAAGCCACGGGAGCGGCGCGAGACAGGGGCGCAGGACATGTTCCGCTCGCGCCTCGATCAGATCATCAACATGAAGCATGAGCTGGTGAAGCTGTCGCGGGCGGTGTCGTGGAGCGGCATCGAGACAACGTGCGGCGAAGTCTACGCCGATGGTCCCGGCATGCCGCCGCTACCGACCCGGCTGATGGCGGGGCTGGCGATCCTCAAGTTCACCTTCGATCTCTCGGACGAAGAGCTGTGCGCCCGCTGGGTGGAGAACCCTTACTTTCAATACTTCTGCGGCGAGGAGTTCTTCCTCCATGAGTTGCCCTTCGACCGCTCGTCGCTGACCAGATGGCGGCAGAGAATGGGCGAGGAGCGGGTTGCGGCCCTTCTGCAGGAAAGCCTTTCCGTGGCGGTCAGGACCGGGGCGATGGCGCCGCGGGACACCCGCCGGGTGATCGTCGATACGACGGTGCAGCCGAAGAATGTGATGTTCCCCACCGATGCCAAGCTCCTTCACCGGGCGCGTGAGAAGCTGGTGAGCTTGGCGAAGAAAGTGGGCCTCGATCTGCGCCAGAGCTACACGCGGGTCGGCAAGCTGGCGCTGATCAAGCATCAGAGATACGCCCATGCCCACCAGTTCAAGCGGGCGGGCAAAGCCTTGCGCAAGCTCAAGACCTATCTCGGCCGCACCATCCGCGACATCGCCCGGCAGATCGCCGGCGATGATGACCTGCACGCGATCTTCCTGCGCCCTTTGCACCTGGCGGGCCGGGTGCTGGAACAGCGGCAAAAACAACATGGCAAGAAAGTCTACAGCCTGCATGCGCCGGAAGTGGAATGCATCGGCAAGGGCAAGGCGCATGCCCCTTACGAGTTCGGGGTCAAAGTGTCCGTGGCGACGACATTGCACCGCTCAAGGGGCGGCCAGTTCGCGTTGCACGCCAAAGCGCTGCCGGGCAATCCTTATGATGGCCACACGCTGGCCGCCGTGATCCCCGAGATGGAGGCCATGATCGGCAACGGCATTGACCGCATTCTCGCCGACGCCGGATACAGGGGCCACAACGCTGCCCTCAGCCACAGGTTCAAGGTCTACACCTCAGGCCAGAAGCGACGCATGACGCCCGCCATCAAGCGCGAGATGAGACGCCGCGCCGCAATCGAACCCGTCATCGGACATATCAAAAATGAGCACCGCATGGGCCGCAACTACCTTGCCGGAACCCAAGGCGACGCCATCAACGCCGTCCTCGCCGCCGCCGGATACAACTTCCGCCAACTCCTCAACTGGTTGAGGCTTCTTTTGCGCCTGTGGCTGGCGGCGTTCTTCGGCCCAGTCAGGCCGCTTCATGCGGGAACATCGGATTGTTCACAGGCGACGAAACACACGTTAGTTCAAAGAGATAAGCGAAATTAGTGGCGGAAGGGGAGGGATTCGAACCCTCGGTACGCTATTAACGTACACACGCTTTCCAGGCGTGCT
>CAYOZR010000004.1:0-50278 GCA_964408555.1 uncultured Aestuariivirga sp.
ACCTTGAATCAGAACGAGACTGATTTGGGAATCCTGTTTGTCAACACGGCCTAGGTACGTTCCGTCACCTATGTCTCAAGACCATACATAAGAATCAATGGCGGAGGGAAGGAAACTGGAAACCAACATTCTCTGAGCGCTTACCCCGATTTCGGCACTGTTACTAAGTCAGGTATGCGTCGGCTTGCGGCATTTCTGATCAGCGCCCCCAGATTGGCTTGGCGCTCGGCAACGCTGGCGATCAGCTCCAGCGTATGGCGCCGCACCTGGCCTTCCACCACCGGACGCCGCGCCAGGCCCTCCGCCACGGCCTGCAGGGCGGCCGCTTCGGCCACGGCGGCATGAACAGCCGGATCAAGCGGCGAAGGCAAAATCGCATCGGCGGAAGGCCCCGCCATGAGCGCCAGGGCCCGCGATGCGGCGAGGCACATGCTGGCCGTGACCCGCTTCGCTTTCGTGTCGAGCGCAGCGCGCATCAGTCCCGGAAAGGCCAGCACATTGTTGCAGTGGTTGGGAAAATCGAAGCGCCCGCTCGCCGTGATCGCAGCCCCCGCCGCCTGCGCACGGTCCGGCGAGATTTCCGGCTCCGGATTTGCCAAAGCAAAGACAATCGGATGTCTCGCCATTGCCGTCACCATCGTTTCGCTGACCAGCCCGCCGACCGATACGCCTATGAATGCATCGGCGCCTTTCAGCACCGTAGCCAGGTCTCCGTGGCGATCGTCCTTGTTGGTCCGCGCCGCGATCTCGCGCCAGTGCACAAAAGGATAATCGACACCACGCTGCAGCACGCCTGCCCGGTCGACGGCAATGATGTCGCCCACGCCCAGCGCCTCCAACAAACTCACAATCGCCGCACCCGCCGCCCCAACGCCGTTGACGACCACCCGTATATCGCCCATGCGCCGGCCCGTCAGCTTCACCGCATTGATCAGCGCCGCCATGGCAACCGTGGCGGTGCCATACTGGTCGTCATGGATGACCGGAACCGACAGCCGCCGCTCGAGGGTACGAAGAATCGGGAAACAGTGCGGTGCCGCAACATCCTCCATGTTGACGCCGCCGAATGTCGGTTCCAGCGCCGCAACGACATCGCAGAACTGCTCGGGGCTTGCGACATCAAGGCTCAGCGGCATGCAATCGATGCCGGCCAGCGCCTTGAACATCACGGCCTTGCCTTCCATTACCGGCATACCGGCCCGTGGACCCACATTGCCGAGGCCAAGTACTGCGGTACCATCGGTCACCAGCGCCACCATGTTGTCCTTGGTGGTCTGCAAAGACAGGTCTTCGGGATGCTCCAGTAGATGCCGCACGACATATCCGACGCCGGGCGTGTAGGCGACCGCCATCTCTTCCAGCGTCGCCGCACCCACCTTCGGGAGGATTTCGATCTTGCCATGGCCGGAATAGACATCACGGCCAAAAGCCAGGGCCTTGTCTGCAAAGCTCGGAGCGGGTCGACCGATCATGCTGTAACCAAGCAGCCCAGGGTCTTGTTGGCGGCGTCTTGGCCTTCCCTCACCAGGATTTCATAAAGGGTAATCTGGCCGAGTTGCGACCAGACATAGTTCTTCAACTGGTTGAACGGTTTGCCCGAAAGATCGCCGCCCTTCACCTTCAACCGGTCTTCGGCAAACCGCCGCAGCAGCGCCTCAGTATGGAGTTGTGCTGCCCCCATCGCATAGGGCCAGTTCATGTCGGCGAGATGAGTAACCCATTGCTCCGCCGGCTGCGGCGCCAGTACGACATCGCCGCCCTTGCGTTCCAGCAGCCCGTAATCGACCGGATCGACATTGGCGAGAATTCCGGCGGCCTTGATGAAGTGCGCCACCCTTTCCAGCCCGACCCAGTTGGTCACGACCTTGCGCCCATCCATCGAGGCCCCGAGGGCCGACAACTGGTGCGCCGCCGCCATGGCCATGACGATGCGGCTGTCGAAGCGCCGGTGCATCAGTTCCGCCGTTACATAGATGCAGTGTGCATGCCAGGTATCGTCATAGACGGTTCGCGGCTCTTCCAGCCAGCTGCCGTCCTTCTGCCACTGGTACAGCCACACTTTCGGGTATTCGTGCACCAGCAGGCCCGCCACTGCAACGTCACGATTGATGGGCACCCCATAGACCTGCCGGTAATTCTGGGTATAGGCGTCAGCCATCCGGATATTAAAGGCAACCGTCAGCGCCAGGCCGCCGGGGTGGGCGTTGTAAAAATCATTGTGGCTCGACGGCGCCGTGAGATAGCTCTGCGGCGACATGTGGCCGGAGGGCCAGACATAGTCGGGATCGTCTGCGGCATTGAAAAAGCCGAGCTTGACCATCTCGTCGAACAGCCTGCGACGGTCGCCCTCGCCGGGATACATTTCGAGAAAAGTGACCTGCGGCTTGGTGATGCATTCGATCATCAGCCGGCGATAGCCCTCGTCCTCAAGACTTGCCGCGGTACGCAGCAACTCATTGTAGATGCCCATGACCATCAGCGACGAGCGCGCCATGTCCTCGGGCGACATCGCAACGACCTCCTCCATCTGCCGCTGCGGAGTGAGATCGATATCCTCCGAAAATTTCGCATAAGCAAATTTGCCCGGCAGCAGTCCGTGCTTCCCGCAAGCGCCTGTCATACACATGTCGTCTCCTCCCTCTTGGTCCCTGGGGTTGTCAGTGAATGGGGATCGGCGGCGGCAAACAATCCCGTGGCCCGATCGAGGATGCGATTGGCACTGGTCGGAAATCCGAACCATGCCGGACCTTCGCGGTCAACTGCATGACCGGCACGGGTCCTGACCTTGATCAACTGGCCGCCCAACCGCACGTCGAGAATTTGATGACTGCCCAACCGCTCGATCCAGATGACCGTGCCGGGATACGGCGCCTCCGGCCCCCGTTCGGGAGCAGCGTGGATTTCCTCAGGCCGCACACCGATCGCCGCCCTTGCCGGTAGTCGCGCATCAAGCCCTGCGGCACCGTTCACGATCGCCTCGAAATCCTGTCCACGGGCGAGGAGTTGATCATCCTTCCCTATCAACTTCACATCGAAGATGTTCATTGGTGGCGAGCCTATGAAGCGCGCCACAAATTCGCTAATTGGCCGAAAATAAATCTCGTCTGGTGTGCCGATCTGCACGAAACGCCCTTGGTGCAGAATTCCAATCCGGTCGGCCATCGACAGAGCTTCGGCCTGATCATGGGTGACATAGAGCATGGTCTGGCCGCTGTCGCGGTGCAGTTTCTTGAAGGCCAGCCGCAACGCGATGCGGATGCGCGCATCGAGATTGGTCAAGGGTTCGTCCAGCATAAGCAGATCGGCCGGCAGGACGATCGCCCGGGCGATCGCCACTCGCTGTTGCTCACCGCCGGAAAAGGTGCCCGGCAGCCGGCCGAGCAGGTGATCAATCTTGAGAAGTGCTGCGACTTCGGCAACACGGCTACGGATTTCGGCCTCGGGACGCTTCGCCACTCGCATCGGAAAAGCGATATTCTCGTATCCTGTGCGGTTGGGAAACAACGCAATATTCTGGAATAGCAGACTCAGTCGGCGTTCACGAGGTTCGAGCGCCGCTAAATCCCGTCCGGCCAACCTCATCGAGCCCCGGTCGGGAAGTTCCACGCCGGCGATGGTTTTGAGCAGCGTCGACTTGCCGGCATTGCTCGGGCCAACGATTGCGAAGAACTCACCCTCGCCCACCGCGATGCTGACATCGTCGAGCGCCACGATCGGGCCGGGATAGGTCTTGCGCAGGGCTTCGATCGAGAGCCACACCATCACTCCGCCCCCGCCATGGCAACCCGGTCATTGTCGCGCCGGATAACGTGGGCCCGTGCGCCGTCGATGCTCAGCCACAGCCTCTCGCCCGGCACCGCAAAGCCCGGAGTGGCAATCGCCGCTGCCAGCCCGTCGCCATAATCGAGATGGACGACGTCTTCCGCCCCCAGCTTTTCGATGAACCGCGCTGTGGTTGCGACACTCCCGTCGATAGCAATCTTCGAAAGGTGCAGATCATGTGGCCTGACACCGAGGATTTGCTCGCCCTCCGGTGCATCGCTGCGGCGCAGTGCCAGAGCGCTATGCAGGGCGGTTGCCGCTGCCACCCGGCTGCCCGAGCGCTTCACTGTGCAGGGCAGCATATTGATTGGCGGGTCACCGATGAATTCGGCGACAAAGCGGGTAGCCGGATGATGGTAGATATCATCCGGCGTCCCTACCTGTTCTATGTGACCGGCGCGCATCACAGCGATGCGATCCGACATCGACATCGCCTCGATCTGGTCATGGGTGACATACAGCACGGTCTGGCCGAGGCTGCGCTGGATGAGCTTGAGTTCGCCACGCAACGCCGCACGCAGCGCCGCATCGAGGTTCGACATCGGCTCGTCGAGCAGCAGCAGCCGCGGCTCGGTGACAAGCACCCGGCCCAGCGCCACGCGCTGCATTTCGCTCATGTTCAGTCCGGCGCCACGCCGCGTGAGCATCGCCTGCAGATCGAGTTTTTCAGCGATCTCAGCGATGCGGCGCTTGCGCTCGGGCCGCGGCACATTTTGCGCTTCCAGCCCAAAGCTGAGATTATCCAGCACCGTCAACCGCCCGAACACTGCATAGTCCTGGAACACCAAGCCAATTCGCCTTTGGCCTGGCGGGACGGTGTTGATCGATTTGCCGTCGACCAGGATGGTACCCTGGCTTGGCGTCTCGAAGCCGGCGATCAACGCCAGCGTTGTCGATTTGCCGCAACCCGATGGCCCGAGCAGCGAAAGGAATTCGCCGGACCCCAAGCTCATGTCGACGTCGCGCACCGCCTCGACTTCGGCATAACGCTTGACGATATGCTGCAATTCCAGCCGCGGAATCATCGCTTCACCGCGCCGAAAGTCAGACCGCGTACCAGATGCTTCTGGATAATATAGCCGAAGAAAATCACCGGCAGGGTTGAGATCGCCCCCATCGCCGCCTGAACACCATAGAGCTTGCCCGACGATGCCGAGACATAGTTGGCGACCTGCAAGGTTACGGTCACCACATGGCCGGAGGTCAGCACCAGGGCGAACAGGAATTCGGACCAGTTAAGAATGAAGATGAACAATGCAGTCGCGAGGATGCCGCCGCGGATCAGCGGCAGCGTTATCTTCGCGAAGGCTTCCATCCTGCCCATGCCATGGATCATCGCAACACCCTCAAGTTCGGCTGGCGCTTCTTCGATGAAGGACCGGATCATCCAGATCGAGAATGGCAATGTGAAGGCCGTATAGGCGAGGATCATGCCGAAATAAGTGTCGGTCAGCCGCAGCATCGAGAACAGTGCCACCACCGGCACCACCACAGCGATTGGCGGTATCATCCGCACGGTGAGGAACTGGAAGGGATAATTCTCGCCGCCAGTGCGGAAACGGACAATCGAATAGGCCGCCAGCGTACCGAAGGCGACCGAAAGGAAGGTCGCCAGTGTTGAAATGATGGCGCTGTCCTGAAACGCCTTCCAGGCGCTGCCCGACACTTTGTAGTCGAGCGAACCTCCTTCTTGTGCCGCGAAACTGCGCGCCGCTTCGGGGAAGAAGACTATCCTGTAATTCTGCAGCGTCGGATGTTCAGTTAACCACACCGGCGGCCATGAGGCCCATTCCTCGACCGGTTTGATCGAGGTCGCCAGCAGCCAGTAGATCGGAAAGAACGCGAACAGCATCGCCACCGCGACGGAGAATCGCTTAAGGAAGGTGGCCAGCCGCGAGCTTTGCATTTCAGTTGTGCCTCTTTAAAGGCTTCGCCAATGCGATGCAGATGGATGTGACCAGCACCAGCACGATCAGCGCCGCCGCTGCAATATAGCCCATACGGAAATACACGAAGGCACCGTTATACATATACATTGAGATGGTTTCGGTGGCACCCCCCGGCTGGCCGCGGGTCAGGATATAGACGGGATCGAAAATCTTGAAAGTCTCGATCGAGCGGATCAGGATGGCGATGCCAATCACCGGCGTCAGAAGCGGCAGCATGATGCGCCGGAAAATCCGCGTCGGCGAAGCACCGAGCGCCACCGCCGCCCGGATCTGGTTCTGCGGCAAACTCAGAAGCCCGGTGAGCACCATGAGGAACATCAGCGGCGTCCATTGCCAGATCTCGCATAGCATGATCGGCAGCATCGCCCAGGTCGGGTCCGACAGCCAGGAGAAGGCAAAGGGCCTGCCGGTGAGCAGAGAGATCACATGATTGATCGGCCCACGGTCGTTGAACAGCATGAAGAAGGCGTTTGCGGCATCGACTGGAATGATCATCATCGGCAGAACGATGATCGAGACGGCAAACCGCTTCCACCACCACTCCTCGACGAACAACAAGGCCAGGCCCAGCGCCAGCCCCAGCTCGATGGCGATGGACGCTGCAACCACGAAAACGGTGCGAACCACCGCGTTGACAAACCGCTCATCATACCAGAGGTCGTAGAAATTCCAGAACCACACCGGCTCGGCGTCCCACCACGGGATCGACTGGGTCGGTTGCCAGTCAGTCAGCGCCAGCCATATGACGATCAACGTCGGCACCAGCACCACCGCCAGCATGGTCAGCTGGGCCGGCAGTACCAGTGCGATGTTGAACGGAATGCCAAACCGGTTGGGCGGCGGCGCCCGCGCCGCCCTCTCAGGTTTGTTCGTATTGCTCATTTCAGCCGGTCGCGAATTCCCGCAGGATAGCTGGACTTGAGGAAGCGCCATTGCACCTCCTGGCTACGCGCGCCCATGCGACGGGTAATCCGCTCCCAGGCGGCGGCGGTATCGTCGAGAGCCGCCTTCGCTGTCTTGCTTCCGGCATCGGCAGCCGCGATATTGACCCGCAACTCGTCGAAATACTCGCCCTGTCCCTTGAGATAGAAATCCGGGATCGAGTCTATCATCGATGCCTTGTGCGCCACCAGGAACTCCGGCGTGTAGGTCTTCTGGATTTCCGGGTCGTCGTAGTGTGCCGCACGCGTCGGGTCGAAATATCCGTTGGGATCACGCACTGCGATCGTCGACATTGCCGGCGAGCAAGCATAGAGCGTGTAGAGATAGGCAATTTCCGGCTCCGGCGAAACGCTCGACACGATATAGTTCCAGCCCCAGTTGAAGTAGGGTGTTTTCAGCAGCTTGCCGTCCACGATGCCGCCCGGCATGCCGCCGAAGTCCAGCTTGCCCTTGATCTTCGATTTGCCGGAATTGAGATATTTCTGGGTGCCGCCCCAGCCGATATTGACGAATTTGTCGCCTTCGCCGTAAGCCTCGAAATTCTCGAACAGACCGTTGGTCTTGGCACCGGGATAAAGGTACTTCGAAGCGGCGATCAGTTCCTCCAACGCCGCAACGCCAGCGCCGTTGTTGATCTGCGGGGTGAGATCGTCCGCGAGCGGATAGAATCCCTTGGCGTGGAATCGTCCCCACCATTCCCAGGCGATGAAATACTGGGTGCGGTACAGGGCGCCGCCGAACATGCCCTTGTCGGGGCGGTGGAACCAGGCCATCATCGCGTCGAGTTCCTGCCAGGTGTCGGGGACCTTCAGTTCGTAGCCGTTCTTGTCGGCGAAGCCCTTCTTCTCGCTTTCGTCATCAAGCCACGGCTTGTTGTAGAACATCAGATAAGTGTCGCCGTCGGTCTGGTAGCCGTAGAGGCTGCCCTTGTAGTAGTCGCCGATGGTGTAGAGCGCGTCCTTCTGGTAATCGGCCGGCTCGTATTTCTGCGCGTACTGGTCGAGATTGACCAGAATTCCCGATTCTGCCAAATCGGGGATGCCGAAGGTGGCAGGTAGCGCCAAGTCGAAGGAACCCGATTTCGACACCGCCTCAAGCAGCACCTTCTGGCTGATTTCACCAAGCGGAACTTCGAGATATTCGAACTTGATGCCCGTGGCCTCGGCGAAGCGGTCGGCCACCGGCTTGACATTGCCCAGTGAGCCTGAAGGCTGCAATATCTTGAGTGTCACGGTACGGCCCTCGGCCAGCTTCTTGGCGGCGGCTGCTGCCGTTTCATGGATCGTCGCCAAATCCCCGCTCTGCGCGAACGCGGTAGCGCGCAACAGCGGTGAGGCGGCATAGGCTGCGGCACCCACTGCCGCACTGCGCATCAGCATGCGCCGCGTCAGACCGGTATTCGTGAAATGTCGTGTCATGGTATGTTTCCTTTCCCTTGTTGAAGCTTTTGTTTACTTGATAACCAGGCTGTTGCGGCGATCCTGGCCGATCAGCACCGCCACGACGACGACGGCACCCTTGATCACCATCTGCGTGTACTGGTTGACGCCCATCAGATTCAGGCCGTTGTCGAGCAGTGCGATGATCGCAACACCGATCAGCGTGCGGTGAACGCCGCCAATCCCGCCCGACAGCGACGTGCCGCCGACCACGATGGCGGCCAGTGTATTGAGCAGCAGCTCCTGGCCGAGCGTCGGCCCAGCCGCCCCAAGCCGTGCAACCGCCAGCGCTCCGGCCAGTCCTCCCATCAGGCCGGAACAGACGAAGGCGTAGATTTTGTAGCGGGTGATCGGGATGCCCGCGGTCCGCGCCACCGCCTCGCCGCCGCCAAGGATGTACATGTAGCGCCCGAATCGGGTCAGCTGGCCGACCAGGCTGGCCAATGCCCAAGCCCCGAGGGCGAACAGGGCGATGTTCGGGACATACGGAATGAACTGGCCGATCGCCAGATCCTCGAAACTCGTCGAGGTAAAACGCAGCGCCCGGCCCTCGAGGATCTGCCAGGCCGTGCCGGTGAACACCGACAAGGTGCCGAGCGTCACCACGAAGGACGGAATACGGCCCCACGCATAGATGATGCCGTTGCCCAGCCCGAGTGCTGCCCCGGCCAGCAGGCTGACCACCAGCGCCTCGACGCCAAGATCGAAGGCGTTCAGCGCCTTGACGGTGATGGCGCCCACCAACAGCACGATCGCACCCACCGACAGGTCGATGCTGCCCATCAGGATCACGAATGAAGCGCCGAGGCAGGCCAGCAGCAGGGTGCTCGCCTGGCCGAGAATGCCGGTCATGTTGCGCAGGCTGAAGAACGCATCTGTCATCAAGGAAAAGAAAATAACCAACACGACGACCACGGCGATCGGCAGCCACACGCCGTTTAGCCCGCGCAGCCGCAGCGGCGGCCCACCAGCAGCGGCATTCAGGGACGGGGCTGCGTCTCGCTCGCTCACGCCGCTCTCTCCTCACCGTCGGCCGCATCATCGCCGCCAAGCATCACAGCGACCAGCGCCTGTTCGGTCGGCTTTGCATTGGCCGGTGCCGCAATCGTGGTGCGCACCCGGCCGCGCCGCATGATGGCGATCCGGTTGGACAGCCCGATCAGTTCCAGAAGTTCGTCGGTGATCAGCACGATGCCGACACCTTCATGGCTCAGGGTCCGCAGTAGGCTGTAAATTTCCTCCTTGGCACCGGCATCGATGCCGCGTGTCGGATTATCAAGAATGAGCACCCGCAGTTGTCGCGCCAGCCAGCGCGCTAGCACCACTTTCTGCTGGTTGCCACCCGACAATCGCGTGCAGGGCATTTGCGGCGATTTGGCCTTGATGCCTAGCCTTGCAATGAGTTTGGCACTGACCTCGTTTTCCAAACGATGGCGCCACAGGCCGATCCGCGTCGAAAACAGATCGCCCCCGCTCGCCATCGATATGTTCCAGGTGACCGGCTGGGCGGCGATCATGCCCTCCACCAGGCGCTCGGCCGGCACATAGCCGACACCGTGCGCAATCAGCCGCTGGATGTCGGGTGCACCCCACGCGCCGCTTGCAAGACTGACCTCGCCGCGATCCGGCCGTTCGATTCCGGACAGCCCCCTGCCCAGGGCCGATTTGCCGGATTCGAGCAGACCGCCGATCCCCAGTATCTCGCCTGCCTTGACCTCCAGCGTAACATCCTCATAAGCGCCCGCCCGCGAGAGGCCGCGCGCCGCGAAGGCAACCGCTCCCAGGCCGCCGTTGCGCTGCTCGCCCTCATGGTAATAGTCGGTATCGCGTTCGCGGCCGACCATCAGGCGGTGCAATTCGCGCTCATTCACATCGGCCGGATCGACAGTGCCGACCCGCCGCCCGTCCTTCAGCACCATGATCTCGTCGCAAACGCCGAGAACTTCGGTCAACCGGTGCGAGACGAACAGCACCGCGCCGTGTTGCTTGACCCTGTCCAAAAGGTCGAAAAAAATCTTCTCGTCGCCTTTTTCAAGCGATGCCGTGGGCTCGTCGAGCAGCACGATTGGGCTATCCACCCCGAACAAAGCCGTCGGTGCGGTGCAGGCGCGGATGATCTCCACCAACTGGCGTTCCGAAAAACTTAGGTCGGAGGTTATGCGGCGTACATCGATGCGCGCCCCCGCCTGTTCGATCATCTCCTCGGCACGCCGGATCATATCCCGGCGCCGCAGCAACTGTCCCAGCCGCGTGAACTGTGCTTCGCAGCCAAGTAGCAGGTTCTCGAACACCGGGATTGCGGCGATCAATGCCTGTTCCTGGAACACCCGGGCTATGCCGAGGCGCTGAGCCTCGGCATAGTTGGTAAACGATCGCGTGCCGCCCTGGACCTCAAGTGAACCTGAATCGGCTGCGGCTATTCCCGACAGGATGTTCAGGAGTGTGGATTTGCCGGCACCATTTTCGCCCACCAGCCCGACGATGCGGTTCAGGCCGAGCGCGATATCGACATTGGCCAGCGCTATGGTTTCGCCGTAGCGCTTGCTCAATCCCAACGCCCGCAGCGCCGCCACGAGCGGTGCTGGCCTGTCCCGCTTGTCGGTCACGGCGCGATTGCGGGCGCGGGACCGAACATCGGCGTCTTGTAGTGGTCGGCATACTCCTTGCGGACCGCCTCGGCCTCTCCGCTGTCGCGGGATTTGACGTAGTCCGCCGGATACTGCCAGCCATCCGGCTGGGCGATGCCACCCCATTCCAGATCGATATCCATCGGGAAGACTTCCGCCTGCGGGTCCCAATCCTGCGGATGGGCGACTTTTGACAGCTTCTTATAGTCGAACGGCGCCACATCGCCGTTGTTCACGTAGCGGGCGAGATAGACGTCGACGTTTTCCTTGGTCATCGCCACCGATCGCCAGCTCATCATCCGTTCGGCCGCCCGCGGCCGCCAGCCGTTGATCACGTCATAGAGCCGAGCCGTCAGCATCGCGCCCATGTATTGGGGAACATTGGCGCTGGTCGCCAGCAACAGCCCCGCCTTGATCATTTCGGTGCCGCCGGTGGTGCCATCGGCGCCCGACAAGAACACATCCTGTCCGGCCTTGATGCCGGCCGCCTTGAGAGCGGCGATGCAGCCATCGGCAACATCGTCGTTTTGCGCAATGACGCCCTTGAGGTTCGGATAGCGCGAGATCAGGTCTTCCATCGCCTTCTGGCTGTCTTCGCGATTCCACTTGCCCGGCAATTCGCCGACCAGCTTGATCTTCGGGAATTCCGCGATCGCCGCATCGCGGCCACGCGAGCGTATCATGTCGGTCGAATTGCCCTCGACTCCGGTCACCCCCACAATCTCGCCGCCACCGAAGGCGTCCATGACCGCCTTGCAAACCGCCCTCGTCACGTCGCCGTGGGCGGAGAATTCCTCGGGCACCGCATACATCGTCCAGTATTCGCCGGCTTCGAAGGGCGTATACCACGGCAATGTGCCCCAAGTGTTGTCGAGCCACACCTTGTCCTGGTTGGCAAGCTCTGCAATGCGCCTGATCGAGCCGCCGCCCGGCGCATGCAGCAAGACGCCCTGAACACCGGCGGTCGCTTGCTGCTCGAACTGGTTGAGCTGGCGTTCGCTGTCGAACTGGCCGTCGAACGCCGCGTGTTCGAGGCCGAGGGCCTTCGCCGCTCCCTGGGCGCCGGCATCGGCATTCGCAACATACTCAAGCTGCAGCGACATCTCCAGATGCGCCATCTTGCCGCTTGTTGCGGCGATCGCCATGCCGGAGGCCCCCAGCGTGCCCCCAAGCGCCGCCGCGACGGCGCTGGCTGTCGAGAAAGCCAGGAATTCGCGGCGCGACACGCCATGCAGCTCGCAGGCATCCATGTGGCGGTCGATAATCCTCGTGTCGGTGAAGTCCGGCAGTTTTGGCGTGTTGAATCGTTTCGACATCTTTTCCTCCATGATGAAGCGGGTCAGCTCCAGTTGTTGCTCTTGCGGGCCTCGAATTCCTCCGCAGCCCAGTTCTTGCCTTTCTGCGTGACGATGAATTTCACAAGCCCGCCTTCGCTGACGCGCTCGCTATTGCCTTTCTCGATGTGCCAGAGCAGATGCGTCTGGATGCAGCATTCGGAATAACAACGCCGCATTCCTATTCCGGTCGAGACCGCATAGTCGAGTTCGGTCTTGACCGGCATGACTTCCGGCACCAGTTCGAGCGTCGTCATCGGCCGCCCGGCCTGTGCCAGCACATGCAGGATCCGGAATTCCGTATCGTCCTGCTGACGCCGCATATGCAGCAGCCGCCGCATCGCACTGTCGGGCGAATAGGCCGAGAGACCGTGCCCTTCGAGGATGAGTTGCGGCTTGATGGTGATGGCGCGCTCGATCGACTGGCGGTGCGCCTTGGCATTGCCGATCGGATAGGGCCCGAGCGGCGTTGGGTAATGCATGATGTCGGCAGCATAAAGCACACCCGAATGCGGGTTCCACACGCCGATCTGGCCGGGGCAATGACCCGGCAGATGGACGATCTCGAGCTTCAGCCCGCCGACCTCAAGGACTTCGCCGTCATCGACCGACAAATCCACCTCGACCGGACGATTCCAGTGCTTACGGACGATTTCCGGGTCAGACAGGCCGAGGCTCTCGCCGGGCTTGAGGTTGAAATCCGAAAGCACCTCCTGCGGGGTCACCCCGAAGCGCTTGAGGTTTTCCGCCTTGGTGACCAGCATCGGGTCTTCGATGATCGGCTTGTCGAGGGGATGGGCGACGACCTCTGCGCCGTAGCGTTTCTTGAGCACCGAAGCATTGCCGGTATGGTCGTAATGGAAGTGGGTGATCAGAATATATTTGAGATCGTTCTTTTCCTGGTCGAGCTTCTCAATCAGAAACTTGCCCATTCCGTTGTCATAGTCCGGCGTCGTCCAGTTGCCGGTGTCGATCAGGATGTTCTCGCCCTTGCCGCGGATCAGATAGACGCCCGACTGGACATAGCCATCGAGCTCGTCCTCGGCCCAGGGACCGTGCAGGCCGGGGATTCCCCATCCATCAGGAGTTTCTGCCCAGAAAAAAATCATCGTTGCGCCCACGGCTTCCTTGGCAAATAATTCAGACTAAATACTCAAGTATTATCTCCACGATACCGATCGCTCCTGGCGTCACAGGTCAGCGCATGCGCCAACATTCCTTCTGCGATGCAAATTCGGCCCATTGGTCCAGCAAGGTCGTGGCTCGCCTGGCGCGTCAGCCGCTGCCATGTCACGGTCTTGATGAACTTGCCGACCCACAGCCCCCCGGTGTAGCGGGCGGCCCGGCCGGTCGGCAGCGTGTGATTTGTGCCGACGCCCTTGTCGCCATAAGCAACGGTTGCCTCTTCGCCGACGAAGGCACTTCCGAAATTGCGCAATTGCGCCAGATACCAGTCGTCTTCCGTGGTCTGGATTTCCAGGTGCTCGGGCGCATAGGCATCCACAAGAGTGACCGCCTCCTCGCGGCTACCCGCCACCACGATCTCGCCATGATCCCGCCAGGCCCGCTCCGCCAGATCCCGGGTCGGCAGGATTGCCAGCTGGCGTTCGATTTCGTTCCGGACCGCCAGCGCCAGCCGCTTCGACGTGGTGACAAGCCAGGCCGGACTGTCAGGCCCGTGCTCGGCTTGGCCGAGCAGGTCGGTGGCCACCAATGCCGGATCGGCACGCTCGTCCGCCAGAATGCATATCTCGGTGGGTCCAGCTGGTAAGTCGATGCCGACCAGTCCGAAAAGCTGCCGCTTGGCTTCGGCGACATAGGCATTCCCTGGTCCGGTAATCATGTCGACCGGCCGCATGCCGACCCGCCCATAAGCCATCGCCGCCATCGCCTGCACGCCACCGATGCAATAGATTTCATCGGCCCCGGCGGCAGACAGAGCATATAGCGTATGCGGGTACATGGCCTCGGTGCCCGGGCGGGGCGGCGCGCAGCCAACAATATGGCCGACGCCAGCTACCTTGGCGGTACCCACGCTCATCGCCGCCGCCGAGATCAGCGGATATTTACCGCCGGGAATATAGCAGCCTACCCGCTCGATCGGGATCAGCTTCTGGCCCAGTTGTACACCAGGCGCGATTTCCGTCGTGAATTCGCCCATCGATTCGCGCTGCCGGCGGGCGAATTCCTGGACATTGCGCAGGCCGAGCGCAAAATCCTCCTTGAATGTCTCGGGCAGACTGGCGGTCACCGCCCGGATCTCGTCGCCAGAGACCCGGAAGGCCTCCTGCTCCCACTTGTCGAGAGTTTTGGCATAATGGCGAACTGCTGCATCACCCTCGTCACGCACCCGCCCCAACATGTCGCGAACCGTATTTTCGACGGCCGCCATGTCCGCAGCGGGACGCTCAGGTGCCTTCTTGACGTAATCCGGCATGGCCGCCCTACGATAATTTGTAAGCGATTACAAAATTTACTATAGACTGCCGCAGAACTGTGTCAATACCTTGCGAAAACATGTATCATAAACGTTGTAACACCGCATGAGTTACCCTCATTGTCTCCATGATTGTCCATGAATACACCAACATTAGGCCGATTGACCGGTAGACCGGTCTCAGGAGTTTTTAATGAAAGCGGTTACATTTAGTGTCGGAGATGAACCGGACGAGCCACTTTCACCCGGCCTCCACAAGACCAAGACGATCAAGGAAATCGCCCGCGAGGCCGGCGTCTCGACCGCCACCGTCTCGCGCGTCCTGAATTATCCAGAACGCGTCAAGCAGAAGCGCCGCGACGCCGTGCTCAAGGTGA
This sequence comes from uncultured Aestuariivirga sp., assembly GCA_964408555.1. Lineage (GTDB taxonomy): Bacteria > Pseudomonadota > Alphaproteobacteria > Rhizobiales > Aestuariivirgaceae > Aestuariivirga. The sequence goes on from CAYOZR010000004.1 coordinate 14,928, forward strand.
TCGAGCGCCATGACTATGTTTCGCACGGCATGGCCGGAGCCTTGGCCGGCGCACGCTCGATGACCATCGGCGTGGTCATTCCGACCATCACCAACTCGATTTATGCCGCCTCCACCCAGGCGATCCAGCGTGTCGCCCAGCGCGAGCATTACGGCGTGCTACTCGGGGTCAGCGACTTCGCCCCGGATGAAGAGCGGCGGATCATCCGTCATCTGATCGAACGCCGCGTCGACGGGCTGATCCTCACCGGCGGCGGCCGCGATCCCGGCATCTACCGGGTCATCGACCGCCACCAGATTCCCTATGTGGTAACTTGGCGCCTCGATGCAGCCGCCAACTGTCCTTGCGTGTCCTTCGACAATTATTCAGCCGGCCGCCTCGCCATGAGCCACCTGCTCGAACTCGGCCACCGGCGTATCGGCCTGATCTGCGGCCGGAGCGAGGTCAACGACCGCGCCCTCGAGCGCCGCAAGGCTTATGAAGATGCGCTGACCGAACACGCCATCGCCGTCGACCCAACGCTGATGTTCGAGCGCGATTTCGAATTCATCGAAGGCCGCACGGCGATGCGCCGCATGCTCGACAGTGCCGATCCGCCGACCGCCGTATTCGCCGCCAACGACATCCAGGCAGTCGGCGCCCTCTCCGAATGCCGCGCCGCCGGGCTCAGCGTGCCGGCCGACATCTCGATCATGGGCTTCGACGACCTGCCGCTGGCTGAATTCACCGCACCCCAGCTCACCACCATCCGCGTCCCCGGCCAGCGCATGGGCCATAGGGCGGCGAGCCTCCTGCTCGCCATGATCCGCGGCGAACCGAACCCTCCTTCTGAAGTCCTACCCGTCGAATTTATCCAGCGCGAAAGCACTGCCCCGCCTTCAAGGCGTGTATCCGCCGGTTGAAGTGATCGGTCGTAGGTTTCCCAGAAATTCCGCGGCACTGGCGCTGAGGTGCCGAAAATCCCATAGGGACCAGTGGCGCCCTCTTTTGCATTCCGATGCGGGGCTCCATTCCAAGGCCACGGGACCATGCCAAGGCCGACGTGTTCGACTATATTGAGCGCTTCTACAATCCCAAGCGCCGGCACTCGACATTGGGCTATCTCAGCCCCGTTGAGTTCGAAAGGAAGGTCGGGTTAGCTTGGGATGGTGCCCACTGAACCGGCGGCAGGCCAACATTCTTCGGCTGCACTGTCGTATCAACAATCACCCGGTGTGTGTCCTTGGGGGCTATCGCGCCCGTCCTGACCGCAACGGACAGGCTCTCCTGCAGAAGTGCCGCGATCCGCCCCTCGCCCATGCGCTGCCGACAGCGGGTCATCGACGACCGGTCGAAGGGCAGTTCATGAATGAAGAACTCTTCGCCGCAGAAGAACTGGAAGTAGGGATTCTCGATCCAGCGGGTGCACAGTTCCTCATCGGAGAGATCGAACGTATGCTTGAGGATGGCGACCCGTTTGGCTATCGGGCCGAGTTCATCATTCTCGTGAGGATTGCCAAGACGGCACAGACTTTGGAACAACTACAGTAATAGTCTCGGGACGGACGACAGGCGGCGGCTTCGGCGCATCCGGAGCTGCTGCGACTTTTCAACGTCCGCAAATCAGGGTCCTGGTTGTGATTGGGCACCGAACAGTGACCCGCCCTGAAATGACGCATTTCCTTGTTCTTTCGCCAGAATTGATTCATGAACTGGGGTTCTGATCGGCGCCCATAGACACCTTGGGGTCGCACGAGATTTCCAAGCCAACTCACAGGGTTGGAATGACATCTGATGGGGTAGCACTTCGATTCCTATTTGCAGTTTGATGAGGGTCCAAATGAGAGTGACAACGAAGCCTCTTGGCAAATACCCAATCTATCTACGCCCGTTCTACTGGAATCAACGCCACAAGTACGGCCAAGTCCTGCAATCTGCTTTGCTGTGGGGCCGATCGCCGAAGCTCTTCATGGGTGTGGCGCTGCTTTATGGCATGATTGATCGGCGTTCCTCGCCGATCGACCCGGTCTTGCGCTCCCTCGTGACCGTACGGGTGTCGCAAGTCAACGATTGCCCTTTCTGCGTTGACATCAATTCGGCAACGCTGCTTAGACGAGGCGTGAGCATCGAAAAAATGGAGGCGCTGCAAGAGTGGCGGCGGAGCATTTTGTTCAGTGAGCGGGAAAAGACGGCACTAGAATATGCAGAAGCCATGACCTGGTCCGATCAAAGGGTGGACGACAGCATGATCAAGCGCCTGAGATCCTATTTCGATGATGATGGTATCGTAGAGCTTACCGGGCTCGTTGCATTCCAGAACATGTCCAGCAACTTCAACAGCCCGCTTGGCGTCCCGGCTCAAGGATTCTGCAGTATCCATCGACCGGCGACACCGAACCCGCGGACTATCTGAGGCGCTTATTCTGCATGTAGCTACTCGACCCTCCCCGCGTGGATGTTTGCGTATAGCAGGCGAGTCAGAACCAGATCCGTTTTGTCCGATATTGGCCTATCGCATCTGATGGCGCACTCCGGCAATTCGTCTGCAATCACGTCGTAAGCCGACACTGCGCGGACGACGAGCGACCGACACTGTTGACCCTTAGCGGACCCTATGCGCTGCAGAACAGGTCAATATTCTGCGGTTAACTCTGCACCCCACCACTCGACACTCATCCTAGCCCATTGGCTGTCAGCCTGGCCCAATACGCTTCAAGTGTCGGGCGAAGAGACGACACAATTGAAGACGCCGGCGATCTCACCCGCCCTTGCTCACACCAGTCTGGTCGTGCGAAACAGATATGCGTCGCGGCTTATTGCAACTTCTGACCTTTGAGCGCACACATGAGTGAAATTCCCAACTATGACATCACTCGCATAATGGTCGATGGCTTCGAAGTCGTGACCTACTCGGTCGGTTCGGGGGAGAATGTGCTCTTCCTCTTGAATGGTGGTCCGGGGCTTCCTTGTGATTACCTTCGCGAGCCCCACGCACAACTCTCCGAGAAGGGGTTTCGCGTCGTGATCTACGACCAATTGGGTTGCGGCAAGTCTGACAAACCCAAGGATCCGTCACTCTGGACTATCGCCCGCTACGTCGAGGAAGTTGAGGTTGTTCGAAAGGCTCTGAATCTCGGAAAGATTCACTTGCTTGGACATTCATGGGGCGGGTGGCTCGGCATAGAATACGCGCTTAAGTATGGAGCAAATTTGAGGTCCCTCGTACTTTCGAATACGTGTGGGGACATGCCTCATCTTATCGCGGAACTTGACCGTCTACGCGCATCACTTGGTCCAGAGACTATCGCCATGATGCTGCGGCATGAGGCTGAAGGAACGTTCAATCACCCTGCCTACCAAGCCGCAATTACGCTGCTGAATTATCGGCATGTCTGCCGGCTTGACGACTATCCGGCATCACTCAAGAGATCGCTCGAAGATTGGAACATGGAAGTCTATGGTACGATGCAAGGTCCAAACGAGTTTTGCTACACAGGCAACCTCAAGGACTGGAATCGCATTCCAGAGATGCACCGCATAGAGGTGCCGTGCCTCATCATCAATGGTGAACACGACGAATTGCCGCCGTCGTGTGGCATGCGAATGCATAAGGTTCTGCCAAACTCGCGGATTTCCATCTTTAGGAACAGCTCGCACACGCCTCTTTACGAAGAGCCCGAAAAGTATAGTGAAGTACTTCTGGACTTCTTGAAGTCGCTGTGAGGTTGGTCATTCTCGGTTGCCACGAGCAATGAGACGAATCAATGAAGGCGGCCAACATTCTTGCCAATAGACGTAACCGACTACCATCCGTATTGGGTTCATGCCTCGCCCAAAAGCTCTGGCTGGCAATCTTTGCCAGTAGGACTTAATGGCGCGAAGCAGGGGCGCAGACTCACTTGGACACGTGAATCTGTGGTAGTCGGTCGCACCAAGGGCTTGCAGATTCGAGTTCAGCAGCTAGACGGAGCAGTTTTGCTTCCTGACCAAATCCGGCAATGAGCTGATTGCCAATTGGCAGACCACGGCGGCTGTGATGCAACGGTAAAGACAAGGCGGGATGACCGGTCGCGTTGAAGAGGGCAGTGAACGTCTCGATCGGGGCCAAGTGATTGAACAGGTCCTGTGCCGTCGCGCCCGGCGCATCGAGATTGTGGGTGCCAAGCGGCAGCGGCAGACATGTATTGGTCGGTGTCAGCAGGACATCGTAGCCCGCAAGGAACCGGGCGACTTGGCGCGTGATGACGTTATAGTACTCCTCTGCTGCCACCAACTGCGTCGCTGGCAGCTCCCTGCCAGCCACATAGATCGCCCAGCTTGTGGTCTGGAGGTTCTGCTCGGAGGGAACGCGGCCGACCGCTTGCGCAATGGCATCGATGAACGCCGCAGTATGGCCACACCAGAGGTCGATTTGAGCAGCAAGGAAGGCGCTGTAGTCGAATTGCGGCGAATCCTCAACGACGGTATGGCCCATCTGCTCCAAGAGCTTGGCGGTAGACGTGATTGCGTTGGCCACTTCGATATCGAGTGGCAATCCTGACCAGACCTTGGTCGTAAAAGCGATGCGAAGCTGGCCCGCGGGTTCGAAAATCTCCGACAGATAAGGCTTGTAGGGCCGAGGAATTTCGAAAGGATCACCGATGGCCGGCCCCTCGACTGCGTCGAGCGCAGCGGCGCAGTCACGTACGCTACGCGTGAGCACAAAACTCGCGACCATACCGCTGTAGGGATCGCCGGTGTCCGGGCCAAGCGAAATTCGGCCACGGGTTGGCTTCAATCCAACAAGGCCGCAGAAGGAGGCGGGATTGCGGATCGAGCCGCCACCATCGCCGCCATTGGCGAGGGGTACAATGCCGGCCGAAACCGCAGCAGCCGAACCACCGCTTGAGCCGGCCGTCGAGCGTGTGACATCCCAGGGATTGCGAGTCACACCCGTATGTCGCGACTCGGTGAGCGCAGCGAGCCCGAATTCGGAAGTGGTCGTTCGGCCGAGATTGATCAGTCCGGCCTTGCGCAAACGCAGCATGAGCTCGCTGTCGCGGGTGGGCGTGAAACCAGCGGCGAGTTGGGAACCCATCTCGGCCTTCACACCGGCCTCGATTGGAAAATCCTTCACGAGAAAGGGGATGCCGGCGAACGGTCCACTCGGCGACGGCGCAGAGTCTGCGCGGTCGGGGAAGGTTTCAATGACCGCGTTCAAATGCGGGTTTAGCTTTTCGATGGCTTGCAGGGCGAGACGGCAAAGCTCGCGCTGCGTAACTTCCTTGCGCCGCACCAAGTCAGCAAGCCCGAGACCATCATAGGAGGCGTATTCGGTGAGGTTCATGCTGCGGTCCTGCGCGTGGTTCGGTTTCGGCTTGCACCGCTATCCCTGCTTTCGGGGCTTCTTACCGCGGCCGGGTCGGGAGCGGTGTGAATCGAGAAACTTCAGAAGAACCGGGAAGTACTCGTGCGGCTCCTCCCAGAACGGCATGTGCGAGCTGTTCTTGAAGACTTTGAGCTCGGCGTTCGGCAAGGCGCGCTGCATCGACATGGCGCAGTTCGGAGTGAGCTCGTCATGGGCGCCCGTGAGGATCAAGGAGGGCACCGTGATCCGGTGCATGTCTGGCAGGCGATTCCAGTCCTTCAAGGTGCCAACGCAGCAGAACTCATTGGGCCCCCACATGGTACCGTAGACATCCAGGTTGGTGCTTTCGATCGACCGCTTCACGGCCAGCGGCCAAGGATCGGCGCGGCAGAGATGGCGGTAGTACAGAATGGTGACGGCGGCGGCGTACTCGGGGTGACCGGTGGTCCCTTCGGCCTCGTGGCGCAGCATCATAGAAACGGTCTCGGCGCCGAGGTCCGCTCGAAGGCGATTGAGCTCAGCCATGGTTTCCGGAACGCTGCCGGAGCCGTTGGCGATGATGTAAGTCTTTACGTTCTTGAGATGCTCAAGGCAGTATTCGGTGCCGAGCCAAGTGCCCCATGACTGGCCAAGCAGATGAACACGGCCGAGGCCCAGCTTGCTGCGGACGGTCTCCACCTCTTCGACGAAACGCGGGATATTCCACAGCGATTTGTCTTTCGGCTTGTCGGATCGGCCACTTCCCAGCTGATCGAAGACCACGACGCGGTAGCCATGATCGGCGAGGAAGCTGTGGCTGTCGCGCACATAGTCGCAGGTACAGCCGGGGCCGCCATGCAGGCAGAGAAGGACTTCGTCGCCCTTGCCATAGGAATAGACGGCAACGCGGCCACCAGGAACGCTGACGCGGGTGAATTCATCGGGCTTTCGATAACTCGGCATAGCGGACTTCCCCTCCTATTGCTCAAGGACACCTACTCTAAATGGGCTGCTTGACACTCCCGCGATGGATGCGTGATGCGCGGAATTGCTGCCAGAAGCTCACGCGTATATTCCTCGCGCGGCGCTGTGAAGATCTCCGAAGTGGTTCCGTATTCCACCAAGCGGCCGTGACGCATCACTGCCACTCGCTCGCACAGGTGTCTGACCACGGCCAAATCGTGCGAGATCAGGATGATCGACAGATTCATGCTTTCGCGGAGCTTCTTGAAAAGGCTTAGAATCTGGGCCTGAATGGTGACATCGAGTGCCGATGTAACCTCGTCAGCGATAATCAACTGCGGCTCGAGTGTCAGCGCACGGGCGATGCCGACGCGTTGGCGCTGACCACCAGAGAGCTGGCCTGATCGCCGGCCCAAGAGCTCTTCCGGAAGCTCGACCTTGCGCATGAGGTCGGCGACCCGCGCCGGGATTTCGGCCACTTGGCAGAGCCGATGCTGGCGCAGCGGCTCAGCAAGCGTTTGCGCGACCGTGAAGGCCGGGTTAAGCGAGGTGAAGGGGTCCTGAAACACCATTTGTACGGCACGCTGGAAACGAACGCGCTCGGCGCCATTGAGGTTGGCGACGGACTCCCCGGCAAAGATGATACTGCCCGAATTGGTGGGGACCAGGCCAACGATGGCGCGTGCGATAGTGCTCTTGCCGGAGCCACTCTCTCCGACAATGCCAAGAGTTTCGCCTTGCGCCAAGGTGAGGCTGACCCCGTCAACAGCCCGCACGACATGGCGAGGGCGGCCAGTGAGTATGGCGGCCATGCTGCGCGATTGGGGGAAATGTACGCACAATTTGTCGAGCGAGAGGATGGCATCGCGTGACTGGGTCGAGGACGAGGCCGGAGGCATGAGAGCCGGCTGCGAAGCGATCAATCGCCGGGTGTAGTCCTTGCGCGGGCGCTCAATGATCTCACCAACAGGGCCGCTCTCCACCACTCCGCCATCTTTCATGACGACGACACGATCGCACATCTGTGCAACCACACCGAGGTCATGGGAGACGAGAACGATGGACAAACCGCGCTCGCGACGGATGCGTTTCAGGAGGTCGAGAATCTGCGCTTGCACCGTAACGTCTAACGCGGTCGTCGGCTCGTCCGCCAGTAGCAAGCTCGGTCGGCAGGCGAGCGCCGCAGCGATCATCACTCGCTGGCGCATGCCGCCGCTCAACTCGTGCGCATAAGCATCGACGCGGCGCTCCGGCTCGGGAATGCGCATGTCCGCCAAAAGTTCGATCGATTGCCGGCGCGCCTCCGAGGCGCTCACGCCTTGATGAACCTGTAGGGCTTCGCCAACCTGGCGGCCGACGGTCATGAGCGGATCGAGATGCGTCGACGGATTCTGAAAGATCATGGCGATGCGCTCGCCGCGTACCCGGCCGAGCTCGCGTTCATTGAGTGCCAGCATGTCGCGGCCCTCGAATTCGATGCGACCAGATACGATTCGCGCATTGCTCGCCAGCAAACGCATCAGCGAGCGGCAGGCGACTGTCTTGCCAGAGCCGCTTTCACCAACAATCCCAAGCACTTCTCCTTGAGACAGAGAGAAGGACACACCCTTCAGCGCCGAGACCATGCCGTGTGCGGTGTCGAACTCTATGGCCAGATTGTCGACGGTAAGAAGGGGACGGTTGGTCATGGTGCGGTATGCAGGAGCTTGGCCAAGCCATCAGCCATCAGCGAAAACCCGAGTGCCAGAAGCGAAATGGATATCCCCGGAAAGACGCTGATCCACCAGGCGGTGGCGAGGTAGAGCTGACCCTCGGCAATCATTACGCCCCACTCGGCGGCCGGCGGCTGTACCCCTAATCCAAGAAAGCCAAGCGACGAGCCGAGGACAATGGTCAGCACGGCATCGGTGAAAACGAAAACAACGGCAGGAGAAATCACGTTTGGAAGCAGGTGATGGGTCATTACCCGGACTTCTCCGAGTCCGATCGTCCGGGCAGCGAGCACGAAATCTGCCTGCCTCAGCACGATGACCTCCGAGCGCACGAGGCGCGCATAGGAGACCCAGTTCACCAGAGTGAGCGAGATGTAATAGCTCGTGAGCCCGGGTTGCAGGACGGCGACAATGGCGATGACGAGCACGAAATAGGGGAACGACATCGTTACATCGAGGATCCGCATCAGCACGGCATCAGGAAGGCCTCCGAAATTGCCGGCCAGCAGGCCGACAACCGTTCCGATGATGAAAGGCCCGGCAACACCGAAGAAGGCCATCTGCAGATTGATGCGCGCGCCATACATGAGACGGGTAAGAACGTCGCGACCAAAGCTGTCGGTGCCCAAGGGAAATTCTGCACTCGGTGGCAGCAGCGCGTGCGCCAGATCGACGGCGATAGGATCGTGGATCGTGAATGCAGGACCGAATACTGCGAAGAGAATCCAGCCCAAGAGTATCGAGCCGCCGACTAGCAGAGTGACCGGTAACCGGAGAAACGATGATCCAAAAGCAGTACGAGGCCTGATCCTGCTATCGGTGTTCATAGCTTCACCCGTGGATCGAGTGCGACGGTGATAATGTCGACGATGAAATTGGTGAGCACCACACCAACGGCGAAAAACAGAGTGATGCCCTGCACGATAAAATAGTCCCGCAAAAGCACGGCGCGCACCAACAACTGACCCATGCCCGGCACGTTGAAGACGGTTTCTACGACAACCGTACCACCAATCAAAAAGGAGACGACGATGCCGAGAAGGCTGATGGTTGGCAGCAGCGAATTGGGAAATACATGACGGAAGAAGACATCGCGTTCCGACAGTCCCTTGGAGCGACCGGCAACGGCGTAGTCTGCTGTCGATTGGGCAATTAATGTCGCGCGTAGATTGCGGGTCAGGATCGGCGTGACCGCGATCGCGATCGTCAGGGCCGGCAGGAACAGGTGCCACAGCACGTCAATGAGGGAGTCCCCGAAACCGGAGACTGGGAACAACTTCAGCCGCAGGCTGAACAGCATGATCAGCATGAGGCCGAGCCAGAAGGACGGCAGCCCAAGCCCGGCGACGCAAAACAGGCGCACCAACTGATCGACCCATCCACCGGGCCGGCGCGCTGCGGCAACTGCGAGCGCGACCGTGAAACTCACGGCCATCACCAGACCATAGACGAGCAGACAGATGGTCGGCAAAAGCCGCTCCAGAATAATGTCGAGTACGGGGGCACGGAAGGCCAGCGATTGGCCGAAGTCCGCGCGCAGGACATTCACAAGATAGTATCCGTATTGGATGAGAAGGGGCTGGTCGAGACCGTAACGGGCCCGCACCGCCGCGATCGCATCCTCTGACGCGCGCGGACCGAGCATGATGCGCACGGGATCACCCGGCATCATCTGTACGAGGATGAATGTGATGAGACTGATACCGAGCAGCACAGGCACAAGCTGCGGCGGACGCCTCAATACAAAGGCGAATCGGTCCATTGAATGGGTACCTCGGCTGGATGGGCGCCGAACGGGTCAGCAGCCGCCCGCTAGGCGATAGCTTGCCGTCAACCTTCCAGCTTGACCTCGTCGATCGTAGAGAACTGATAGCCCGGGTTGAGCTTCATGCCTTTAACCTTGGGGCTGTAGACGTTGCGGGTGGGCGGGTAGAACAGCCCAACCTGCGCAACCTCATCGTAGGCGATCTTCTGGGCTTCAAAGTAGAGCGCCTTGCGACCATCACCCTCAGGAGCCGCAGCCGCTTCCTCGAGGATCTGGTTCACTTTGTCGCTGTTATAGCGGGTGTAGTAGGATTTGTTCTCGCCGGCGCCCCAGATCGCCCAGCGCAGCGCGACGTCGGGATCAGGAGTTTCATTGTACCACCAATTGAGCGTTGCCTGGTAGCTGCCGTCGACCAAGCTGTTCCAGGCTTGCGTCGAGTCGACCTTGCTGATGTTCACGGTGATGCCAACTTCAGCAAGCTGAGATTGGATCAGCACGGCGGTGCGCTCGTCGGCTGCAAGACCTGCGGAGATCAACAAATCGAAACTGAGATTCGGCTTGCCAGCCTGCGCCAGCAGTTCCTTGGCCTTGGCAACGTCGCGCACCGGCACCGGCAGATCGGTATTGAAGTAGTTGAGCACCGGAGCCATAAGCGAGCTTGCGGGCTGGGCCATTCCGAGCGTTACCGCGTCGGCGATCGCCTTGCGATCGATGCCGATACTGACCGCCTGGCGGACAAGAATGTCGTTGAACGGCTCCGACGAATGATTGATCAGCATCTCGTTGATGACACTCGAAGGCTCCGGCGTCGCCTGGAAGCCCTCTGCGCCGAGTTGCTGAATGAGGGGATAGGGTGCTCCCAAAATCATGTCGACTTCGCCGGCACGCAGCATTGATACGCGCGTATTGTCGTCTGCCACATAGATGATTTCGATACCGTCGAGATAAGGCAGACCGGCGCGATAGTAGTTCGGATTCTTCTCCAGAATGACGCGGTCGCCCTTGCGCCACTCGACGAGACGGAAGGGACCGGACGAGACCGGCGTTTGCGCGAACTTTTCATCGCCCATCGCCTCGACCGCCGCCTTCGGTACGATTCCGCTGTTCCACATCTCGACATTCTGGATGAAGGGCGTGAATGTCTTGTTGAGATGCATCACGACGGTCTTCGGATCAGTGGCCTCGACCTTCTCCAAAGCGGTGAACGGCCCGGCATATGCCGAGTCCTTCTGGAAACGCATGCGGCTGAAGCTGAAGGCAACATCTTCGGCAGTGATCGGCGAACCATCCGAAAATTTCGCGTCGGCCAGTTTGAACGTGTAGGTCTTGCCGTCGGCCGAGATCTCATAACTTGCCGCAAGACCGGGGAACAGTTCCTTGCGATTTGCGGACGCCCGCAACAGCCGCGAAAACATGATGCCCTGTATCAGGATATCAGGCCCATAAACGGTCTTGATGGGGTCGAGTGTGAGGACCTCGTCTGCAAAGGCCATGCGCAAGACTTTTTTCTCCTGTGCTCCTGCACGGCGCACGAAGGAAGGGGTGGCGGAGATAACAGCCACACCTGCGGCAGCTTGTAGAAGACTACGACGACGCATTGTTTCGCTCCCTGTTATATTTTCAATGATGCTACTCTGCGTACAACGATATTGCAATGCACTCCCAGTAAGCATCAGAGCCGGGATTTATTGTCAATCGTCCCGATGGAACGGCACATGCGGCTCTACCTAGCTGTGCCTCTGGCTAGTGCAACCAAAGCGTAACTGAGGAAGAAACATCACCTGAGCATGCCGCGCAGCTGTACGAGGCCACGAGGGAGGCAGTCCTGAAGCCGGTTGATTTGCCATAAGCCACTGTTACCGCGAGTCCGTTCTTGGCCCATCCCGGAAGTACCACCCGCCGCGTTTGACGACCGCTTGCGGTTGATAAGCGAACTCTGGCAAAACGTCCCGCGGCATGTCTGTGAGCTTACGCACTAGTCGAAGTATCTCTCAACCCTCTCCGCTTCCAATGATCCATTTTGGTACCTGCCAAATTCCCATGGCTTTGGCTGGAAGGGCTGAACACTCGCAACCCGGGATCGGGAAGATGGGCTGAGGCCTAGCTCAGATGCGAATCTCTGCAAGAATTCGAGTTGCTTGTTGGCGATGGTGAGCCAGGGGTTCTGCTGCAGGTACCCGGATGGCATCTTCAGGATGGCCGGTGTCTCCTTGAGCTTCTTCTCCGCCTCGACCCAGCGACCATAGGCCTGACAGTAGCCGGCGAGTGTTGCGCGGTCGAGGTTGCTGAGGATGCCGATATCGTGGAGCTCCCGGGCAAGGCGCTTCCACTCGGCCTTGGCGGAAGGGTTCAAGTGCGCGGGGCAGGTCGGCATGGCTGCGGCGGGACGAGGCTCGCGCGTGTTGAGTGCCCGCTTGCCGGGATTGCCACTGATCACCTTGATCTGCGTGGGTTTGGGGCGCCGTCCGCGCATCAGACGGGCCTCCCGGTTGTCGCATTGCGCATGGATCTCCGGACCCAGACGTTGAAAAGGTGTCGCAGGACGTAGCTGCGCATGATGGAAGGACTGGAGAATGTGGCTGCAATCGTCAGGTTTTGCTGCCGGGTCGCGATAATGCCGAGGGCATCACACAAGGCCAACTGCATCAGGAGGGCCAAGACCAGACCTGTCAGAACGTTTGTTGCGGCTTCTATCATTGATGCACGGCGCGACTGCATCAGTTATCCCTGTCTTCCAAATTCTGCCGACCCTGGATCATCTCGAGTTCACGATCGGCCCTCATCTCGTTGAAGCTCCTGCCGTCTCCATCGAGGACTGCCTCCTTCCCCGTGAATCCTTGCCAGCGTTCCACGATCACATCGACATAGGCGGGGCTCAGCTCGAGACCGAGGCAGATGCGGCCGGTGGTTTCGGCAGCAATGAGCGTGGTGCCGGAACCGAGGAACGGATCATAGACCGCCTGCCCACGGGAGGCATTGTTGAGCATCGGCCGCCGCATGCATTCGACCGGCTTCTGCGTGCCGTGGACGGTCGCGGCATCCTGGTCCCGGTTGGGGATGCTCCACAGCGTCGTCTGCTTCCTGTCGCCGGACCAGTGGCCTTTGCCTTTATCGCGCACCGCATACCAGCAGGGCTCATGCTGCCAATGGTAATCGCCGCGGCTCAGGACCAGCCGATCTTTGGCCCAGATGATCTGCGAGCGGATTGCAAGGTCGGAGGCCTTCAGGCTCTCGGCCACCGTCGTTGCATGAAGCGCGCCATGCCAGACGTAGGCCACGTCGCCCGGAAACAGCGCCCACGCCTCCCGCCAGTCGGCGCGGTCATCATTGAGCACCTTGCCGGTTCTCACGGTCTGCGAGGACCCTGCCCCGTTGCGCCAAGCGGGATCGTAGTTCACGCCATAGGGCGGGTCGGTGACCATCAAGTGAGGACGGACACCATCAAGCAGCCGCGCCACCGCCTCCGCATCGGTGGCATCGCCGCAGAGAAGCCGGTGGGAGCCAAGCTGCCAGAGATCACCGAGACGGGTCACCGGGTTCGCTGGAAGATCAGGGGTCTCTTCCTCGCGCGGATCGGTTCCTTCCTGCGCCAAGAGCTCGTCGAGATCCCCGGCCGTGAAGCCAAGCGCATTGAGATCGACGCCCAGATCCGAAAGCTCACCTGCTTCCAGGGCCAGCAGGTTCAAGTCCCAGCCGGCGCGCTCGGCCAGCTTGTTGTCGGCAATGACGAGGGCGCGCTTGTCCCTCTCGCTCAAATGCCCGAGCTCGATCACCGGCACGCTGGCAAGACCAAGCTTGCGGGCGGCCATGAGCCTTCCATGACCAGCAATGATCCCGTTGGCCCCATCAACCAGGACCGGATTGGTGAAGCCGAAGGACCGGATGGAACCTGCAATCAGGGCCACCTGCTCATCTGAGTGGATGCGGGCATTGCGCGCAAAAGGGATCAGGGCGTCAAGTGCCCGGTGCTCGATGCGAAGCCCAAGCCCCATCATGAGGGCGGCGAGATCGGCATTGCCAGAGGGCCTATCGGCAGCGGCGGCAGTGGCGGACCTGGACATGTCAGGAATCGTCCCTTTCATCTCCGGAGTTAGTCGAGTCCTGACGGTACAAATTCACGGGGCATCAGCGCAGAAAATGTCGATATTTCGGGGGTTCGGAAGGTTCGCAGCTGGGGGATACCCCGTCGGCAAATTCGCGGCATTGCGTGCGTAGCTGCCCACGCCGGTCCCAATCGAAAGGCTCCAGACTTTGACTGCCCCCCCCCGGGGTCTTCCACAACCATCGCTCCCATATGCATCCGCCACGATCATGAACACGATGATATCAGATCACCCAATTTATTGTAATTGCGACATTAATCGACATATTGTGACATGAGATGACAACTGGCAGACGCGCTGCTCGTCGCGAGACCGTCATGCGCTGTGCGCGCACTCCTCGGAAGAGTGAAGCCATGGCAACCGCAATACGGCGCCTGTCCGCCGGTCAGGATAGAACCTGTGCTGAAAGGATGTCCGGCAATCTGCAATTCAGAATGCAGGGGTGACAATGACCCTTGTGACGGATGTGACAGGTATTCGGAACTATTATCTTCACTTCAATGAATGACTCGCGAAGAACATAGGTTCTGCAATGCGTCATACGTGTCAGACGTGTCACTGCTTGGATTGAGTGGTGGGTTTCTTTCGGCGACCCTTCTGTGTCCAGGATTGTGGGGCCAGTTCACGGCGCAAAGTCCGCACAGGTGAGCGGGAAACACTCTTGCCAAACATTTTACGGGCGGCTTTGTCGTCGTCTTCACGAGAGGGGGTCTTTCCGAGACAACTGAACTCAGTAATCCGTTTGTTGTACCAGGCACGTAGCCTAGCGGCCGAAACCCTCACCATCGACTTCGTCGATCTTTTTTTTAGCCGACTCGGGTCAAACACGAGGATTTGCGTCATGTCGATTCCCGGTCCCGAGGCTTTGGACTTCCTGATATCCAGTTCAAGATCTGCCCAGCGTTCCCCTGCAATCTCCTGTCTCGGTGCGTCCAATGCCGAGGTGCTGCTGAATCCCCTCGCGATGAGTTTCCCCTTTCTGAGCCGCCAATAGAGTAGGTGTTCAAATTCAGCTTTCTCCATTTTCCAATGAAAGTGCTTTGAGTTGAAATCGGCCAGTTCCTCGTCCGGCCAATCGGGATGCCGATTGCCCTCATCGCCGTATCCCATCAGATCGAGCCGATAGAACCGTTCAGACCGGTCGGCATCGATGAAGTGATAGAGCGCCTCCCAGGCCGGAACACCTTCGGCAGGTTCCAGTTGTGCATACCAAGGCCGTCGATCAGGCATGATTCCCTGCGCGATTGCCTTGGGATCGTCCCACGGACGCATACCCTCAACTTTCGAATCCACATTTTTTTTAGCCAATTTACGAGCCAAGCCCGATTTCCCGCACGTTTCTGAATTCCGGCCAGAATCAAATTGGCCAAGTGTGGCCGATTTTGCAGTTTGTGTCGTCCCAAGGCAATCCAGTCGCAAGCTTTTCCACATCGGACGACCGAATGATGCAGACACACCTCACCGAAACTCAACTCGCTCAGCGCTGGAATCTCAGCCGGCGCACGCTCCAGCGCTGGCGCTACCTTGGCGTCGGCCCGGCATTCATCCGCCTCGGGCGGAGAATCATCTACTCGCTCGAAGACATCATGGCCTTCGAGGCCGTCGGCCGCACGATACCGGTGCATGCCGCTTCTGATGGCATGGAGAGCTGAGAATGTCTGGCCGGAAGCGCCGCCTTCCAAGAGTGTCGCCGTCTTCATCGACCGCATCGGATACGAGCGACGATGCGATTGCCCTGTTCTTCGCGGAACGGAACGAGGGATATCTTTGCTACGTAGACGCATGGTCCTGCTGGATGAAATGCGACGGCCAGCGCTGGAAGCGGGACGGCAAGGTTACGGCCCGTGAGACGATCCGCCGGATTTGCCGTGAACTTGCGCAATCGGAAACGGAGCCGCACAAGACTGAGCGCCTGGCTTCAATCAAGAAGATCAAGGCGGTGGAGGAACTTGCGCGATCAGATCAACGCCTCTGCCGGGACGACAGTAGCTGGGATCGCGATCCCTGGCTGCTCAACACGCCGGGCGGTGTTGTTGACCTCAAGTCGGGCAATATCTCCTGCCACGACCCAGAACTTTGCATGACGCGCATGACGAAGGCCTCGCCATCGGACGAGGCACCGCGCTGGCGTAACTTCCTGCATAAGATCAGTGGAGGCGACAAGGAGCTCGGCGACTTCTTGCAACGTGTGGCCGGCTACTGTCTCACCGGCTCGGTCCGGGAACATGCATTCTTCTTTCTGTGGGGCACGGGCGCCAACGGCAAGTCGGTCTTCACCACGGTGCTGATGGATATCCTGGGTGACTACGCCACAGCTGCAGCACTGGGTACGTTCACAGCATCGAACTACCAACAGCACCCTACGGAACTTGCGATCCTCCGGGGTGCGCGGCTCGTTGTGGCGTCAGAAATCGAGCGTGGTGCCCGAATCGCCGAGAGCCGGCTCAAGCTCATGACGGGTGGCGATCGGTTGATGGCACGCCACATGCGCCAGGACTTCTGGAATTTCGAGCCCACCTTCAAGATTATGATGACCGGCAATCAGCTTCCCAATCTCGGTGGCGTCGACGAGGCCATCCGCCGGCGCATCCACATCGTACCATTCACGGTCACCATCGCGGCCAACGAACGTAATCCCCACCTCGTCGAGGAGTTGTTGGTGGAAAGCGACGGCATTCTGCTGTGGGCTGTTGAAGGCTGCCTCAAGTGGCAGAGCATTGGCCTCGCCCCTCCGGCCTGCGTACGGGATTTGACGGCAAATCATCTGGATGAGCTTGATCCCGTCGGCCGGTTCCTGAGTGCGTATTGCGAAATTGCTCCAGGGTTTTCCTGTGGCAGCAGCGATATCTTCGAAGTTTGGAAGGAGTGGGCCCGAGAACAAGGTGAGCCGCAGAACAGTCAGAAGGCCTTCGTCCAGGAGTTGCTCCTGCGGGGCTTCAACCGCCGACAAAGCGCCAGAAAGCGGCTGATCTGCGGACTGCAGCTTAGAACCTCGCTCCGCGACAAGAACGGGGGCTCCAAATGAACCCGCTTTCCCCCGATCTCATGACTGCCGACGAGCGCCTCGCCGAGGTGGCGGAGATTCTGGCGGCCGGCGTCGTTCGACTGAAGGCCCGACAGTCAAGCCATATCTCTGTACTGACCGGAGAAAATTCGCTGGACTGTGTCGCCCGCCAGAGCGGTCATGTGGAAACCCAACTCTCCCGGAGAACGGCGCCATGAGCGACCATGTGCTGGCCCAGCTTGCGAGGCTTAAGACCACTCCTTCTTCTGACCCCGTCCTCGCCCGCGTAGCCGCCATCAAGACGATGCCCACGCCGGGTCTGAAGAACATGTGGCGCGATCTGTTCGCCAGCGAGCCCCCGCCCTACAACCGCCGCTTCCTCGAAAGCCGTCTCGCCTACCGCGTCCAGGAACTGGCGTTTGGCGGACTGAAGCCCGAGACGGTAAAGCGCCTCGAGGCACTGGCGCGGGGTGTCGACGAGACCAATCCCATCATGCGGCGCATCCGGGCCGATCAGAAGCCGGTTTCGGGCACGCGCCTCATCCGGGAATGGCAAAGTGTCGAGCATGTCGTGACCGTCCGCGACAAGGGCTACGAGTTCAAGGGCGCGCCCTACAAGTCGCTGTCCGCCATCGCCCGAGCCATCACCGGCACCCGCTGGAACGGCTGGGTGTTCTTCGGCCTGAAAAGTCAGAAGGGTCGCCCATGAAGCAGCCTCGCCCGCAATCCAAGGTCACGCCGAAAGTCCGCTGCGCGGTCTATACGCGCAAGTCGTCCGAGGAAGGCCTCGACATGGAATTCAGCAGCCTCGACGCCCAGCGCGAGGCCTGCGAGGCCTATACCGCCAGCCAAAAGCAAGAGGGTTGGATGCTCGTGCCGGATCGCTACGACGACGGCGGTGTCTCTGGCGGCACGCTCGAACGCCCGGCGCTGAAGCGGCTGCTGGGCGACATCGAACAAGGCCAAGTCGACGTCGTGGTGGTCTACAAGATCGACCGCCTGTCCCGATCGCTCATGGATTTTTCCAAGCTGGTTGAGGTGTTCGACCGCCGCAACGTGACCTTCGTATCGGTGACGCAGTCGTTCAACACGACGACGTCGATGGGGCGGCTGACGCTCAACATCCTGCTGTCGTTCGCGCAGTTCGAGCGAGAGGTGATTGGCGAACGCATCCGCGACAAGTTCGCGGCATCCCGCAAGAAGGGCATGTGGATGGGTGGCTTTGTGCCGCTCGGCTACCGCGTCGAGAGCCGAAAGCTTCTGATCGACGAGAAAGAGGCTGCGACTGTCCGGATGATCTTTGAGCGGTTTCTGAAGGTGGGGTCCGCCACGTTGCTGACCCGCACGCTCAACGCCGAAGGCCTAACGACCCGGCGCGGCAAGCCGATCGACAAGGGCTTCCTCTACAAGCTGATCAACAACCGGGTCTATGTCGGCGATGCCGTCCACAAGGGGACGGCCTATCCGGGCGAGCACGAGGCGATCATCTGTCTCGAACTCTGGAACCGGGTCCACGGCATTCTGCAGGAAAGCCCACGTGTCCGCGCGCGCCGCACCCGCACCACCGAACCCGCCCTCCTCAAAGGTCTCATCTTTGGCCCCACCGGCTGCGCCATGTCGCCCACTTACACCCGCAAGGCCGGGCGGCTCTATCGCTACTATGTGAGCCAGTCGGTGTTGAAACTCGGTCCCGAGACCTGCCCGATCCGGCGCGTTGCCGCCGCCGAAATCGAAACGGCGGTCGTCGACCAGTTGCGAGGGCTTCTGCGCGCACCAGAAATGATCGTGCGGACGTGGTTGTCGACCCGGCAAATCGATGAGGACATCGACGAATCGGAAGTACGCAAGATTATCAAAGAAATCGACCCCGTGTGGGACGAACTGTTCCCCGCCGAACAGACCCGTATCGTCCAGCTTCTGGTCCAGCGCGTCGATGTCAGCCTCGACGGTGTCGCTATCCGACTGCGCACCGCCGGGCTCGCGAGCCTCATTGCCGAACTTCGAATGATGGCAGCGCCTCGGAGGGCTGCGTGATGCCTCCCGCAGAAATCAGCAATGACGGCAGCACCCTGACCGTCCGCGTGCCGCTGACTTTCCGCAAGCGCGGCGGACGCAAGGTGGTCCTCGCGCCGCTTGGCTCCGATTCTTGGACGCCACCTCGGCCGCGCATCAACAGCGCGATGGTCAAGGCGATCGCCCGCGCCCATCGCTGGAAGCGGATGTTGGAGGGCGGCGAGTTTGCGACCGTCCGGGACCTCGCCGCGGCCGAGAAGATCAATCCGTCCTATCTCAGCCGAGTTCTGCGGCTGACGCTCCTGGCACCTGACATCGTCGAAGTGATCCTGGATGGTCGGCAACCTGAGGGGCTACAGCTTGACGCGCTGCTTAAGCCCTTCCCGGTGGAGTGGCAGCGGCAACGGGCACTCATCAGGCTCATAACCTGAAGGTCGTTGGTTCAAATCCAGCTCCCGCAACCAAATCTACTAGATAATACAATAGTTTACGTGAAGCCCCGGATTAATGGTCCGGGGCTTTCGTTTTTGGCTCGCCATAGGCTCGCCAAAAGCAACGTCGGCGAAAATCCACCGTTGCCGGTTGGAGCCGGGATATGTAGCTTGAATGCGGCTTGGAGGCTGGCAAAGCAGAATCGGTGCAGCATCCCGCCGGGGGGGTATGAATTGGCCGAAGACAAGCAGGACGCCTTTTTTAGCTGGTTCCGACTCTTTCTGAAGGATAGGGGATTCCAGTTCACCCGTTGCGGGTTCAAGGGCGGCGCCGAGCTGGGCTCCCACACAATTAATCTTGGCGAGGGTTACTGGGAAAAACCAGGGTATTCGTCGAACAAGCCGCCGCGGTGGCTCTTCCAGATCGACGCTAGCGGTGCCATACCTGTCGCCCAAATACCTCCTGCCGCAACTTCGTCGAACATCGGGCAAGCGAATACAGCGCAAGGCGACAAGGCAGGGCTCGCAGTTCGCATCCTTCCTCTGATTGCCACGGATAGCGGTACCTTCATTAAGGATGACGATTTCGAGGTCACCGGCCTGTTTGTGTTTCATGGTCCAGTTGAAGCGGGAAGCTCGTCCGACACTTTCGCGTTTGATCCTGCAACGGGCGCCATGACATACAAGGACAAGGCACAGCCGTACCTCTTGGCAGGACTACTCGGGCTAAGGGATCGAGGCGATGCAATCAATGTCACCGCCGGTGGAAGTTCCAAATCACTAACCTATGGCGCTGTTATCGACGCCTTGGCTGAAGCCATTCAAGCGGCACCCATTGGCGGCACGCCAGGCGCCACTCCGATCTTCGATTTGACAAAGGACGCCGATCTTGATGCGTTGAAGCAGGCGATCCTCGACGCATATAAGACTGCCGGGCCTATCGCCGCACCAACCATTGTCGGGGCCGCGGATGACGAGGAAGAAACTGAAACAGCGGGGGGCGTTCCCGATATCCCGGAAAACACAGATCTTCTCGGGATTGATCCGGGTGTCTACCGCCAAATCAATGCTGCACTCAAATCCGGCAAGCAGCATCTCATGCTCTATGGGCCGCCTGGTACGGGCAAAACGACTCTTGCGCGGTGGATTGCTACGTCGCTTGCCGGCGGGAAATGGGCGCTGATAACTGGTTCGGCTGATTGGAGCTCTCAAGACATCATTGGTGGATATCAGCCCGTCGGAAATGGTGCTGTTGCTTTTCTTCCGGGCATTTTGCTGCAGGCATTCGACCGTCCGCTGGTGATAGACGAGTTGAATCGCTGCGACATCGACAAGGTGATCGGGCCGTTGTTCACGGTGCTTTCGGGCCAGCAAACGACACTTCCTTATCGAACAAAGGTCGAAGACAAAAATAGTGCACAATACGTGATCTTACCGGAGCCGAAGGCAGGGGCGGCGGAGCACGAGTATTCTCCAAGCTCAGCTTGGCGATTGATTGCCACGATCAATTCGATCGACAAGGCCTCACTTTACCAAATGAGCTATGCCCTTGCTCGCCGGTTTGGCTGGGTCTACGTGGACGCTCCCAGGGATCAGAAGACGTTCATCAGTGATTTTTTGACACGGTTCGACAAGAGCGCGCCACCGGACGGACCTTGTCCGCTGGCAGTGTTGTGGGGAGCAATAAACAAAGTCCGAACGATCGGTCCTGCGCCTATCATTGACGCCATACGGGCGATCCGCGCAATTGAACCAGGTGCATCCTTCTTCGAAGAAGCATCGGCGGGGATGCGCGAAGCCGCGCTTGACGCGTTCGACATGGTGCTCCTCCCAATGTTGGATGGTGTGGTCGCTCATGACGCAGAGAGCATCGCGGATGCGATGACTACCGCATTCAAGCTGGACGAAACGCAGGCTGCGCGAATTCGAAGGCGGCTTGCGACGATGTCAGTATGACCGCCGATATAGACATTGCAATCTCTGATTTTGCTGCCGGAGCGCTGCTTCGATACTTTCGACCTGGAACGCAGGTCGAAGTGCAAAGTCCGCGGACAATAGCAGACCGCGATCGGGAACTGCTTCGCGGTCATTGGGCGTTATCTGCGCCGGTTCGAATTTTGACGCGCCATTTGCTCCTTCATCGCCATGAGACGCAAGCGCTCTTGGTCGTTCGGCCCCGGATTGACGACGCAATGGCGCGCGGGCGTATCGATGCTCGCGCCACGGCTCTCCATCGAATTAGAACGGGTACTTCTACAGCCATTGTTGCACAGGAACCGGTTCGGTCATTCGACACCGGACCCAATCAGGTACTCGCGTGGGTTGTCTACAGTGCATCGCAGTTCGCGGCGCGGCTACAATCATTGCAGCCGCCGGGGTCCGCCTATTCAGCCCTCACCGAAAGCGTCATGGCGCAATTGAACCAAGTTCGCAGGCTTGATGCACTTCGTGACGCACTTCGCAGCCCGGCCGTTCGGCGAAGGCCAGCAGATGGAGTACTCCGCGATGCTGCGCGTTCGCGGAGAGTCGTCTATCGATTGGCCGTCGAAGCGTACAACGCCCTAGCCGGAGTCGAGGCAGGGGAGGAGACTGCGATCCGCACAGTGGTCAATTCGACACTCATCGGACCACTCGAGGCTTGGCGACGATTCGAACTTGCAACCGCGATTGCCATCGGCGAGGCGCTGGCGAAAGACCTCAATAAGCCGTTCAGCCTCGCACTGCTTGCCAATGATCCTACAATTCCGATCCTGACCTGTGGGCCGTTCGCCCTGTATTGGCAGCAATCGACCAGCCTTTATCAGATGCCAGCGATGGAGCCGTCGGAAGCAATCGTGGACAATATCCTGTCCGCTTACGGCGTAGGTACCGGCGCCGATCGACCTGACCTCGTGCTTGTCGACTCAACAAGTGCGCGGGTCGTTGCGGTGATCGAGGTAAAATATCTTGCAGCTGATACGGCAACGGTTCGATTTCGAGAGGCTGTAGAGCAGATCGTTCGCTATGGCCGTGGATACGCGAGAAATGATGAACTTACCGCACTGCTTAAGCGGTCACTGGTGGCGATGAGCGTTGAAGCACCAAGTCTTATTCATCAGCAGCCAGCCGGAGGCGTGCCAATCGCGATTGACTTTTCGCGGATGAAACAAGGATTGCTTCGGGCTTGGGCCGGGACTCTCCATTGACTGCATTACCGTTCACATGCCGATTCGGCAGTCGGCGCTCAGCGCCGCCATCCGCGAGGAATGGCGTTTCTACGTCCAGAATGGAGAGGGAGCACGGCGGGGAAATCTCATACACCGGCGTCTTGTCTTTCAGCAGCGGTTGCACCGATGGAGTGAAACGCGCCAACGCACCCTGAAGGTATTCTTCCGAAAGTTCGCAGCACACCCAGTGACGCCTGAGCGCTTCGGCAACAGCACCCGTTACGCAAGACCCAGCGAATGGGTCGACAACTGTGTCGCCGGGATCAGTGAGCATGCGGATAAAATATTCCGGCAATTGAGCAGGAAAGCGGGCGGGGTGAATCGGTATATTGTTATCCCGGCAAAATTCCTGGTAGCGGCTGGTTGATTCCGTGTTTGCTATCGCGAGAAGGTTCGGCGGCACCGACCCGCCATTGTCCTTCTGGAATTTAGTCGAGATGTCGTGTCCGGACGGACGCTGCTTCGCAACATATCCGTTTTGCAGCAAATCGCGCATCGATTTGCTGTAGGGTTGCAGAACTCTCCGATTGTTCGCCTTTGGGAACGGGGATTTCGAAAGCCACCACACGCAGTTAACAGCGTCCTTTACCCTGACGCGCCGCACGTTCACCCACTCGGCTGGCGTCGGCAGCTTTGATGGATTCCACCAATAATGTTCCTGACAAAGGTGGAAGCCGAATTCCTCCACGAGCATGACTAGCAGCTTGAAATGATAAAGGCTGCGAGTTGGCTGTCCTGGTATCCACGCACCGCCGATGTCGATAACTAGGCTTCCTTCGTCCTTTAGGACGCGATGAAAGCCCTCGGCAAACGGGCGGAACCAATTGCAATATTGATCAGCATCTTCGTTTCCATAGCTCTTCTTGCGGACAAGCCCGAAGGGAGGGCTTGTCATAACGAGATCAACTGATTTCTCCGCTGCGACGTTGAACATCCAGGCGCGACTGTCGCCCCAGTAGACCTGCCCGAAATCAGTTTTGTGAAATGGGCGAACCAGCTTCTTGGGGAATTCCTCTCGGGGCGGCACATCCTCATCGCGTTCTGGTTCCTGCATATCCATGAACTGCGTGTGGAGAAATCGCACATATTCGGCGATTGTCTTGTGGCCACTCTCCAAGGCCACTCGCTCCATCTCCGCGCGCTCTTGCTCTGTTAGCCGGACGTTTGCGACGGCTGATCGTGGTGCAAGAGAGCGCGGGCGCGGCATGGAAGCTCCTTCGTATGACGAATCAACGTTAGCTGATTCGTTTTTGTGTGACAACAACACGATGAGCTATGTTCGAATCAATTTTGCTATCGCACCACCCGAAGATTGGGGCCGCCGGTTCGGTTGGGACTCGATGAAATTCCATGGAATACGGGTATCTCTTCGGCTTTCATGTGCAGCAGCGCTTCGAGGCCCGCCAGATCGTAATCCAGCGCTTCCATGTGCAATCTGATCATGGCCCCGATGGTGGAAGGCTTTTCAACAGGAAAATCGAGTTCCGGGGGCTCCCGAAGCCTCATGCGCCGGGCGCTGAACTGCTGCCATAGGTATCGCTCCTGATTTGGCGAAACAAAGCCGAGCGACCGGGCGCGCATCAGCAATGACTGCATCGCAACTTTCCACTCAGGCTTGAGTGATGCGAGAAGAGCAAAATCGACTTTACGGCCTATGAAATTGGATCGGATGTCGTTGGCCGGCATGAGCAGGGCGCCGGCAAACACATTCGCCTCGTCCTCCATTGTAGACGACGGGAAACGGTGCATGACAAGGTGTGCGATTTCGTGCGCAAGCGTAAAGCGTTGTCGGTCGGCTGGCTGTTCTTCATTTAACACGATAAGTGGCGGCATGCCTGGGACGGCGAATGTCACCCCGCTGACGGCACTGCCGGCGAGCGCTGAGTGTACAACAATGACACCGGCCTGCTCGGCCACGGCCGTCAGGTTCTTGATCGGACCCGGTGGGAGCTTCCAGTGCGCGCGGACCAAGGCAGCAACTTTCTCAGGGTCGCCATACTCGTCAAGATCGAGACGCGGGATGCTCAAACCATGATCGAGTTCAGCCGCGTCGAGCAAACGGCGAATGTGCATTGTTCTGATGTTGAGTTCCGCAACAATGCAATCCATATCGTGCAGGGTCACATCCGCTTTCCGGCGCCACATCGGATGCACCGAAACGGGGGCGCCATAGATGGGATCGGTCTGCTCGAAAAACGAGCGCGGCAACTCGTAGACCCGCGCCGCGCGGTCAATCATTTCCGGCGCTGGTTCGATCAGGCCATTTTCAACGCGGGAGAGTGTAGCCTGCGCGAAGCCGAGGCGTTCTGCCGCTTCGCCCTGTTGGAATCCTTTTCGCTGCCGCGCCAAGCGCAGCATTCCTCCATTGACAGACATGACCTTACCCGCGCTTGTCTTCGTCGCGGTCCTTTGCGTTGTGATCCGGACGGGATCGCAGCCGAACCACGTTTCCTCCCTCGACCGGTGCGATCGGCTGCGGAAGCGGCAGCACAGTCGCGGCACGGCGGTGCTCGATGTCGTACGACCAGAGCCGAGCGTTATTGTCCCTCGCGGTCACCGCGATCCGTTCGATGGCCGTTGCGAGATCGTTGAGCACATAGACGACATCGACCTTCTGGGCATCGGGAAGGCCGGGGATGCTCAATTGCGAATCGATAAAGGCCAGTACTGCCTGGGTCTGAATGTTCGATCCGAGAAAATTCCGATCTGCCTTCTTCAGGCGCACCAGCACCCTCTGGCGGAACAGGAATTTGGCAGTCTCGTCTTGAAGAATGATGTGAACGCCGGCGTGATCATCGAATGCGCTGATAGCCCTGTGCACCATGAAGCCATGCACAACATTGGCGCGGATGCGCGGGAAGCGTTCCAGCGCGTTTTGCCGGGATGACTGCCAGTCGCTCCAACCACCGCGACAAATCTCGAGGAGACGCGGCTCGAATTCCGCCATAACCTCCCTTACTTCCGCTTCGATCGCCGCCGCCATGATTCGGTCTCCGTGACCCACGAATAAAGCCACAGGCGATTTGCAAAATCAACGGAAATTTTGCACGACTCTATTCCACCCGCGCCCGGACCGGGCTATGTTGCGCCATGCATCGGAGCGAGTCGCAGAAATGAGTGGACTATTCGGAACGCCGCCGCATTACCTGTTAGGGAGCTCTCTTCTGGGGCAGACGCTCGCGGAAATTGGGCAAAAACCTCGGTCGCGGAGTGAATGGGAAGCACGCTTCTCGCATTGGCAGAAGCCTGCCAGCGATACCGAAGAACAAAAGATCGAGGCTGCTCAGCGGAAAATCGGAAGGGCATTGCGCCGCAGCACTTTCCTAACTACGCACCAGTGGGCAATCATTCCACAGGGCAGCTATCATAACAACACGAACGTCCGCACGGAAAGCGACGTCGACCTCTGCGTCTGCCTCACCGATGCATACTTCACCGATGGCCCTCCGACAGATCTGCCGAGCATGGCCGAGCTCGGGCTAGAGCCGCTCCCCTTCACATTCGAGGATTTCAAGAATCATCTCGCTGCATGCGTGCGGGACGAGTACGGAGCTTCGACGCTCGACGTGGGGAAAAAGGCGCTGCACGTTCACAAGGACGATAGCGATCGTGTCAGCGTCGATGTCGTCCCGGCGTTCGTATATCGGCTCTATGGCGCGCGTCAAAACCTGCTGATGGGGCGCGGCGCCCCTGTCGAAGGGATCACGCTGATCGCAGGAGGCCAACGGATTACAAATTTCCCGGCGCAACACTACACTAATGGGTGCGCCAAGAACGATCGAACCGGTCGCCGCAACAAGCGAGTGGTTCGGATTCTAAAGCGGTTGCGGAATCACATGGCTGAAAACGCCGGCTCCGCTCCCCTAGCTCGCAGTCGAGCCAAGGCGACGGCGTCCTTTCTCATAGAATCGCTTGTCTACAACTGTCCCGACAACCTCTTCGGTCACTCATCGATTTATGATGACGTTATCGCCGTTCTCGATTTTCTCGGCCATGGGCTGCGTGACCGGAATGAGGGGAGAACGCTCCTTACGCTTCCGATCTGGGCGTTGTGGGTCGAAGTGAATGGCGTCAAGAGCCTTTTCGGTAACGGGCAAATTTGGACAGTGAATGATGCGACGGAATTCATTACCTTCGCGCGAAGCTATGTGAGCAACTAATGCACCAACTCCTGCCATTGAAGGTCAAAATCTGGATCATCATTGGATTGGCCGCCATTGTATCGGGCTTCACGAGTTGGCTCGGGCTGCATCCGTTAGCGATTGGGACAATCGTTGGTGTTGTCGAATTCGTGCTACTCTTTCTACTTTCTCATTCCTGGGGATGGATTGCGCGGGTACCGCGCCTTCCCCGCCCTTCATGGATGTCGGTTGATCTCACGGGCAAGTGGAACGGCGAAATTCGGTCACAATGGGAGAACGACTCGAACGATAGCGTCCCTGCCACCGTGAATGTTCGGCAAAGCTGGCAGGACGTGGTCTTCGATGTGGAGACCACGCGCATGCGATCGCGAAGCTTCGGCGCGGTCCCGACTTATGATCCGGCTAGCCGCTCACTCCAATTTAGATACTTCTTTGAGACCACTCCCACCGCAGAATCCGCCGCATCAAATCCTCCCCAACAACTAGGCTGTGCGCTGGTACACATTAGGCTTGATGCCGCGAACCGCATGACTATCCGCTACACGAACGAGCGAGGACTTGGCGGAGATATTGCACTCACGCGCCGTTCCCGTCGTCGTTGACTTCACCAGGAGCTACTTGCTTTGGACGGCGCTTCTGCAGATCGCGGACCACGCCGCGTTGTGCTCCTTGACCTGCCGGATGGTTTCGTTCGTATTCTTCGCCGACCATCGGATCGGCTCGAACGCCGAACATGCGACCGCGTCAGTCCCTACGGAAGACACAACGAAGTCAGTCATCGAGCATGATCGCCGAGGGCGGCGTAGTCGAGCATCGTCCGTTCGAGCGCCGCGCCTGGCGGGAGGCGCTCGATTTCGGCCGCGCGAGGAGGGTAACGAGCCGTCAGTGGCGTAGTGATATTCTTCAGTAAGTTGCTTCCGGAGTTCCATCGGAACTGCGAAATCCGAGGGTAGTACGGAGAGTGTAACTGATTGAATGATGACGGCATTTATCCCCGTACCGCGACCCGCTCAGTCCAGAGGTTCAGAGAATATCAGCAGAAAGAGAATGGATTTCTGATTTCCCTCCGCCTGCGCAGTCCACAGGTCTGCGGCCATAACCCCGGAATTCCTTTGGAATTTCGGCGTTCCACCAATCGAAGAGAATGTTTGTTCGGGGGACAATGGCGGAGAGGGAGGGATTCGAACCCCCGGTACGGTTGCCCGTACTCCGCATTTCGAGTGCGGCGCGATCGACCACTCTGCCACCTCTCCGCATGAGACGATGGGGCCGGAAGCGGCTAGATAGCGAAGCCCGCCGGCCCTGCCAACCCCCAATCGGCGCCCGAGTTGACAGGCGGGGCGGACCTGCTAGAAGGCAGCCCGTCAAAACCGAAGGCAATCCATGGATTTCGCCACGCCAGCGAAGACGGCGATCGAGGGCGGAACCTCTCCAGGCCCGAATGCTGGACCGGCCAGGTCCAAGGGGAGGGCGGGACCGAAGAGCTTGAGGAGTTTCATTCATGGGTTACAAGGTTGCAGTCGTCGGCGCCACCGGCAATGTCGGCCGCGAAATGCTCAACATCCTGGCGGAACGGGAATTCCCCGCCGACGAGGTTTTCGCCGTCGCCTCGCGCCGCTCGATGGGCGTCGAGGTCTCCTATGGCGACCGCATCCTCAAATGCCGGGATCTCGAGCAGTTCGATTTTTCCGGGGTCGATTTCTGCCTGATGTCGGCGGGCTCGGCTGTCTCCAAGGACTGGTCGCCGAAGATCGGCGCGACCGGCTGCCTGGTCATCGATAATTCCTCCTGCTGGCGCTACGACGCCGAGGTGCCGCTGGTGGTTCCGGAAGTGAACGCCCATGTGCTCGAGGAATACATGAAGCGCAAGACGCGGCGGAACATCATCGCCAATCCCAATTGCTCGACCGCCCAGCTCGTCGTGGTGCTGAAGCCCTTGCATGACGCGGCCCGGGTCAAGCGCGTCGTGGTCGCCACCTACCAGTCGGTCTCCGGCGCCGGCAAGGAGGCGATGGACGAGCTGTGGAACCAGACCAAGGGCATCTTCGTCACCGACGCGCCGACGCCGAAGAAATTCGCCAAGCAGATCGCCTTCAATGTCATCCCGCACATCGACGTGTTCATGGATTCGGGCGACACCAAGGAAGAGTGGAAGATGAATGTCGAGACCAAGAAGATTCTCGACCCCAAGATCAAGCTCACCGCGACCTGCGTGCGGGTTCCGGTCTTCGTCGGCCATTCGGAAGCGGTCAATATCGAGTTCGAGAAGCCGCTCTCGGCCGAAGAGGCCCGCGAAATCCTGCGCGAGGCGCCGGGTGTGATGGTCGTCGACAAGCGCGAGGATGGCGGCTACGTGACGCCGGTCGATTGCGTCGGCGATTTCGCGACGTTTGTGTCCCGCATCCGCGAGGATGCCACCCTGGACAACACCCTCAATCTCTGGATCGTCTCCGACAATCTGCGCAAGGGTGCGGCGCTGAACACGGTGCAGATCGCCGAAAGCCTGATCAATCGCGGGCTCCTGAAAAAGGCGGCGTGAGGCGGGCGCGCAACGGGGAATTTTTGGCATAGCTCCGCCCTTGCTGGTCCGGACACATTTCCGGACCGGGGGAGAGAAAGTTCCGCTTCGTGAAGCGGAGGGAAGGCGCGGGCAGCCCTTCACCACATTAAGAATTGGAACAAGTGGTTCTTCAGGCCACCCCGGATCAGGTCCGGGGCAGGCTCTGCGCCGCGGATTTTGACCGTTACCCACCCTCGACTTCCAGATCTCTCCGGCGTTTACTTCGTCCCGGAGACATCCTTTATCCACTTAAGGAGTTCCAGCCTCGGCGGGCCGGAAGGGAGTGTGGGCGGTGGTCCCTGGTTATGGTTCGCCTCCGTGAAGACGCGCCAATTTCAGGCCCCGCATCCCCTTCCCTTATCAACGACGGCGCGCGAACCGCCCTCCTTGGAAAGGAGACGGGAGGACTATAAGCATAATAGGAATTGATTGTCAAGTAGGAATATCAGGCAAGCGATGACTAGAGAGCCCCGGCCCCGCTGCCGGAAACCCTTGCTTTCGCATTACATTTATGTATATACAATGTAATCGACCCATGATGGGAGTGCCGATCCATGGCCGCCTCGGACGTCATAAGCCTGCGCATGTCGCCGCAAGACCGCAACCTGATCGACCTGGCGGCGGAAGCGGCGCACAAGTCGCGCACCGAATTCATGCTGGATAGCGCCAGGGCCGCCGCCGCCGATGCGTTGCTCGACCGCCGGCTGTTCGTGCTCGAGGCCGCTGCGTTCAAGGTCTTCGCCAAGGCGCTCGACAAGGCCCCCACATCGGCCACCGTGCTGCGCGGCCTGAAGAAGCGGCGCAGCCCGTGGAAGAAATAGAAGTCCCGCCGCCGCGCCTGCTCGAGGCCGGCGACGATCTGTCCAGCTTCGACTGCGGCGTTGCGGTGCTGAACGATTGGCTGAAGAAGCGGGCGCTGCTCAATCATCTCTCCGGCGCTTCGCGCAGCTATGTGGCCGCCGTGAACCGGCGTGTCCTAGGCTATTATTGCCTTGCCGCCGGTGCCGTTCATCACGCCAGCGTTCCCGGCGCCATCCGCCGCAACATGCCCGAACCGATCCCGGTGATTGTGCTCGGCCGGCTTGCGGTCGATCGCACGGTGCGGAAGCGCGGGCTGGGACCGGCACTCCTCGCCGATGCCTTGGAACGAACCCATGACGCGGCCCGCATCGCCGGCATCCGCGCCCTTCTCGTCCATGCCAAGGACGAATCCGCGGCGCACTTCTACAAACGCTTCGGCTTCACCGCCTCGCCCATCGATCCGCTGATGTTGATGGTGAGGGTGGTGGTGGAATGAAGTTCTCTGGCCGGCGAGCCGGTACTCCATCGGGAATTGCCCGAGACGTTCCTAGCCTCGCTCGATAGCGAACACGGTCCCAAGCCGCCGATCTTGTAATCATCGCGCCGAAATCTTGGCGAAGCACACAGACCTGCCCCGCATTGCGGCGAAATCTTGAAGACCGGGCGCGGCATATCGCTACCGAGATTACAGAGGCTTAACTAGGTTGGCGCGGCGGCCGGATTTATTGTGCAGGCCGTCCGGAGAGATGACCTGACAATTCAAGAGGACACGACGATGACCAATCAGCCCCAGGGCACGCAGAAGCCGAAGCCGCAAGCGCAGCCGAAGCCGCCGCCGCCGCAGCCGCCGAAATCCGGGAAGTGATCCGGACATACTACGGAGGGTGCCCAAAACCCTTCGCACCGGGACACGTTCATAACGGCTGAGCGGGTCCCGACAGCCCCGCATCGGACGACCCTCGTTCCACCGTTCGCCGCCCCCTGCCTCAACCGAACATCAAAACCAACTGGAGAACTACCATGAAAACCCGCGTTTTCGTGGCGAGCGCGCTCGCCCTCGCCATCCTCGCTCCCGCCGCCAACGCCCTGACGGTCGAGAACCAGGACAAATCCGCCTACACCATCAAGATCATGCCCAAGGGCGGCAAGGAAATGGACCTCGCCGTCAAGGCCGGCGCCAAGGCCGATGTCGACTGCAAGATGGGCTGCCAGCTCTCGCTCAACGGCAAGACCGAGACTGTCGACGCCAAGCTCGCCAAGATCGTCATCAAGGACGGCAAGTTCGTCATGTAACCGGCAGGCGGCCGGCACAAGCCAGCCGCCGCCGCAACCCGCTTCAATCAAAGGAATCGCATCATGATCATCCATACACTGATCGCCGCGGCCACCGCCGTAGGTCTCCTGGCAACCGCCGCCACTGCCATGACCGTCGTCAACTCTGACAAGGCCACGGAATACTTCGTCTTCACTCCGAAGCACGGCAAGGCGCACCACCTGGCGCTCAAGCCCAGCCATCACCTGAGCCTGTCCTGCCGGCATGGCGGCGAGCTCACCATGGGCAAACAGAGCCAGGCCTGCACGGCAAGCACCTCGAAAATCTGGATCAAGAGCGGCAAATTCGTCATTTGACGAACCGCGAAATGCCGGCGAAGCGGCACGCTTCGCCGGGTCCAGCCGTCCTTACCCGCCGGTCTCGCCCCAGGCGGCGGCGGCGAGGATGGGGCCGGCCTTGCCCTGTTGAAGAAGGGCAACCGCGCCCCTGCAGCACGACAGCGCGATACTGTCCTTGGGCAGTCTGAGCGTCATCGCCGCGCCGTGCCACATGCCGGCGGGAACCAGCGTGCGCACCGCGTTGTAATAGACGATCTCCTTGCCGGCATTTTCGCCCTTCTCGATTTTCACCGCGACCGACGGCATGATAGGCATGAGCCACAGCGTCGCTTCCGGCGCCACGCTGCCCTTGCCGATCTCGACGACGAATTCATGGCCATCGGCCGCGAGCGAAATGGCGATCGGATTCTCGGGCGCCGCCGCCCGCGCCCGGGCGATGGCCGCGAGGATGACGGCTTTGTCGCTACCCTGGTAATGGCTGCCGCCGTCCACCACCACCTGCGGCGTGTAGACGTCCATGTCGCCGCGCGCCTTGGCGTAATCGTATTGGCGCTGCGATTTCTCCGGGCTGGCCAGCGTGTCGCGCCAGCCGAGATAGTCCCAGTAATCGATATTGTAGGAAAGCACGATAACGCCCGGCATCTGGCGCAGTTCGCCCATCAGCGCATCGGCCGCCGGACAGGACGAGCAGCCCTGGCTGGTGAACAGTTCGATGACCACGGCGCGCGCCGGGCCGGCCAGCGCGGGTCTAATCGCAAAAGCTGCCGCCGCTCCAGCGCCAAGCGCCAGAACATTCCGCCGTGACATCGCAGGAAACCGTCCCATGCCGGGCAATATGACGGTTGCGCGCCGCCTTGGCCACTCACGAACGGTTGAGGGCGGATCACGATCAAGGGAGTTAACGGGTGCCTATGCCACCTTCGCCAAATTGCGCAGCACATAGGGCATGATGCCGCCGTTGCGGAAGTAATCGAGTTCGTCGAGCGTATCGATGCGGCACTGGACCTGGGCCGAAGCGGTGGAGCGATCGGCGCGGACGATCTCGACGGTGAGCATGGCGCGCGGCTTCAATCCCGCCGCAAGTCCCTTGATCGTCACCTTCTCGTCGCCCGTGAGGCCGAGCGTCTGCCAGCTCTCACCATCCTTGAACTGCAGGGGAACCACACCCATGCCGATCAGGTTGGAGCGGTGGATGCGCTCGAAGCTCTGGGCGACGACGGCGCGCACGCCGAGCAGCTTCGTGCCCTTGGCCGCCCAGTCGCGCGACGAGCCGGTGCCGTATTCGCGGCCGGCGAAGATGACGAGCGGCGCCTTCTCTTGCCCGTACCGCATCGCCGCATCGTAGATCGGCATCTGGGCGCCGGTGGGATGATGGATGGTGACGCCGCCTTCCACGCCTTGCACCATTTGATTCTTGATGCGGATATTGGCGAAGCTGCCGCGCATCATCACCTCATGATGGCCGCGCCGCGCCCCGTAGGAGTTGAAGTCGAGCTTCCCGACGCCGCGCCCCATCAGATATTTGCCGGCGGGCGAAGCCGCCTTGATGGAGCCGGCGGGCGAGATGTGATCGGTGGTGATCGAATCGAGGAACAGGCCGAGCACGCGGGCCCCGTCAATGTCGGCGACGGGCGCGGGCTGCATGGCAAGGCCGTCGAAATAGGGCGGGTTCGCCACATAGGTGCTCTTGGCATCCCATGAATAGGTGAGGCCCTGGCCCACCTTGATCTTGCGCCAGGCGGCATCGCCCTTGAACACATCCTTGTATTTCGTGGCGAAGGCCTTGCGCGTCACATGCCGGCGCACGAATTCGGCGATCTCCCTGGCCGTGGGCCAGATGTCCTTGAGATAGACGGGTCGGCCCTTTCTGTCGTGGCCCAGGGGATCGCTGGCGAGATTGACGTTGAGCGATCCGGCCAGCGAATAGGCGACGACCAGCGGCGGCGAGGCGAGATAGTTGGCGCGCACGTCCGGGTTGACGCGGCCTTCGAAATTGCGGTTGCCCGACAGCACCGCGGCGGCGACGACATCGTTCTTCCTGATCGCATCGGAAATATTCTCTGGCAGCGGCCCGGAATTGCCGATGCAGGTGGTGCAGCCATAGCCGACCAGGTTGAAGCCGATCTTGTCGAGGTCCTTCTGCAGGCCGGAGGATTTGAGATATTCGGTGACCACCTGACTGCCCGGCGCGAGCGAAGTCTTGACCCACGGCTTGGGCGACAAGCCCTTCTTCGCCGCGTTGCGGGCCAGCAGCCCGGCGCCGATCATCACCGACGGGTTGGAGGTGTTGGTGCAGGAGGTGATGGCGGCGATCACCACGTCGCCGTGGCCGAGATCGAAATTGGCGTTATCGACCTTGAAGCGCCGGCCGAGCTGTTCCGCCTTCTTGAACTCCTCTGCCATGACTTTGGCAAAACCGGCAGCCGCATCCTTGAGCGCGACCCGGTCCTGCGGCCGCTTGGGGCCGGCCATGGAGGGAACCACGCCGCCGAGATCGAGTTCGAGGCTGTCGGTGAATTGCGGCTCGGGCGATTTCACCGTCCAGAACATATCCTGGGCCTTGGCGTATTTCTCGACCAGCGCCACCTGCGCTGGGGCGCGCGCCGTGCCTTTCAGATATTCGATGGTTTCGGCGGAGACGGGAAAGAAGCCGCAGGTCGCGCCATATTCCGGCGCCATGTTGGCGATCGTCGCCATGTCCTCGAGCGCCAGGGTGGCAAGCCCCGGCCCATGGAACTCGACGAATTTTCCAACCACCCCCTTCTTGCGCAGCATCTGGGTGACGGTGAGCACGAGGTCCGTGGCGGTGGTGCCTTCGGGAAGCCTGCCGGTCAGACGGAAGCCGATCACTTCCGGAATGAGCATGGAGATGGGCTGGCCCAGCATCGCCGCCTCCGCCTCGATGCCACCCACTCCCCAGCCGAGAACCGACAAGCCATTCACCATGGTGGTGTGGCTGTCGGTGCCGACGAGAGTGTCGGGATAAGCCATGGTGACGGTCTTGCCGTTTATCTTCTCCGCCTTGGTCCACACGGTCTTGGCGAGATATTCGAGATTCACCTGATGGCAGATGCCGGTGCCCGGCGGCACCACGCGGAAATTGTCGAAGGCGCCCTGGCCCCATTTGAGGAAGGTGTAGCGCTCGCCGTTGCGGTCGTATTCCAGCGCCACGTTTTTCTTGAAGGCCGCGGCATTGGCGAAATAGTCGACCATCACCGAATGATCGATGACCAGATCGACGGGAGCGAGCGGGTTGATCTTGCGGGGGTCGCGGCCCAGCGCCCGCATCGCATCGCGCATGGCGGCGAGATCGACCACCGCCGGAACTCCGGTGAAATCCTGCATCAGCACGCGCGCCGGGCGGAAGGCGATTTCCTTCTCCGCCTTGCCGCGATTGGTAAGCCAGGCGGCGAAGCCCGCGATGTCGGCCTTGGTGACGCTGCGCCCATCCTCGTGGCGCAGCAGGTTTTCCAGCAGCACCTTCAGCGAATAGGGCAGCCGCGAAATGCCCTTGAGCCCGTTCTTCTCCGCCGCCTTGAGGCTGAAATAGCTGTAGGTCTTGGCGCCCACCTTGAGGCTCTTGCGGCACTTGAAACTGTCGAGGGAGGCTTGCGTCATGGGCAATATCCTGGGCGGTAATTCGCGCTGCATATAAGCGCCTTTGCCGGCCAACTCCAGTCCAACCTCCGGCGGAAGTCCCATGCCGGACCGGCGGCGGTGTACACCGCGCGGCCA
>CAYOZR010000005.1:0-48210 GCA_964408555.1 uncultured Aestuariivirga sp.
GCGCATCACCGCCGAGGCGTCCTTGTCGTCGGTGAGCGCCAGCAGCAGATGCTCGAGCGTGGCATATTCGTGATGCCGCTCGTTGGCGATCGCCAGCGCCCGGTGCAGGGCCTTTTCGAGACTGCGGGAGAATGTCGGCATGCCGGGCCTATTCCTTTTCCATGGTGCATTGTAGCGGATGCTGGTGCTTCTTGGCAAAGTCCATCACTTGGGTTACTTTCGTTTCCGCTACCTCGAACGTATAAACGCCGCAGATGCCCACCCCCTTCTGGTGCACATGCAGCATGACGCGGGTCGCCTCCTCCCGGCCCTTGCCGAAAAACCGTTCCAGCACGTGCACCACGAATTCCATCGGCGTGTAATCGTCGTTCAGAAGCAGCACTTTATAGAGCGGCGGCTTCTTGGTACGGACCTTGGTCCGGGTAACGATACCCGTCTGGTTGTCGTCCTTGTCGGAGTCCCGGATCGGCATGGGATCGATTATATAATCGCTTCGGCCGGGAATGGGAGTGATTAATCGCGGCGAAATTGTGCCGGCCGGGACAAAAGAAATGGGCCGCGCGGGGCGGCCCAAGGTTTACTCCAGTGGATATGCGGTAACCCTGGATGTCAAATTCCGGAAAAACCGAGCCCCCAGGCCGTCGCGCGGAATCCGCGGCGCCCCGGCTTGGCGCGGCGCGCCAACCGGGTTAAGAGCCTGCCGGGGGTGACGGATATGCTGCAGGAATACGGCCTGAGTCGCAAAGACATCGGCCTTTGCGCGATGGCGGCGCTGCCGCTCGCCGCCTATGCCTGGACCCTGGTTCCGCCGCTCGCCGCCCTCGCCGCCGGCTACATGAGCTTCACCGTGCTGGTCATCGCCCTTGTCGACCAGCGCAAATTCATCATTCCGGATGCCCTGTCGCTGCCGGCAATCCCGCTCGGACTCGTGGCGGCGCTGTTTGCCTCTCCGGACGATTGGCGCGCCGTCCTGCAAAATCATCTGGCCGCCGCGGCGATCGCGGCGGGCGCGCTCTACCTGGTCCGGCTCGCCTATCGGAACCTGCGCGGCAGCGAGGGTCTGGGTCTCGGCGACGTCAAGCTCGCCGCCGCCGCCGGCGCCTGGCTCGGCCTTGAGCCCCTGCCGCCGACCTTGCTTCTGGCAACGGGGGCGGCGCTCGCGGCGGTCCTGCTGCAGGCACTGCGGCGGCGGGAGGCAAAAGTGACGGCACAGACTCCCGTGCCGTTCGGCAGTTTTCTGGCGCCGAGCATCATGATCGTCTGGTTCGCGCGGCAAGTCTTGGGATGAGCTGCAAATTCCGGCGAGCCGAAGACTCCGATCTTTCAAGGCCCGTGTGACATGCCTGCAACGGCCGCCGGGGCAACACCGCAACCCCCGGAAATTACGCGCGACTTTGCCGCCTCGCCGGGTTAAACAGCCTCTCCTGTTGCATTGGCCATGAATACCGGTTGATGGCGGCCAAGTTCCGCGCCCGCGGCCCGCCCGAATCGGCTAATTCATGTGGTTGATGTTTCTCGACATTTACTTGCCCCAATTTGCGGGTCATGGTTCACAGTGGGGGTAATGCGGCGGGTCCGACGAGTGATTGAGTTGTACCGGTACATAGGGCGGCGTGGCCTCATCCTGCTCGCCTGTCTGCTGGCTGTTGCGATTGCAGGCTGCAATGCCCGGCTCGACGGGCTGGAGTCGAATTTGCCCGGCCCCGGCGACGTCGACCTTGGCGCCAAGAAACCGCGGACGTCGATCTCGCGCAACGAGACCGAGACCGGGCCCGAGGCGCGGCGCGGCAGCTACCAGATTTTTCCCGGCCAGCCGGCGCCGGAAGATGGCGGCACCCTGCCCGCGCCGGGAGTCACCGAAACGGGCGGCAAGTTTTCCATCAACATCGATGGCGCCGAAGTGGCCCAGGCCGCCAAGTTGATTCTCGGCGAAACCCTCGGCCTCAATTACATCGTCGATCCGCGCGTTCAGGGAACCGTGACCCTGTCGAGCAGCCGGCCGCTCTCCGGCCGCGAGGCGCTCGACGCCTTCGAAGCCGCGCTCCGGCTCAATGGTGCCGTGCTGGTGCGGAGCGAAGGCCTCGTCAAGGTGGTGGCGAGCCAGGAAGTGATCGACGGCGAGATGGGCGCGGCCGATCTCGGCACCGCCGGCGGCACGCCATCGCCGGGCTACGGCGTCAGTGTCGTGCCGTTGCGCTTCATCGGCGTCACCAACATGATGGAACTGCTCGACAGTTTCATCGCCCGCTCCGGCACGGTGCGCGCCTCCAATGCCGGCAGCATGATCCTGTTGCGCGGCACCGCGGCCGAACGCCAATCGCTGGTCGACGTGGTGCTGTCCTTCGACGTCGACTGGATGAAGAGCCAGAGTGCCGCCATCGCCAATCTTGCCAACGGCACGCCCGACGACATGGTGACGCAGCTCGAGGCGGTGTTCGCCGACGATACCGCGGCGTCGGGCGCCAACAAGGCGCGTTTCATCCCGCTGGAACGGCTGAACGGCGTCGTCGTCATCGCCAACAGCGCCGAGAAGGTGCGCCGCGCCCTGTCCTGGGTGGGCCGCCTCGACAAGACGAACACCAACGAAACCGGCTATTACGTCTATGCGGTCCAGAACGGCAGCGCCGTCGAATTCGCCAAGATCCTGAATTCGACCTTCCTCGAGAAGAGCGGCGCGGCGAGCAGCATATCGCAGGTGGCGCCCGAGCAGAAGCCGGTCGAGCAAACGACGGCACCAACGCAACCCGAAGGCCAGCAGCCGGGCGATACCGGGCAGGGGCAAGGCAACGAAAGCGGCAAGTCCGACATACAGCAGCCGGCGACCAAGCCCACGGATACAACCGCATCCATCCCCGAGACCGATCTGTCGTCCGGCATCAGAATCACGCCCAACACCGCCAACAACACGCTGGTGATCCGCGCCACGCCGCGCGAATACCGCAAGATTCTGATCATGCTCCGCCGCATCGACAGCCCGGCCATCCAGGTGCTGATCAACGTCACCATCGCCGAAGTCACGCTGACCGACAAATTGCGTTACGGCGTGCAGGCCTATTTCAAGAGCAGCGACGTCTCCGGCGGGGTGTTCAACGGCACCGGCCTGCTGCTCAAGCCGAGCTTTCCGGGGTTGAATTTCATACTTGGCAAGACCAACGATCCGCGCCTGGTGCTCGACGCGCTGTCGTCGGTGACGAGAGTGCGCGTCGTGTCCTCGCCCTCGATCCTGGTGCTCGAAAACGAAGCCGCCACCATCAAGGTCGGCGACAAGATTTCCATATTCACGGGAGAGACCGTCGGACAGACCACGACGAAGACCTTTGAGTATCGCGACACCGGCGTCATTTTGAAGGTCAAGCCGCGGGTCAGTTCGAATGGCACGGTGACCATGCAAATATCCCAGGAACTGTCGTCAGTGGTTCCGGATACGAGCAGCGCGGGTTCGCCAAACCCGACCATTTCCCAGCGTACCGTCGACAGTACCGTGTCGGTCCTCACCACCCAGACCGTGGTCCTCGGCGGCCTGATCAGCGGCCAGGAGAGCCGCGGCAAGGACAGCGTTCCCGGCATCAATAGAATTCCGCTGCTCGGCGACCTGATTGGCAAGACCGAGAATTCCGCCAAGCGCAACGAACTCATCATCTTCATCACCCCGCAGATCGTCCAGAATGCCGAGGATGCGAGCAACGTGTCGCAGGAACTGCGCGCCAAGATGAAATCGTTCAATTGGAATTGAGCGCGGGATCCGGCTCGCTCATGTCTTGCGGTTCCACGGCCTGGCCGGCGGGCTCGTTCATCATTTCCGGCGCGTCTCCCTGCGCCGGCGGCGCGCCGGGACGGCGGACGCCCTCGAAGAGTTTGAGCGAGAAAGCCACATCGTCCCGGCCGATGGTGACGTCCTTCTCGCCGACCGACCTCAGTTCCCAGTCGGAAAGAAACTGTCCCTGCTTCAGGTGAAAGACCTCGTTGGTCTTGTTCCAGCGCAGCATGGCGATCCTGGCGTCATCGGCGATGGCGATGGCGAGAAGCGTAAAGTCTTCAGCCTTGGCGGTGTCCCGCGGCGCGGCCGGTTGCGGCCCGGCAACTTCCACCGGCGCGATATTTTCCACCGGCGGCGGCGGCGCGCGGCTGGGATTGAACAACGGCCTGTCGACGATCGCGGCGAAGGAGTCGATGGCAATACCGGCCAGCGGGTTGAGCGGCACCGCTTCGGCCGGCTTACCGCCCGCGGGCGCCTGTGCCGGGGCCTCTGCGACGGTGGCCCTATCGCCGCCGCCGGCGAGCCTGAGCAGGCCACCCACCGCACCGGACCAGACGGCATAGGCGGCAAGTGCCGCGGCACACACACTGAGCAAGAGCAGCCGGCGGTTTTTCACTGCGGCGTCTCCCACCAGCCAAAGGCTTCAAGCTCAAGCCGCGCCGACAAGCGTTCGGACGGCAGGCTCCGGCCGCTTTCGCTTTCCGCCGGACCGCTGGAGAGGTGAGCGCGGCGCACGAAAATCAGGGGCGTTCCCGTCTCGATCGCATGCAGAAACCCGCGCACGCCCTCGATCGATCCGCTGGTTTCGACTTCCATCCGCAATATGGCATGCCCGTCCTTCTCTTCGGTGGGCAACGGCTGTATGCGCTCCACCACCAGCCCGTTCCGGTCCGCCACCGCGCCCGCCAGGCGCTGCAATTCGGCGAGCGCCAGGCCCGAGGTGCCGCCGGCGACGAAGATAGGCGCGATATCGCCGGCGGAGGTCAACGCCGCGCCCGTGCGGCTCGCGGCATTACGGGTTCTGGCCTCGATCAGCGTCAGCAATTCGCGGCTCTCCGACAATCGCGCCGCGACAGCCGCGTGCCAGAAATAGGGCAGGCTGGCGGCAAGCCCCAAGAGGACGATGGCGCCGATCACCATGGCGAGTCCCTTGGCTCCGGCCCGCGACAAGGCGAATCCTGGGCGGGCAAGCGTCATGGCTGAGCTCCCGGCGCTTCGATGGTGGCGGAGATCGAGAATATCTCCGCATTGCTGTTGGGATCGCGTTGGGTGGCGGAGGAGAATGCGGCCGCGGCGAAAACGTCGGAGCCCTCGAGCAGACCGATCACCTCGGAGGCGCCGTTGCCGCGTCCGGTCAGCGTCACCGCGTTGTCTTCATAATCGAGTCCATTCAGGAAGATTCCGTCGGGAACGACAGAGGTCAGCGTATTGAGAATCGCGATCAACGGGCGTTCGGTCT
Organism: uncultured Aestuariivirga sp.; assembly: GCA_964408555.1. Classification (GTDB taxonomy): domain Bacteria; phylum Pseudomonadota; class Alphaproteobacteria; order Rhizobiales; family Aestuariivirgaceae; genus Aestuariivirga. Next base: position 5,217 of record CAYOZR010000005.1, read on the forward strand.
TCTTGCGCTCGTAAACCGAATTGGCGAATGCGAGCTTGTCCCCGGTACCGCCGACCGCTCCCCCCGTGAGGGCGCGCGTCAGCGCTTCGCCGCGCTGCTCGACCGCACCGAGTTCCGCCTGCGCCGATAGCGCCAGATAGAGACCGAGGCCACCGGCAAGCGCGGCTACGGCGGCGGCGGCGGCCAGCGTCCGCATAACCCATTGCCGCGCCCGCTCGATGCGGGCGGCGCCGTGGACATCGATGGCGATGCCGTCTTCGGCCAGCGCGGCGGCGGCAATGTCGAGGCGATCGGCCGTAATACCGCTCCGGGCCAGCGCCGCCAGCAAAGTCTCGACAGTCCTGCGGCTGGCGATGCCGATTTCGATGCCGATGTGGCCGGGCTGGCTCCCGGCCGTCTCGCGATAACCCCAGATGGCTTCCTCAAGCGGCCACGGCGCCAGGCTTTCCACCTTGTTGCGTATGACGGCGGCGAGCACGTCGCGCGCCCCTTCCGGCAGCGACAGCGTCTTGACCACGGCGCGCTCGCGGCCGAGGCGGAGCCGAATGCGCCTGCCCGCGCCGGCAAGCTTTGCCGTCAGGTCCGCCGGAATGGCGCCTTCAAAACCGCCGATGAGTTCGGGGGTGCCTGCCCTGTTGCGCCCGTAGACTTGCGTGCCGCCGCCACCGAGATGGACAAGGTGTTGCCAAGCGGAGGCCGTGCCGGCCTCATTGGCCAGGTCGGCAATGAGCGCGTCGACATTGGCCCCGATCCGCCGCGCCAGGCGCCCGCTCAAGGCGAGCATCTGCCGCGTTGCGGAATTACCGTATCGATCGATCGCCGGTATGTCTCTCATCCGTCACCGAATCCTCACTTACCACGACCAGGCCACAACCCGGAAAGGCACTTCGCCTGAAGCATCCAGCACAATTGTGGCCTGCAGACGGCTGCCCGCGATCAGGCCGCCGCCGGACACGGCCTTTACCGTCACAAGGTAAACGGAGCTTTCCGCGAGTGTCAGAAAGGTCTCGTATTTCGCCAGAATGCGCTGCACGTCCGGATTATCGGCATTGCGGCGGATACGGGCCTCGAGCAGCGTGGCGATGTCGTCGGCCTCCATCTCCGGCACGCTTTGCAGAACCGGCGGCGGGGCCGCCAGCGGATTGATGCGGCCGCCGTGGCTGTAGAGCCCGACATAGGGGAGCATCTTGTCGATCGCCGCGGGTTCGGTCCCGGCCACGCTATAAAGCTGCGCCACCGAGAAGAAGACCGGTGGCGGCTCATTCTCCTTGTTGCCCGTCTCGTCGCCCTCGCCTGCTGCGGCCGGCTTTTTTCCCCCACCGCCATTCCGCTCCCGCCACGCCACGATCCGCTCGCCGAATTTCTCCGGGTCGGCTTTCGATCCGGCGACGCGGGTGAACAGGCCGGCCAGCAGCGGCGCCGCGGCGCGGTTGATGTCGATGAGACCGGTCGCGTCGCGGATGGCGATATCGACAAGCCGCCCGCCGCCGAGATCGACGCGCGTTGAACTGCCGCCGGCGAACATCCGCTGCTTTGCCTCGGTGCCGAGAATCATCGCGCCCGCCGCTTCGACGCCGGACTTGAGCGCCATTTCGGTGCGCAGCCGCGCCGTCTCGACGCCGGCCAGCGACAGGCTCTTCTGCGCATAGGCGCCGAGCGCCACGACGACGATGGTCATCATCGACACCGTCCACAGCACGATCACCAGGATCATGCCGCGCTCGGAGCTTGCCGGGTGCGACGTGTTCATTTCCGGATGCCGCCGGTCAGGGCGCCTTCCGTCTTCATGGTACAGGCGGGCGAATCGGCATTGAAGCAGGCGGCTTCCGCGTCGATCTCGAGCGCCAGGACCATGGCGGGCACAAGCCACAGGCCGGTCTTGCGGTCGGTGATTTCGATCTTGATCTGCTCCGGCAGACGGTTGCCGGCCGGCCAGCTGGCGGACCAGTTCCGCAATCCCGCGCGGGCCGAGCGGTAAGTCATCTCGACCGCGATATTGCCGCTCAACAGGACGACATCGTCGCCCCAGGCGATGGCGGCGACATCCTGCCGCCCGGACACAAAGGGCGCCCGCGTCCGCACCAGTTCGGTGACGCCGCCCCGCTCGCGCACCTGCAGCCGCACCCAATAGAGCCCGGCCCGGTTGTTGCCCGGCCTTTCGGCCAGCACATAGATCGCCTCGGAAGCGGTGCCGGCGAACAGGAAGCCCGGCGTCTCCGCACTGCCCGCCGGCGCCCGCTCGATGCGCGCGATGTCGCCCGCCAGCACCTGGAAACCGGTGGCCAGCGTTCCCTGCCGCTCGACCGATTGCGTCGTCCGGTTCCAGCCGCGGTCGATGGTCTGCATGGCCGCCGTGAGGCCCACCATGATCAGCGACGAAATGGCAAGCCCGACCAGGATTTCGAGCAAGGTGAAGCCGGCGTTGCGGGCGTCGGGATTCTGGCGGCGCGCTGCCACGGCCTATTTCCCGAGCTTCAGAACGTCGAGCTGGAATCGCCCGCGCGGCTGCCACGCCAAATCGACGGCCACGCGATACAGCCGCAGGCCTCTCGGCGCCAGCCGCGCCACGCCGGAACCGGCGGGTTCGACCGTCACCTCCCAGCGGTAGATGCCGGAGGTTCCCGATTGGGTTCCCGGCGCCGTGCCGGTCTCGCGCAGCTGGTCGTCGAGTATGGCCTCGGCCAGAATGCGGGCGCCGAGATGTTGTTCCAGATAGTGGGCGGCCGTCTGGCTGCCGGTCATGCCGCGGAACAGGAACACCAGCGCCATGGCGGCGATCGCCAGCGCGCACATCGCCTCGACCAGGGTGAAGCCGGCCTGGCCGCGGTTCTCAGACATGGCCCATCGAGACATTGCCGGTCAGCCAATTGACCAGGATATGATAATTCTGGCCGCGCCAGACGAAACGCAGGGTGCCGCCGGTGGAGCTGCCATTGCCGTAAAACCGGATGCCGAGCGAACCGTCGCGGTATTGTTCGGAGGCCGCGACCTCAGCGGTGACATCGACATCGCGCGGGATCGTCAGGAGATCGCCGCCATCGGCTTCGCCCATGCGGCGGCCGCCCAGATCGACGACGAACACGCTTTCGCCCGCCGTGCGGATCGCTTCCGCCCGCGCCTGGCGGATCGCCGCCGCCGTCTTGACCATCAGGGCGCGGAACTGCGCGGCATCGACGGAACGGCCGCCGCCATAGGAAATGGCGACGACCGCGATGGCCAGTATGGCGAGAACCGCCAGCAGCTCGACCAGCGTGAAACCGGCGGCGGAGCTTCGCCGCCCATTAGTTCCAGACGTCGGAATCCTCATTGGTGCCGCCTTCCTTGCCGTCACGGCCCAGAGTGTAGAGATCGAATGCGCCCTTCTTGCCCGGCGACTGGTAGCGATAGGACTGGCCCCAGGGATCGGGCGGGATGGTGCCCTTGGTGATGTAGGGGCCGCTCCAGCCCACGAGCTTGGTGGGCGGCTTCACCAGCGCATCGAGCCCCTCGGCGGTGGCCGGATAGCGGCCGACATCGATGTGGAAGAGTTCCAGCGAGGTGACCAGGCTCTCGATCTGCACCTTCGCCGTCTTGGTGCGCGAGGCCCCCAGATAGCCGATGACGCGCGGCCCGATGATCGAGGCGAGCAGCACCAGGATCACCAGAACCACCAGCAATTCGACCAGCGTGAAACCCGCCTCGCCGCCCTGCCTGGCCTTGCGCCAGGCCGCCCATTTGCTGCCGTTATCGCCGCTCATCGGCTGCCGTGCCATTCCTACAAAGTCAGGTCGTTGATGCTGATGATCGCACCCATCAGAGACACAATTATGAAGGCCACAACGGCACTTAGCATCAAAATTATGGCGGGTTCAAGGAGCGTCAGGCTGCGGTCCACGGCGCGCTCGAGCTCGTCTTCGAGAATGTCGGTCACTTGCAAGACGCTGGGGGTCAGATTGCCGGTCTCGTTGCCGACCTTCAGCATGCGCGCCAGGAGCTTGGGGAAAATACGGGTGCGCTCCAGCGGCGCGATGAAATCCTCGCCCTGGCGCAATGCCGTTTCCATTTCGCCGATGGCCATCGCCATGTCGCGGTTGCCCATCGACGGCCGCATCAGCTTGAGGCTCTCGGGCAGGCTGACACCGGCGGCGAGCAGCGTGCCGAGCACCCGGCAGAACTCGATCACCGCCGCCTTCTTCAACAATGACCCAAGCAACGGAATCCACAGCGCCGCGCGATAGAGAAGTTCCCGCATGCGCGGGCCGCCGAAGACGAGAACCAGAATGAGGGCGGCGACCGGCACGGCGACCAGCAGCGTCAGGCCATTGCCGATCAGCCAGTCGGACATGGCGATGACGGCGCGCGCCGAATCCGGCACCGGCGCCCCCGCCCCCAGGATCATGTCCTTGATGCTGGGCACCACCGAAACCATGATGAAACTGACCGCCCCCACCGCCAGCAGCACCAGCAGCGCCGGATAGGTGAGCGCCGAAACCAGGCGGCCGCGCAGCTTGCGTTCCTTGTCGCGCGTCGTGGCAACCCGCTCGAGCACCTGGGCCAGCGTGCCGCTGGCTTCGCCCACTTCCACCATGCTCACATAGTAGCGCGAGAAAATGCCGGTGCCGGCGAGTGCCTCGTGAAAACTGCGGCCTTTGCGGATTTCGCTACGCAACGTCGTGATCACGGCCGAGAAGCCGGCCGAAAACGTCTCCTTGCTCAAGATTTCAAGGGCGTTGTTGAGGCTCATGCCGGCCTTGAGCAGCCAGGCGAGCTCGCGGGTGAATGCGGAAATATCCGCCGCGCCGGCGGCACCGCCGCCGAAACTGAAGATGCGGGCGGTTGAAATCGCCGCTTCCGCTTCGGCGACATCGATCGGGTGCTGGCCCTGCTCGGTCAGCCTGCGGATGACGGCGGAGCGGTCGCTTCCCTCCATGACGCCGCTGACCCGTTCGCCGTCGGTCCGGATTGCCGAATACTGGAATTTCGCCATGCGGGATCAGGCCTCGAGCGCCACGCGCGTCAACTCCTCGATCGTCGTCACGCCCTGGCGGCATTTCGCCAGGCCGTCGGCGATCAGTGCGATCATGCCGGCGCTTTTCGCCGCCTTGGCGATGATATCGGCGCTGACATCGGGCCGGATCAGCCGCCGCATCGCCTCGTCGACCACCAGGATTTCGAAGATCGCGGCGCGGCCATGATAGCCGGTGCCGCCGCAATGATCGCAGCCCACCGCCTTCCACAATTTCATCTTGCTGCCCTTGGCGAGCCCCGCGTCCGCGGCGGCGGCGGCGAGCCCATCGGGAAACCCTTGATAGTCCTGGCGGCAGTTGCCGCACAGGCGCCTGACCAGGCGCTGCGCCACCACGCAGCGCAGCGTCGAGGCGATGAGATAGGCCTGGACCTCGAGATCGAGCAGGCGGGTGACCGCACCCGCCGCCGAATTGGTGTGCAGCGTGGTGAGCACCAAATGTCCGGTCAGCGCGGCGTTGACGCCGATTCGCGCCGTCTCCGCATCGCGCATCTCGCCCACCATGATGATGTCGGGATCGAGGCGCAACAGCGAGCGCAGCGTGCTGGCGAAGGTCAGGCCGATATCGGGCCGCACTTGAATCTGGTTGACGCCCTCGACCTGATATTCGACCGGATCCTCGATGGTCAGGATCTTGCGGCTCGGATCGTTGAGGTATGACAGGACCGCCGCCAGCGTCGTGGTCTTGCCCGAGCCGGTGGGGCCGGTGACCACGACGAGGCCGTGCGAGAAGGACGCTTGCTCCTTGAGGATCCGCATGTCGCGCTCGGTCAGGCCGAGCTGGTCGATCTCCGGCACCTGGTTGGTGGCGCTGAGAAAGCGGATGGCGATGCTCTCGCCGTGGATGGTCGGCATGGTGGCGACGCGGATATCGTATTCCCGCCCGCCGATCCGCACCCTGGCGCGGCCGTCCTGCGGCAGGCGCCGCTCGGCGATGTTGATCTGGGTGAGAATCTTGACGCGCGACACCGCCGCCTTGCCGATATCCGGCGGCAGGATGCCCGCCTCCATCAGCATGCCGTCGACGCGGCGGCGCACCACGACGCGGCCGCGGGCCGGCTCGATGTGCAAATCCGTGGCGCGCGCCGCCGAGGCCTCGCGGAACAGCCGGTTGACCAGATCGATGACCGGCGCGTCGAGCGCCATGTCCTTGAGATGTTCCTCGTCCTCACTACCCGCCGCACCGATCGCCCCCTCCGGTGCCGCCCCGCCCGCGGCCCCGTCGAGGAGCTTCTCGATGCGCGACACGATCTGGCCTTCCGGCGCCAGGCGCAATTCGACCGGCCGCTCGCAGGCGATTTCGATGGCCGCCTTGACCGCCGCGTCGGCGGGATCGGCGACGGCGACGGTAATGCTCGTGGCATCGGCCTTGAGCGCCAGCACACGATGCTCGCGCATGAAGCGGGCCGAAATCCGCTCCGGCAAAACCTGCGCCTTGGGCCATTCCTTGTCGTCGAGCACCGGAATGCGGAAATGCCGGGAGAGCTCGGAGACCAGCACCTGCTGGTCGAGATAGCCGAGCCGGGAAATCGCCTTGACCGCGGTCTCGCCGTCGTCCGCGGCGGACTTGACGAGACGCGCCAATTGCTGCGGCGTGATCAGGCCGCGGTCCGTGAGGCTTTCGAGAAAATCTTGCACGTCATTCGGTCCGGCCGGACGAACTCACGGGAGTCGTGCATCGGCATTATTGAAGATAGCACCGGAACGCCGATTGACAATGGCGGCGGAACAATCAGGCATGTTCGAGCGGCAAACCCGCCGCCTTCCATTCCGGAAATCCGTCCTCCAACCGGCGCACCTTGAAGCCGCGGGCGCGCAATGCGGCGGCCGCCTCGAACGACAGCACGCAATAGGCGCCGCGGCAGTAGGCGACGATCTCTTGCCCGGGGTCGAGCTCGGCCAGCCGTGCGGTCAGATCGTTCAGCGGAATGTTGAGGGCGCCGGGCAGATGGCCGAGGGCGAATTCGTCGGCTGGCCGCACGTCGAGAACGGTGACCAGGCCCGCCCGGGAGCGCTCCAGCAAATCTTGGCGCGAGACCGGCTCCATGCTGTCACGCGCCGCGAAGTAGCCCCGGACGATCCGCTCGACTTCGGCGACATTGCGCTCGGCCACTTGCCGCAAGCATGAAAGCAGCTTCAGGACGGTTTCGTCCGCCAGGCGGTAGAGGACAAATTTTCCGTCGCGCCGCGAGGCGACGAGGCCCGCCCGCCGCAACTGCTGCAAGTGCTGCGAGGTATTGGCAATCGAAAGACCGGCGCGCTCCGACAGCGCCTCGACGCCCCTCTCGCCCTGCGCCAGATGCTCGACAATCTCAAGCCGGTGCGGGTGACCGATGGCCCGGGCGACCGCGGCAAACTCCGCGTAAATGGCCTGCTTGGGACCGATTGACATTATTAGGTTCCTGATATTATATCACTCAAGCGATTGATTGAATGTATAGCCCCATTGGGCACTTTTGCAAGGACTCTTGCTTATGCCCGAGCTTCTGTTGGCGAACGAGCCGCTCATCCGCATCGCGGTCTTTCTCGGCATTCTTGCCGCGATGGCGGCCTGGGAAGTGGCGGCACCGCGGCGGCGCCTGGAAATCCCCCGCCTGCTGCGCTGGACCAACAATCTCGGCTTGGTGGTGATCGACACGATCCTGGTTCGCCTGACCTTCCCTGTCGTGGCGGTCGGCCTTGCACTCCTTGCCGGAGAGCGCGGCTGGGGACTGTTCAACGTATTCGGCCCGCCCTCATGGCTGGTTTTCCTGGCCTCGGTCATGGCGCTCGATCTGGCGATCTATCTGCAGCATGTGATGTTCCATGCCGTGCCCGCCCTCTGGCGGCTGCATCGCATGCACCATGCCGATCTGGAGTTCGACGTCACCACGGGACTGCGCTTCCATCCGATCGAGATTGTGCTCTCGATGGGCATCAAACTTGCCGTGGTCGCCGCCCTTGGACCGCCCGCTGTCGCCGTGCTTGTCTTCGAAGTGCTGCTGAACGCAACCGCGATGTTCAACCACAGTAACGTCCGGATCCCGCTGGGGATGGACCGCCTCCTGCGCTGGATCGTCGTGACACCGGACATGCACCGCGTCCATCACTCCATCCATCCGAGCGAGACCAACAGCAATTTCGGCTTCAACTTGCCATGGTGGGACCGGTTGCTGGGAACCTACCATGCACAGCCGAGGGAAGGCCACGAGACCATGACCATCGGCATCGAGCAGTTCCGTGACCGCCGCGAACTCTGGCTCGACCGGATGCTGATCCAACCCCTGCGCGGCCCGGCCAGCGGCTATCCGATCAATCGCGAGGAGAAGGCGGAATGAATCTGTACCGCCTCATGCCTCGCTTGCTGCTCCTTGCAGCTATTGCCGGCGCAATCCTTTGGGCGGCATACCACCGCGATCGACTCGACCCGGCAGCGCTGGATATTTGGCTCTCCGGGCTGGGCGTCTGGGCTCCCATTGTCTATGTGCTGCTCTTCGCGATCGGAACCGTGGTGTTTCTGCCCGGCTCCCTGTTCGCGCTGGCCGGTGGCGCGTTGTTCGGCCCGGTCTGGGGAGCGATCCTCAATCTTCTCGGTGCGACTTTGGGCGCCAGCATCGCCTTTCTCATCGCCCGCTATCTTGCCGGCGACTGGGTGGCACGAAAGGCGGCAGGCCGCCTGAAGCGGCTGATATCGGGCGTGGAAACCGAGGGCTGGCGTTTCGTCGCCTTTGTCCGTCTGGTGCCGCTGTTCCCGTTCAATCTGTCGAACTACGCGCTCGGCCTGACCCGCATCGGCTTCCTGCCATACGTCGTCACTTCGCTCGTCTGCATGGCGCCCGGCGCCATCGCCTATAGCTGGCTCGGTCATGCGGGCCGCGAGGCGTGGGCGGGCGACGCCTCGTCCATCCGCTACGGACTGCTGGCGCTCGGTCTGCTTGCCATGATCGCCTTTCTCCCCCGGCTTTTCGGCCGGATGCGGCAAGGCGAGGCCGATTGGACCGAACCGGATGAGCTGCGGCGGCAGATGGCAGGCGGCGCGGCCCCGACGGTCCTCGACGTGCGCGGCGCCGACGAATTCACCGGCAATCTCGGACATATCCCGGGCGCGGTGAATATCCCGCTCGGCGAAATCCCCGACCGGTTGAGCGAAATCAAGGCACTCAAGGACCAGCCGGTCATTGTGGTGTGCCGTACCGACAAGCGGTCGGCACAGGCGGCGGAGTTTCTCAAGGGTGCCAGCTTCGGCGAAGTCCGCGTGCTGCGCGGCGGCATGGAACGGTGGAATCAAAGCGGCCTTCGGGTCGAAGGCAAGACTAATGAACAGAAGCCCGGCGCGGCATCATGAGCGCACTATGCCGCTCGACCATGGAGGATGCGCATGACAAGAGTTTTGGGTTCGATCGCAACTACCATGATCGCGGCACCAGCCTTCATGTCGAACTGGGCATGGGCGCAGGGGCTGCCCGACGCCGACAAGTATGGCTATGGCCCAGGCATGATGTGGTGGAACGGAGGGTGGTACGGCATGTTCCTTGGCCCGCTGTTTATGATCCTGACACTCGCCGCGGTGATCGCGGTCGTTGTCCTTCTCGTCCAATGGCTCGGTGGGCCGTGGCAAGGGGTGCAGCCGCCGCACCATGCGCCGCCGGGGCGGACGCCGCTCGATATTCTCAAGGAGCGGTACGCGCGCGGCGAGATCGACAAGGCAGAGTTCGAGGAACGCCGCCGCATACTCGGCGACTGATCCGTAACGCCAAAACGATTGCCGGAAGCAAGGGACGGTCCAGATGAAAGCCCTGTTTGTCTTGAACGATCCGCCCTATGGGACCGAGCGCTGCTACAACGCCCTGCGCCTTGCTCATGCCCTGGCAAAGAGCGACCCGGCAGCGGAGGTGACCGTCTTTCTGATGGCCGATGCCGTGGTTGCCGCGCGCAAGGGCCAGAAGACGCCGGACGGCTATTACAACATGGAGCGCATGCTGAAGCGTGTGGTCTCCGGCAAGGGCCAAGTGCTGCTCTGCGGCACCTGCATGGATGCGCGCGGCATGACCGAAGAAGACGTGACGGACGGCGCGCGCCGCAGCACCATGGATGAGTTGGCGGCCGCGACCGTTGCGGCCGACAAGGTGATTGTATTCTGAAACGTCCGGTATTGTGCGATGAGCAACCTGCGGAGAACATCATGACAGCGGCCAAGACCGTTCTCGTTCTAGGTGGCGGCATAGGGGGCATCGTGGCAGCCAGCCTGCTGCGCAAGCGGCTGCCGCGCGCGCATCGGGTTATTCTGGTGGAGCGAGAGGCGCAGCATGTGTTTTCCCCGTCGCTGCTCTGGCTCATGGTCGGCGCCCGCCGGGAGCACCAGATCTCGCGCCCGATCGCCCGCCTGGCAAGGGCCGGCATCGAGGTCGTGCACGGCGAAATCGAGCGCATCGACCCGCAGACCCGCAGCGTACGCGCGGCCGGCCAGGATATCTCCGCCGACTATCTGGTGGTGGCGCTGGGCGCCGAACTCGCCCCGGAGGCCGTCCCGGGCCTCGCCCAATCGGGCCACAACTTTTACACGCTGGCCGGGGCACAGTCGCTCGATCGGGCGCGGGCCGGTCTGCGTCAGGGGCGCCTCGCCGTCCTAGTCGCCGGGGTGCCCTTCAAATGCCCCGCCGCACCCTATGAAGCGGCCATGTTGCTCCAGGCCGACCTGCGCAAGCGCGGCCTGCAGGGGAACGCCGGCATCGACCTTTATACGCCCGAGCCCGGACCGATGCCGGTGGCGGGACCGGAAGTTTCGGCGATGGTGCGGCAACTGGTCGAAAGCCGGGGCGTGCACCTCCTTACCGAACACGCGGTTGCCAAGATCGATCCCGCCGGGCGCCTAATACACTTCAAGAACGGCACGACGGCCGCGTTCGACCTGTTGGCCTATGTGCCGCCGCACCGCGTTCCCGGTGTGGTGCAGGCGGCCGGTCTTACCGGCGAGTCCGGCTGGGTACCGGTGGACCGGCGGACGCTGGAAACGAAATTCCCGGGCGTTTATGCGATCGGCGACGTTACCGGCATTCCCCTGGTGACCGGAAGGCCCCTGCCCAAGGCCGGCGTGTTCGCTCATGGCGAGGCCGAGGTGGTGGCGAACAATATCGTCCATGCCATCACCGGCGAAGGCGCGCCGAGTTCGTTTGGCGGTCATGGCGAGTGTTTCATTGAGATCGGCGATGGCCGCGCCGGCTTCGGCAGCGGAAACTTCTTTGCCGAACCGGCGCCGCAGGTGCGCTTGCGTCCGCCGGGACTGTTGCTGCATATCGGCAAGGTGATTTACGAAAAATACTGGCTTTATCGCTGGTTCTGACGCGGGCACCGAGCGCCGAGCGCCGGCGGCATGTCAAGAATGCTTGAAGTGCCGAAATCTTCCGCCACCCGTCTCATCGAGTTCTTCCGGCTGCCGCAATCCCCTCGCGCCAGCTTCCCGGAGTCATGCCGGTGATGCGCTTGAAGGCGCGAATGAAGGCGGCTTCAGATTCGTAGCCCACGCCGGCGGCAACACTTGCGAGATTCTGATGGCCAAGCCGCAAACGCTCGGCCGCCAGCTGGATTCGCCAACCTGTCATGTAGTCGATGGGCGGACGTCCGAGCAAAGCCTTGAATCTCCCGGCAAGGACCGACCGCGATGAACCGATATCGGAGGCGATCTGATCGATCGTCCAGCGGCGGGCGGGATCGGAATGCAGCAGTTGCAAGGCCCGCCCGACCACGGGGTCGTTCAACGCTGCGAACCAGCCCTTCGAGCCAGCCGGAAGCCTTGCGATGTGGCGGCGCAGGATTTCGATGAAGAGAAGCTCCATGAGGCGGCCGAGAACTGCCTGGGTGCCCGGCGCCGCCGCCTCGACCAGAGTCACGATCTCCCGCACCGTCGAGGCGATCAGGGCGCCGACCTTGTCCTCCGCCGTCTGCTCGACTAGCAGGGGCGGGAGCGTCCGGAATACCGGCGCGAACAGGAATTCGGAGGATTCGAGGAAGCCGCAGACCATGCGAACCTCCTCGCCGCCGCCCCCATGGTTGACCGTCCAGACGCCTTCGATGGGGCCGGGCTTCATCACCTCGCCCGCCGGCACCATTTTCGCGGGCTCACCGTTCCAGAAGCTGTAGGTGTCGGGATACGGCAGGAACAGAAGCTCGCCGGCGTTCACCCGGCGGCGGTCGCCCGCCGTTTCGAAATCGCAGCCGCCCGCCACGATGAGGTGCAAGATACTGACATGACGCAGACGCGCTATTGGCGTCCGCTTGCCATATGACCGTTGATCGATAACGCCGAAAGGCGCGCTGAAGCAGGCGTTGAGAAACACCGACCCGGTCAGCCGCACGGCGCCGAGCATCTCCGACAGGAGGTCCGGCCCCGCTGGATGCCGGTTAGCCGGTGTCTCGGCATATAAACGCGGCGTTCCGGTCATTGTTGCTCCCGGCATGCCGGGCGATATTCACCGGCATTGCATGAGCCTACTTCACACAGTCCGGGTCGCGCAATGCAAGACAGGGCGAGAGGCTTCGCAATCCCATCTTCAATGTCAGGAGGAATTCACATGCAGCGCACAGCTTTGATCTTTTCCATCCTCGTCTCGGTTTTCCCGCTCGGCCAGATCGTCGTACCGGCCGCAGCTGCGGGAAAACCCGCCGCCGTCCAGCCGGACGCGCTCACCTGGATGCCGGCCGCGGGCCTGCCGCCGGGAGCCGAGGTCGCCGTTCTTTACGGCGATCCCTCCAAGGAGGGGCCATTCACGGTGCGCTTCAAATTCCCGGCCGGCTACCAAATAGCGACCCATGCGCATCCAACCGACGAATTCGTTACCGTCGTTTCCGGCAAGGCGCGGATGGCGTTTGGCGAGGCGGCGGCCGAGGCGAACGCCCAGCCACTGGTGGCCGGCACTTTCACCAGCCTGCCGGGCCGGGCTTGGCATGCCTTGTGGATCGATGCGGAAACCATCGTCGAGCTTCATTCGACCGGACCGTTCGGCGTCGAATTGCTGGCGAAGTAACCGGCGCCGCCGCAGCCGGAGCCGAAGCACAGGGTGGCGCGGGGAGAGAGGCTGGAAACCGATATTCTCTTGATAGTTTGCATTGCATCCCGCGCAAATGTCTTTGCATGGCCGGCTCTTCCAAGCGTGACGTGGACGATTGGGCATTGGTGGAATCAATGCCGACAAGACCCATTTGCATTAAAGCGGCAAATAGGTCATATGTACTGACCTTTTTGACGTGATCGGGATATCGCCCAGCCGGTGCCGGTGTAGCGGTGAACAATAGGCAGTTGATTTTCCACGACCTCGCGGCGACGGTCGGCAAGACGCCCTTGGTCGAGCTTGAACGCTTGGCGAAGGGCTTGCCCGGACGCGTTGTCGCCAAACTGGAGATGCGCAATCCCTGCGGAAGCGTAAAGGACCGGCTCGGCGTGGCGCTGATCGACGATGCAGAGCGCCGGGGCTTTCTCCGGCCCGGTGTCACGCTGGTCGAACCCACCGGAGGCAATACGGGAATCGGACTCGCCTTCGCAGCGGCGATCCGCGGATATCGGCTTGTTCTGACGATGCCGGAAACGATGTCGAAGGAACGCGTCGCGCTATTGCGTCATCTCGGTGCGGAGGTCGTGCTCACGCCCGGCATTCTCATGATCGATGCCATCGCACGCGCTAAAACAATTCTGGCGGATATCCCCGGCGCGATCATGCTCGACCAATTCAGAAACCCATTAAATCCAGAGATACACAGGCGTACGACCGCTGTTGAAATCTGGAACGATACCGAAGGGCTGGTCGACATCTTTGTTTCGGCTGTCGGCACCGGCGGAACCATCACCGGCGTCGGCGAGGTCCTGAAACAGCGCAAGTCCAGCGCCCGTGTCGTCGCGGTGGAACCTGCGGGAGCCGCGGTTCTTTCCGGCCGGCCAGCCGGACACCATCTCATGCCGGGTATTGGCGTCGGCTTCATCCCCGAGGTTTTGAACCGCGCCATCCTCGACGAGGTCGTCACGGTCACCGACGCGGAAGCATTTGAATGCACGCGGCGGCTGGCGCGTGAGGAAGGCATCGTGGCAGGCGTCTCCTCTGGCGCGGCCGTCCATGTGGCACTCGCGATTGCGGGCCGCAGGGACGCTGAGGGAAAAATGATTGTCGTGCTGTTGCCCGATACGGGCGAACGATATGTGACAACGAGCCTGTTCGCCCAATGAGAGCGGATGCCCGGCACCATGACACGCGGTTACAGTCGCGTCCCTGGGATACGGTGACATCGTCCTGAGTTCGGACTGGCGCCTGTTTGACGTGATCGAGGGCGCTCAACCGGCGGTGCCGAAGTCGAAAGATAACTGCCCGACGTCCGGCGGGATCGTGTCGGCCACGGCCACCGGGCGGATTGCTGGACTTCTCTTAGGGCCTTCTTGTAGCGGAGGCCCGGAAGCCGACGGCGCAGCCGATCGAGTCGTCGAAATTGGTGATGTTGCCGGCGAGGCTCACCGCCGGCGACGTCGCCGCGGGGACCGGCGACTGGCTGGTGATTCGCATGCTGGAACTGAAGGAATAGCCGGTGCGGCCTACATGGAGACCGACGACGGGCTTCAGCGTCGTTCCGACCAGGCTGCCGCTCGCCAGCGAATAATTGTCGGCGATGCTTTGTCCGAACAGCGAGAATTCCGTCGCCGGGCCGTTGGTGCCGATGCCGGGCGGCGAATACCTGAGAAGCATGCAGTCGCCGACTCCCCAGCCGAATGGAGTGCAGGCCGTGGTCACGCTGGTAATGCAAAATCCGCCGCGGAACTCCACGGTCGCGGCGAACGCGCCGCTGACACCCAGACCGAGGGCTGCCGCCGCGATGGCAAGCTTCTTCATTTTCTATCTCCCTGCCGGAAATTGAGAAGAATTGGCCCGGCGGCCGATCGCCGCCGGACCACATTCGAAACGGTTCCTGAGAACCCGATTGCCGTTTACTTATTACGAATCATCGCCGCCGTCGCTGTCGTCGCCGCCGTCGCCGCTGTCATCGCCGGAATCGCCGTCGTCGGTGCCGCCGTCGTCGGTGCCGCCGTCGTCATCGCCGCCGTCGGTGTCGTCGTCGCCGCCGTCATCGCCGTCGTCGCCGGAATCCCCGTCGTCATCGCCGGGATCCCCGTCGTCGCCGCTATCGGCGGATAACCAGTTGACAACAGTCTTGGCCTCGGCGGGATTTGCCGCGAACAAGCTGAAATTGCTGAGCACGGGAGCGACGCCATAAATGCCGAGCCCAAGCAGCAGTGCCATCATCGAAGTTGAGTAACGCATCTTAGTTTTCCTCTCTTGAAGCCGTGATGCTTCACAGTCACGAACCTACTCCCGGCCAGATGACAACACGCTGACGACACATGTCAGATACATGTCAGAAACCGGCCGGGAAAGGTCCGCGCGCCTTCGGCAAAGCCCAAGTCTTCTTTTGTGGTCTATGCGGTCTTAACGGGATGCGGACAATTCATTCCATATGCGCGACCCGCCGCAATTTTATTATAATTGAAGCCCATTCGCGCGATTCGGAAATTGCCTCGCGTGCTTGCACGTGGCCGGCGATTGGGGCGGATTGGCCGCCAGTTCCAGGGCGGCAGATCGTTGAGGCGGCTCATGGGGTGGCCATCGAGCATGCGCCGCAGAATGTCCCGGAGGCAGGCGAAGGGCTCGACTACGCCTGCGTGGTGAGTCTGCCCGTCCTCAATGAACCCAAGCCGTAGCCTCTGGACCATCCGCGCCGGATACAATAGCCTCATCGGTACCGCAGGTTTGGCGTGAATGCGGGACGGTGGGACATGACTTGGTTGGGCGGCAGTTACATGGCGCGAAAAGGCGTGGCGCGCGGCAAAACCGGGCGCACGCACCGGCTAACGAAGGACGTTCAGGGCGACTATCATTATGTCTACGGCCCCTATGCCAAGCCGGTGATGTCGATCGTGCCGGGCGACATCGTGGTGGCCGAAACCGAGGATGCCTTCGGCGGCGCCATCAAGACCGTGCACGACCTTCCCTCGAAAAAAATCACCCTGCCGTTCGTCAATCCGCAATGCGGACCGATCGCGGTGGAAGGGGCCGAAAAGGGCGACGTGCTCTGTGTCCACATTCATTCGATCAAGCCGCGGGGGCCGCAGCCTGTCGGAACCTCGGCACTGATCCCCGAATTCGGCGGACTCGTGTCCAATTCGGCAACCGCCATGCTCAATCCGCCGCTCCCCGAGCGGGTGATGAAATACGAGGTCACCGAAAAGGGCGTGAAGTTCAACGACCGCATCACCCTGCCCTACGAGCCCTTCATCGGCACGCTCGGCGTCTCGCCCCAGCTCGAAGCGGTGTCCTCGCTCCAGCCCGACTATTGGGGCGGCAACATGGATCTGCCCGACGTGGCGCCGGGCGCGGTCGTCTATTTCCCCGTGATGCACGAGAAGGCCTACCTCTATCTCGGCGATTGCCACGGCCGCCAGGGCGACGGCGAACTCTGCGGCGTCGCCGTGGAAATGCCCTCGACCACCACCATACAGGTCGATCTCATCAAGAACTGGCAGATCGCCTGGCCGCGCCTCGAGACCCAGGACTTCATCATGACCATCGGGTCGGCGCGGCCCATGGAGGATGCGGCCCGCATCGCCTATCGCGAACTCACCCGCTGGCTCGCCTCGGACTACGGCTTCGACGAACTCGAAGCCTATTTCCTGCTGACGCAGGCAGGCCGCGTCCGGGTCGGCAACATGGTCGATCCGAAATACACGCTCGGCGCGTCGATATTGAAATCCTATCTCGGACAATAGAGCACGGGGGAAAGCAATGGATCTGGGTCTCAAGGGTTTGAATGCCATCGTCACCGGCGGCACCAAGGGTATCGGGCGCCGCGCCGCCGACATCTTCGCCGAGGAAGGCGTCAACGTCTCCGTATGCGCGCGCAACGCCGGCGAGGTATCCGGCACCGTCGCCGGCCTCATCGAGAAAGGCGTGAAGGGTTTCGGCCAGACGATCGACGTGGGCGACAAGGCGGCCCTCGAAGGCTGGGTCGATGAAAGCGCCAGGCAATTGGGCGGCATCGACATCGTGGTCGCCAATGTCTCGGCGCTGGCGGTGGCCGAGGACAACGAGGCCTCGTGGAAGGCGGAATTCGACATCGATATGATGCACACGGTCAGGACCGTGAACGCGGCGCTCCCCTATCTTGAGAAATCGAAATGGCCGTCGATCGTCGTCGTCTCGTCGGTGTCGGGCCGCGAGATCGACTTCACCACGCCCGCCTATGGCGCCGTCAAGGCGGCGCTGATCCATTATGCCCACGGACTCGCCCACAAGCTGGCGCCGAAGCAGATCAGGGTGAACTCGGTGGCGCCGGGCAACGTCTATTTCAAGGGCGGCGTGTGGGAATATGTCGAGCTCAACATGCCGGACCTCTTCAAGTCGGCGCTCTCCCTCAACCCGACGGGCCGCATGGCCACGCCCGAGGAGATCGGCAGGGGCATCGTCTTCCTCGCCAGCCCCGCCTCGAGCTTCACCATGGGCGCCAACCTGGTGATCGACGGCGCGCTCACCAAGGGCGTGCAGTTTTAGGCATCAATGATTCACGCCGAAAGGAAGGCCGCGACCTCGCGATTGAAGCGCGGGGCGTTCTCGTAGAACATGAAATGCGCGCCGCCTTCATCTGCCTCGAAGATCACCGCCTTGGCCCGCGGATTGACCGAGGCGATCCATTGCTGGGATTCGGCCGGGAAGATGCTCTTGCGGCCGCCGACCACGAGCGCCGGCAGGCGGGTTGACGCGATCACGTCGCGCCAGTCGTTGAGGCAATGGTCGAAGAGGAGATCGGCGGCGGCGCCACGCGGCATCTTCAGGTTCTCCCCGGCGATCCAGCGCAGATCGGCCTCCGGCATGGCCTCGGTGAACATGCCGCGCAGGATGCCCATGGTACCGTCGACGCTTTCGGTCTCCCGCACCCTATCGCAGAAGCCGGCAACCGACTGCACATCGGGAAGCAGGCAGCCGTAGCGACGCCTGTCGTCGCCGGTCCATTTCGGCAAGGCCGCCACCATCGGCGCCTGGTCGACGATCACGAGCTTGCGCAATTTCGCCGGTCCGAACAAGTCGAGATAGCTCCAGATGATGGAGGCCCCCATGGAGTGGCCCAGCACATCGGCCGACGTGAGGCCGAGGACATCGACGATTTCGGCGAGGTCCTTGGCCAAACGCTGGATGCGGTAGCCGCCTTCGGGCTTGCCGCTCTCGCCATGGCCCCGCATGTCGAGCGCGATCACCCGCCTGCCCTTGGCAAGCTCCGGAATGTTGCGCCCGAATTCGGCCGCCGATTGCGACCAGCCGGGGATCATGATCAGCGGATGGCCTTCGCCCGCCTCGAGCGCATGGATCGACAGGCCGCCGGGAAGTTCGATGTTGCGCGAGGCGATCATGCCCTGCCTTCAGAAAACCGCCCGGCCCGTTTCCTTGGAGAAGGCATGCCACTTGTCCCGGTTGGCCGAGATGTAGCAGGTATCGCCTTCCTTGCCCTCGAAATCGGTCGAGGTCTTGACCCGGATGCGCTCGTCGGCGAGATCGACGTCGATGATCATGTCGCCGCCCAGGAGTTCGTTGACGAAAATCTTGCCGGTGATGTGCTCGTCCTTGGGCTTGGCGAGCGAGATCGAGAGCGCGTCGGGCCTGACACCCATGCGGACCGCGTTTGATTTAAGATTCGATGCGAGCATCCTGGCCTGCTCGGGCGTCACCGGGATATTGAAGTTGGGATGGGTGAAACGGGTCTTGCCGCCGCGCTCCTCGATGCCGCAGTCGACGAAATTCATCGCCGGCTCGCCGACGAAGCCCGCAACCCAGGCATTGACCGGCTTGTTATAGACCTCGCGCGGGGTTCCGAGTTGCTGCAGCTCGCCCTCATGCATCACGGCGATCGTATCGGCCATGGACATGACCTCGAGCTGGTCATGGGTGACGTAGATCATCGTGGTGCCCAGCGTGCGCTGCAGATGTTTGATCTCGCTCCGCATATGGGCGCGGAGCTTGGCGTCGAGATGGGCGATGGGTTCGTCGAAGAGGAAGAGCTTGGGGTCGCGCACGATGGCGCGGCCGATGGCGACGCGCTGCTTCTGGCCGCCGGAGAGTTCCTGCGGCCGCCGGTCGAGTAGTTGGCCGATCTCGAGGAGCTCCGCCGCCGCCGTCACCTGTTTCTTGATGCGGGCTCCGTCCTGGCCGCGGAGCTTCAGGGGGTTCGCCATGTTCTCGAAGACCGACTTGTGCGGATAGAGCGCATAGTTCTCGAACACCATCGCCACGTCGCGGTCCTTGGGCGCGAGATCGTTGATGCGCTGCTCGTCGAACAGGATGTCGCCGGACGTGATGTGCTCGAGGCCCGCAACCATCCGCATGGTCGAGGACTTGCCGCAGCCCGAGGGGCCGAGGATGGACAGGAAGGAACCGTCCGGACATTCGATGTTCAGATCCTTCACGGCGGGCAGTTCGCCGTACTTCTTCCAGACGCTTCTGAACGAGACCTTGGCCATGCTTCTCTCCAACTATTCCTTGACCGCGCCCATGGTGAGGCCGGTGACGAGATATCTGCGGATGACGAGGCCAAGCAGCATCATGGGCAGCGTCGTGATGACGCCTGCGGCCATGATCGAGCCCCATTGGATATTCTGCGGCTGCACCAGTTCGCGGGTCGCGACGGGAAGCGTCTTGGCGCCGCCCGATCCGATGATGGCGGCGAAGAGGAAGTCGTTCCAGGCGAACAGGATGCACAGCACGATGAAGGCGCCGATGCCCGGCGCCACCAGCGGCAGGATCGCCATGAACGCCTGGAAGCGCGTCGCGCCGTCGACCATCTGCGCTTCCTCGATGGCGTAAGGCACGCTGTCGAAGAAGCCCTTCAGGATCCAGATGGCGAAGGGCAGATTGAAGGTCGTATAGGCAAGGATGAGGCCCGGGAGCGTGCCCACCAGTTCGAGCGAGCGGAAGATCGAATAGAGTGGCACCATCACCGCCACCACCGGCGCCATGCGGGTGGAGATGATCCAGAAGAACAGGTCGCTCTTGCCCTTGAAGTCGATACGCGACAGCGAATAGGCCGCCATCGACCCGAGGATCACCGAAATGACCGCCGAGCCTCCCGCCGCCACCAGGCTGTTGGCCATGTAGCGGCTGAAGTCGAGGTTAAGGAACAGATCCTTGTAGTGTTTGAGCGTCGGCGTGAAATCGAAGAACACCCAGACTCCGGCCCAGTCGCCGACGGCGGGAATCTTGAAGGCCTCAAGCAGATCCTTGAAGGAAGACATGAACATCACGAGGATCGGCAGCAGCGTCCACACCAGATAAAGCGCGATGAACACGGCGCAAAACCACCTGAACAACTTGCTGAGTGGCGTTTCGTACTGGACAGCTTGGCGGGAGGCCATGTGGGTTGTTTCCTTGACTCGTCAGGCTCTCTTCGGCTGCTGCCGGTCGAACACTTTCACCAGGATCATGCCGAGGACGATGGTCACGACGAGTAGCGTGAGCGCGATGGCGGCACCGCGGCCGAGCTTGAAGAACTTGAACGACACCTCGAAGAGATAGATGGGCAGAATCTTCGTGGCGTTCCCCGGCCCGCCGCCGGTCAGCACCAGAGCGGAGTCGATAAAGCGGAAATTGTCCATGAAGCGCAGCATGATGGCGATGAGCAGCACCGGATAGAGATTGGGCAGCGTCACCGAGATGAAATTGCGCAGCGGCGACGCGCCGTCGACCATGTTGGCTTCAATCTGATCCTGCGGCACGCGCTTGAGGCCGGCCAGCGTGATCAGGGTGATGAGCGGCGTCCATTGCCATACATCGACAATGACGATGCCGATCATCGCCGTATCGGGGCTGCCGAGAATGGACTTCGCACCGAGAATGCCGGCACTTTGCAGCAGCCAGTGATACCAGCCGAACGTACCGTTGTAGAGGAAGTACCAGACCATGCCGGCGACGATGGGCGCCATCATCATCGGCATGAGCAGCGTGGTCACCAGGACTTTTTCAAAACGGGCGCCGTCGAGCGCCACCGCGAGGAACACGCCGATGCCGATCTGTAGCACCAGGCACATGACACTGTACTGGAACAGGAGCATCCAGCCCTTGAGAAAACGCGAGTCGCCGGCGAGCTTGATGAAATTGCCGAAATCGTTCCACACCGCGCTGCCGATCTCCACCTCGTGGAGACTCATGTAGATCATCCAGAAAAAGGGATAGAGCGAGATGAAGGCGAGAAGCGCGATCGCCGGCGCCATCAGCCAGAAATAATAGCTTTTGGATGGCATGGGGTTGAGAGAGGCGGGCTCCGCCGTGACGATGGACACGGGCCGCGTCTCGACGCTGTCCCGAATCTGGCGCACCCGGAAAAGCTTTGCGCCCCTGGCGGGCTTGCCGCTGTCGCTCGTGCCGGTCGCGGTCCTGCCGGTGTCGGCTGCTGTCATGGTGACGCCCTGCAAATCCTTGGGTATCCAGCGGCCGTTGCCGGCCGCTGGAGTCCTTGTTGCGATACGGCGCCTCAGCCGGCGCCGTGCAACTCGTCGAGCTGCGTTTGAATCGACTTGCAGGCCTCTTCCGGCGAAAGTTCGCTGGAGAGGCATTTCTGCACCTCGGCCGCGAGAATCGAATGATACTCGTTGGCTTGGGGAATCTTCGGGCCCAGCACGAAATGCGGATCCTTGATGCCGTAGTCGTAGACGGCGTCGAAGGTGAGCGCGTTCGGCATGGTGGTCGGCCGCTGACGCGCCTTCTTGACCTCGTCCATCGCGAGCACGGACTTGCGGGTCGGCGTGCCGCCGAGGCCCTTGAGCACGCTGAACTGGTTCTCGCGCGACACCGACCAGATGGCGAAGATGTAGGCCGCGCGTTTCAGATCTTCCGACGCGTTGCCGTTGATGCCGATGCCGCCGATGCCGCAGTTGGTGCCGTTGACCGCTTCGCCGCCGTTCTTGATCCAGGCCGGATCGCCCTTCGGGCACGGCGCATAGGCGGTTTTGCCGCCGGCCGCGCGCGACTTCGACTCGTCCTCGATCGAGGCGGCAAACTCGTGATACTGCGTCTGCATCGCGATGTTGCCGGACTGATAGACGGTGTTCAGTTCGAGCGTGCCGTTGGCCAGGTTGTCGGGATGGCAGACATCCGCCAGTTCCTTGAACTTCGTCATCATCAGGACCGACTGCTCGTCGCCCCAGTTGGTCTTGCCCGGGGTTTTCGATCCCAGCTTGTCGTCGATATTCCAGTCGATCCAGCGGCCGTTGGCGAAGAGGAAGCGCTGGATGTCGAGCTGCGTCGTCCAGGCGAAAGAGCCCATGTGCTGGGCGTAGCCGTAGGGCACGTCCTTGCCGGCTTCCTTGGCTTTCTTGAAGAAAGCGGCCATGTCGGTCACGTTCTTCCAGGTCGTGTCCTTGGTGAACTCGAGGCGGTAGCCGTATTCGGCCTCGAAGTCCTTGGAGTTCGCCTCGTACAGATCCTGGCGGTAGAAGGTGCAAGCGACCGCACAGTCATAGGGAAGCGCTATGATCTTGCCTTCTTGATAGAAGCGTCCGCAGGCCGAGAGGAAGTTCTCGTACCAGGCGTCGTCGCCGTAGCCGTCCGGATCCTGCGGCAGCGTATTGTCGCCGAACATCGGCGTCATGTCGGCGTAGAAATCGGCAAAGGGCGCGCCGATGGGCTTGTCCTGCACATAGTTCAGCACATAGTCGGCCTTGCCGCCGCGCAGGTCGATGCCGACCTTCTGCTGCACCACCGGCAGGTCGTCGGTCAGGATGGTGACCTCGATGCCGGTGAGATCCTGGAAGGTCTTGATGTTGTCGCGGATGGCGAAGGACGGCGGCGTGTTCTCCGACATGAAAACGAGCTTCGAACCCGAATACTGTTTCCACTTCGCGTCGTCCGACGAGGCGGCCTGCACGCGGCTAATCGTGATGGTGGAGCCAAGTCCGAGCGTCATCGAGCCGGCGCCCAAGGCCGATGCGGCGCCGCCGCCCAGTTCCAAGAACTTGCGCCGGCTCACGCGCTCATAGATTGCGTTTTTCGGTATCGAGAACATTTTGTTTCACTCCCATTTCATTGTTCATGCCCGTTCGGCCGAGAATGGAGGATGCGATGCCCCGGCACCGGGCCTCCCTCATCTCGATCAAGCACTGCCGTTTCCCGTCGTTCTGTTCTCCTCCAGCTAGAGTTCGGTTAATCGCCAGGCCGCCGCCTTTTCGTCAGCGCCCCGCGATATGGTTCTTGATCAGCGCGTTCACCTCGCCGGCCTTTTCCATATACACCATGTGGCCGGCATTCTCGATAACATGCACCTTGGCCCCGGCAAGCTTGCCGGCATGGGCCGCCGGGATCACCCGATCCTCCTTGCCCCAGATGACGAGCGCCGGAGGCAGCTTGCCCGCCAGCTTGGCGCCCGGCGCATCGTGCTGCTTGCCGCCGCCGAAGAGCGCCTCGGTGAGCTGCTTCAGCAGACCCTCCACGCCGTCGAGGCGCTTGTATTTCAGCACGTCGTCGACGAGCTGGCGGCTGACCAGGCTCTTGTCGGCAAACAGCGTCTCGAGAACTGGCTTCAGGTCCTTGCGGCCCCGCGCGGCGGTGAAGTTCTCGACATAGTCGCCGATCTCCGGCCCAAGGCCCGTCGAGCAGATGAGGGTGAGCGACTTCACCTTTTTGGGATGATCGGCCGCCATCTGCATGGCGATGGCGCCACCCATGGAATGGCCCACGAGATGGGCACTTCCGATGTCGAGCTTGGCCATGAATCCGGCGAGCGCCGAGGTCAGGGACGCAAGGCCGGGCTTCGCCAGCGATTTCACCGACTGGCCGTGACCGGGAAGATCGAGGGCGTAGACCGTCGCCGTCTCGGCAAGCGCCTCGATGTTGAACAGCCAGTTGTCGATATCGCCGCCGAATCCGTGGATCAGGATGACGGTCTCGCCGCCGCTGCCGCGCTTGGCATAGCGGAGACTGCCCGCCGGCGTGTCGGCGAACTCGTATTTCGGCCCCTGCTCTTCCTCGCCCTCATCGGCGGCGGGCATCACATAGGAGGCGATATAAGCGTCGATTTCGGAATCGGGGATGGCAGAATCGGCGATGACGCCGAGCAGCGCCTTCACCGGATAGATCGTGTCGGCTTCGCCGACGCGGCGTCTTAGGACGCCCGTCTCGGAAGCTTCGACGGAGCCCGCGATCTTGTCGGTCTCGACCTCGAGGATCGCGTCGCCGGCATTGATCTTCGTCCCGTCCTGGATGAGCCACCCCGTCACCTTCCCCTCCTGCATGGAGAGGCCCCACTTGGGCATGACGATGGGCACAATGCGCGTGTCTGTCATAACCTTACCTCAGTGCGCCATGGTCTTCTTGACGGCCGCGGCGATGCCTGAAGCCGAGGGGATGTAGAGGTCTTCCAGCACCGGCGAGAACGGAACCGGTGTATGCGGCGCCGTCACCATCTGGATCGGGCCCTTCAGCGCCTTGAAACATTCCTGCGCCACCATGGCGGAGACGTCGGAAGCAATCGAGCAGCGCGGATTGGCTTCATCGACGCAGACCAGGCGTCCGGTGTTCGAGACGCTGTCGATCACCGTATCCCAGTCGATCGGCGATAGCGTGCGCAGATCGACGACCTCGCACTCGGTGCCGCTCTTGGCGAGATCGGCCGCCGCGTCCATGGCCCGGTGGACCATCATGCCGTAGGTCACGATGGTGCAGTGCTTGCCCTCACGGACCACATTGGCTTCGCCGAATGGGATCGTATAGGACTCCGCCGGCACATCCGTCTCGTTACCGTAGAGGTTCTTGTGCTCGCAGAAGATCACCGGATCGTTGTCGCGGATCGACTGGATGAGCAGGCCCTTGGCATCATAGGCATTGGACGGGCAGACCACCTTGAGGCCCGGGATGTGGGTGAAGAGCGGCGTCAGCATCTGCGAATGCTGGGCGGCGGCGCGGAAGCCGGCCCCCACCATGGCGCGGATCACCACCGGCGTTTCCGCCTTGCCGCCGAACATGTATCTGAATTTCGCCGCCTGATTGAATATCTGGTCGAAGCAGACGCCCATGAAGTCGAGGAACATGAGTTCCGCGACCGGCCGCATGCCGCAGGCAGCGGCACCGATGGCGGCGCCGATATAGGCCGATTCCGACAGCGGCGTGTCGAGAAGCCTGCCGCGATGCTTGGCGTGCAGCCCCTTGGTGACGCCGAGAACGCCGCCCCAGGCATCCTCATCGCCGTGGGCGCCGGAGCCGCCGACGATGTCCTCGCCCATCACGATCACCGAGGGATCGCGGGTCATTTCCTGGTCAAGCGCTTCGTTGATCGCCTGACGCATGCTGATTTTACGTGCCATTGTTGTGTACTCCCCTGCGATCAATAGCTGACATAGACATCGTTGGTGAGGTCGGCCGCCGAAGGCAGCGGCGACGACTTGGCATAGACGACCGCCTCCTGGATGAGGGCCGCGACCTCGCGGTCGATCGCGTCGAGTTCGGAGCGGCTGACGACGCCCGCCCCGACGACGCGGTCGGAGAAGATCTTGATGCAGTCCTTGTTGGCGCGGATGTTCTCGACCTCGCCCTTGGCGCGGTAGGTCTGCTGGTCACCTTCGAAATGGCCGAACATGCGGATCATCTTGCACTCGAGAAGCGCGGGACCGCCGCCTTCACGAGCCCGCTTGATGATCTCGCCGGCCGCCTCGTATACGGCGAAGAAGTCGAGACCGTCGACGGTCACGCCGGGCAGGCCGAAGCCCGCGGCACGGTCGACGTAGGAGTCGACGGCGACCGCGTAGTCGCGCGAGGTCGATTCCGCATAGCCGTTGTTCTCCACCACGAAGATCGCGGGAAGGTTCCACACCGCGGCGAGGTTGAGGCTTTCGAGGAAGGTGCCCTGGTTCGAGGCACCGTCACCGACGAAGGAAATGCCGACCGCCCCGTCGCCGCGATATTTGGCGGCGAGCGCGGCGCCGCAGATGAGCGGCGCGCCCGCGCCGAGAATGCCGTTCGCGCCCATCATGCCCTTCGAGAGGTCGGCGATGTGCATGGAGCCGCCCTTGCCGCGACACGAGCCGGTCGCCTTGCCGTGGATTTCCGCCATCATGGCCCTTGGGTCCACACCCTTGGCGATGCAATGGCCGTGGCCGCGATGCGTGGATGCAATACGGTCCTTATCCTGCAGATGCATCATGATGCCCGTGCCGGAGGCTTCTTCACCCGCATAGAGATGGACAAAGCCCGGAATGTCGCCGTTGGCGAAATCCGCGTGAAGGCGTTCCTCAAACTCACGGATGGTACGCATCGTCCGGTAGGACTGCAGCAGATGCGGCTTGTCGAGAGGGAAGATGCCCGAGGTTTCCGAACTCTTTGCCGTCGTCTTTTTTGCACTTGCGGTCGTCATGAGATTCCTCCCGGTGGTTGTTGGTTACGCTTTCGAATTCACGCGCATGAGGCCGTGCTTGGCCGCATATTGCATGCAGGCGCTCACATTCACGGTCTTGAAGGCGTTGGGCACCAGTTCGATGGTGACCTCGTCGCCGTGCGAGAACGACAGCTCGCGCTCGCCGTCGAGGGCGATGGACCCGTCTTCGATCTCGGGCCGGAATTTCTTCTTCACCGGCATGGCGCGATAGCCGCGGATGCCGATGCCGCGTATGTAGCCTGGAGCGATGGGCGTATCGAGCGTGATCTTCGCCTCTTCATCGGTGCCGAGGCGGACATGCAGCCCATGCTTGTCGAGACGCGTCACGGGCTTGAGAAGACCCGCAATCGCCGACATGCCGATCACTTCCGGATCGGCGAAGGTAACGAACAGCTCACGGAACGTCTCGGTGCGCCACAGCGCCCGCGCCCCGATATAGCGGTCGGTGACCACCGCCACATCGACGAGTGCGATCTCCTCGCGATCGTTAATCGTCACCACGAGTTTCTTGTTGGGCAAGAAAGCGGTGCGCGCCGGAACCTTGCCGCTCACCGCAAGTCCGACCGCAAGGCCGGTGATGGTCGGCTCGCGGTGCTCTGGAAAGGCGTTGTTGGTGCCCGTCGAGATGCCGGCGATCGGAATATCGCCGCAGGCCGAGACCACCGCACGGTGTGTGCCGTCGCCGCCGAGCACGACGATGGCCGAGACTCCCAGTTCCCGCATCATACGCGCGGCGCGGAATGTGTCGTCGACGGTGCCCGATATCTTGTAGTCGAGATATTCGAGTCGCGGGAAATGCTTGAGGCCCTGGTTCTCCGCCCGGTCGATACCGCGGCGCACATGATGCCTGATGCCGCCGTTCTCCGGCATCATGTAGGCCTTGTGCACGCCGCAGGCGTTGAGGCAGGACAAAACGCGCAACACGATATTGGCGCGGTCCGTTATCTGCAACGCGGTCGCGTTGGCGATCACCCTCCGGATGTCGCGCGCAGACACAGGATTGGCGATAATGCCGACGGCGTTTCCCATTGATCCTTGGACATCATTTTTTTGTTTGGTTTTAATGGGGAGCAAGGAACCTATCAGTTTCTTCGGTGCTACCATTTTCAAATGTCACAGGGACTTACAGCGATGTCAAGCGCCGATCTCTCCGGTCATTGGATCGATCGTGTGCATGACCGCCCGCCGCCGAACGGCATCGTGCTCGACCAGTTCGGCGGCCTGGAACGCGGCGCGCTGCGTTCCGGCAACGTCCATTCGGCGGACGGCTTGACGGACGTGCTCGAACCGGTCGTGGTCCGCCATCGGGGCCAGTTTAAGCGCCGCTACTTCCGCGCCGATGCCGACTTCGCGAACCCCGAGGTCTACGAGTTCCCGGAGGCCGAAGGCTTCAAGCATGCGATCCTCTCTCGACGGACCCGATTGGCGGGAACATTCCCTCTTCGCCCGGCCGAGGCGGGGCGCAATTTCCGCAGTGAACTCCGTCAATGAATCTCTTTGGCGACGGGCAAAGTCTTGGACATGGCGCAGACACGGTGAAATTGCGTCGAAGCACGACCCCTCCTGAAATCTGCGTAAGCCGTCGATTGTCGTCGCCCAGCGAATTCAGTGGCAGGGTTACCCGTCGCGCGACATGACCCCACCCAAATCCGCTATTATCCAATAAAATTGGTTGGCTATGGAACCCCACGGGTAGGGTCATGGTTCGGGGCGTATTCACATCCAAGCCCAAGATCGGCAAGCGGCGTAACCCCCGGATATGTCGGGCAGAGTTCGAATACTGACTCAAAAGACGATTTTATGAGCTATATCAATATGTTAGATGGCGGAGACGGAGGGATTCGAACCCTCGATACGCCTTTACAGCGTATAACGGTTTAGCAAACCGCCGCCTTCAGCCTCTCGGCCACGTCTCCGGTGAGGCGGCTTTTGCCGCGATTTGACGGCGCGTGCAAGCGCCCGTCCGGCGAATGCCGGAAAAGCCGCAATTACCGGCCGCAGTTTCGAACGATTCTAAATCCGAGTAATTTAGTCGGTTTCTCTTGACGCGGACTTTGAAATCGCGATAGGGCTTGGCCGTCACCGTCAATGAACCCGCAGGAGACCCGCAATGACGCTTTCCCGCCGCGGCTTTCTGGCCGCCGCCGCCGCGACCTTCGCCGCGATCCCGGCCGCCCGCGCCGCCGGCACCGTCAATGTCTATTCCTACCGCCAGCCGGCCCTGATCGATCCGCTGTTCGCCGCCTTCACCCAAAAGACCGGAATCGAGGTGAAGACCATCTTCGCCGAAGACGGCCTGGTGGAACGGCTGGTCCAGGAAGGCCGCAACAGCCCGGCCGATGTGCTGCTCTCGGCCGATGTCGGGCGCCTCGTCGAGGCGGCGGCGCGCCAGGCCGCCCAGCCGGTCGACAGCGCCGCCATTCGCGATCACGTTCCCGCCAATCTGCGCGATCCGGCAAACCTGTGGTTCGGCCTCACCATGCGGGCCCGCGTCGTCTATGCCTCCGCCGCCCGTGTCACCCAGGACGCGATCTCCTACGAGGAACTCGCCGATCCGAAATGGCAAGGCAAAATCTGCATCCGCCCCGGCAATCACCCCTACAACCTCGGCCTCATCGCGGCGATGATCGCCCACAAGGGCGAAGCCGCCGCGCGCCAGTGGCTTAGAGGCCTCAAGGCCAATCTCGCCATCAAGCCCAGCGGCAACGACCGCGCCCAGGCCAAGAGCGTCTATTCCGGCGAATGCGATCTCGCCATCGCCAACACTTATTACATGGGCATCATGCTAACCAACGGCGAGGAGCCCGAGCAGAAGCAATGGGCCAAGTCGCTGCGCATCGTCTTCCCCGCCTCGCCCGATTTCGGCACGCACGTGAACATCTCCGGCATGCTCATGGCCAAGCATGCGCCGAACCGCGACAATGCCCTGAAGCTCATGGAATTCCTGGCCGGCGACGAAGCCCAGCGCCTCTATGCCGACGGCAATTTCGAATATCCGGTCAACCCGGCGGTGCCGGCGGCCGAGATCGTCCGCTCCTGGGGCAGCTTCACCCCCGATACCCTGAACGTCGCCGAAATCGCCAGGCTCGAGCCCGCCGCCGCCCGCCTCGTCGACGAGGTGCAGTTCAACGATTGAGGCTAACCGGCAATCTTCCCAAGCCGGATGATGTCGTCGAAGGCGGCGCCCGCGGGCAGCGTGCCGTAGGCGCCGCCCCAATCATGGTCGAGGCGCGAGGCGCAGAAGGCGTCCGCCACGGCGGTGGGTCCGTGCCGCACCAGCAGCGATGCCTGCAAGGCAACCGCCATCGATCCCACAATCCGCCGGGCCCGCGTTTGCCGCTCCGCCGGATCGCGGAGCTCGTCCCGCAACCGCGCGACGGTCCGATCCAGCCGCTTGTCGCCGCCACGCGCCGCGGCCAATTCCGCCAACAGCGCCTCCGCCGCGGCGGGCTCGCGCTCCAGGCTGCGCAGCACATCGAGGCAGATGACATTGCCCGAGCCTTCCCAGATGCCGTTGACCGGCGCCTGGCGGTAGAGCCGCGGCATCGGCGAGTCCTCCACATAGCCCGAGCCGCCATGGCATTCGAGCGCCTCGCAGACATGGGCCGGCAGCCTTTTGTTGAGCCAGTATTTGGCGATCGCCACGGCGATGCGCGCAAACGGCTCGGAGGCCTCCTCGCCGTAGCTGCGGGCAACCCGCGCCGTGAGCAGCGTCGCCGCCAGCCATTCGACCACGAGATCGGCCAGCACATTGCGCATCAAGGGCTGATCGATGAGCCGCTTCTGGAAGGCGCTGCGGTGGCTCGCGTGATGCACCGCCCGCACCACGCCCGCCCGCATCATGCCGGCCGCCGCCACCGCCGTATCGAGGCGGGTGTGATGCACCATCTCGAGGATGACGCGCACCCCCTGCCCCTCTTCGCCGATAAGCTCGGCCCAGCTCTGCTTGTACTCGATCTCTGCCGAGGCATTGGAGCGGTCGCCGAGCTTGTCCTTGAGCCTTTGGATGAGGAACGGATTGCGGCTGCCGTCGGGGCGCCAGCGCGGCAAGAGGAAACAGGACAGCCCCGCCTCGCTGTAGGCCAGCGTCAGGAACGCATCCGACATGGGTGCCGAGCAGAACCATTTGTGGCCGGTCAATTCGAACCAGCCGCCTCCCAGCGCCCGCGCCCGTGTCGTATTGCTGCGCACATCCGAGCCGCCCTGCTTCTCGGTCATCGCCATGCCGATGGTGAGGCCGGTCTTTTCCGCCGCGGGGATGCAGCGCGGATCGTAAGCCGCGGCGGTGACGCGCTTCAGCCATTCGTCAGCCCGCGGATGATGTTTGAGCGCCGGCACCGCCGCATAGGTCATGGTGATCGGACAGCACACGCCGGCTTCCGCCTGGATTAGCAGATATTCGAGCCCCATATGCGCCACATGGCCGCCGGGCTCGGCCGCCGTCCAGGCGATCGAATGCACCTCGTGGGTCATGGCGAGCTGCATCAGCTCGTGATAGGCGGGATGGTAGGAGACCTCGTCGATGCGGCGGCCGGAGGGATCGAAGGCGCGAAGCTCGGGCGGGTAGCGGTTGGCCGCCTCCGCCAGTTCGGCCACATGCTCGGTTCCGAGTGCTGCGCCGAAATTATGAAGCTTCTGCGCCGCCCAGCCCGCGCCTTCCCGCGCCACGGCGGCGCCGAGGACGGGATCGCTGTCGAACAGATTGTAATCGGTCAGCACCGGCGGCTGGTTGGCCACCTCATGGCTGTCGAAAACCGAAATGGGCTGCCGGGGTGGCATCGCTCTCCCTGCCGCGGCGAGGCTTGCGTCAAGCTTGCCCCCCGTCTTGCGGACGCCGCAATTGGGCAATGAACTATTAGCACACTTGCCCTAGACTATTAAGGAAAGGTGACCAAGCGCGAAGCGATGAGCGGCAGCTCCGAATTCCTGATCAACGAGGCGCGCTATCAATGGTGCGTCCGGGCCTTTTCGTTGCTGCGCAAGCGCCTCGGCATCGACATCAAGCTGCATGGCGGCGAAAGCTCGATCGCGGCCGGCCAGATTTTCCTGTTCAACCATTTCGCCCGCTTCGAAACCATCGTTCCGCAATATTTCATTTATCAGGCCACCGGCGCCTATTGCCGCTGCGTGGCGACCCACGAACTGTTTGCGGGCGGCGGCCAGTTCGCCAAATTCCTGCGGAGCTGCGGCGCGGTTCCCAACACCCATCCGGGGCTTCTGCCGTTCCTCGCCGCCGAAATCCTGCGCGGCCGCAAGGTGATGTTCTTTCCGGAAGGTTCGATGATCAAGGATCGCGGCATCTTCGCGCCTTCCGGCATCTGGCCGGTATTGCGCGAAACCGCCCGTCATCGCCAGGGTGCCGCCGCCTTGGCGCTGGTGCTTGAGACTTTCAAGAAACGCATTCTCTCGGTGCACGAGGCCGGCGACACCGCGCGGCTCGGCCGCTGGGTCGCGGCGCTCGGCCTTGCCGACAGCGGGGCGCTGATCGCCGCGGCGCGGAAGCCGACCCTGATCGTGCCCGGCAACATCACCTTCTATCCCCTCCACATCGGCGACAACATCCTGCGCCGGACGGCCGAATTCTTCTCCGGCGGCATCGGCGAACAGATGAGGGAAGAATTGCTGGTCGAAGGCAATCTCATCCTCCGCCACACCGACATGGACATCCGTCTCGGCCGGCCGGTCGATCCCGGTCTCACCTGGAACGCGGCCGACCGGATGATTCTGGCGCGCGCCTTCGAGCAGATCGATAGCCTGCCCGATCTCTTCGGCCTCAAGGACAAGGCGGATGGCTGGATCGATCGCATCGCCGCCATGACCATGCGCCGCAAGACCCGCCAGCTTCGCGACCTGTGCATGGCGGAGATGTACGCCCAGGTCACCGTCAACCTCAATCACCTCGCCTCGCGCCTGATCCTGCGCCTCTACGCCAGCGGCGAAACCGAAGTCACCCGCACCCGCTTCCACCGCCTGCTCTACCGCATTCTCAAGGACGTGCAGAAACTGCCCGGCGTTCATCTGCACCGCAGCCTCGCCGAGCCCGAGGCCTATGACGGCGTGCACGACGGCAGCAATGCGCTCTTCGCCCAGTTCCTCGAAACCGCCATGGCGTCCGGCCTCATCGCCGCCGAGGCGGAGCGCTACCGCCTGCTGCCGGCGCTTTCCGGCGGCAATGGCGGCGGCGATCCGCGCCTTGAAAATGTGGTGCGCGTCTATGCCAATGAAATCGCTTCGCTCGGCGCCGTGTGCGGCATCGTCGATCGCGCCCGGCCGGCCGAAGGCGCGGAACTGGCGCAGTTGCTCTTCGACGACGAGCTGCGCGCCCACGCCCAAAGCAAGCAGAAACATGCGCAGCCCCGTCACGCCGCCGTCAACGGCATGGAGCCGGTGCGCGAGAACGGCTACCCCTTTCTACTGCTCCCGCAGCGGCCCAGCAAACCGGGTGTCGTTCTGGTGCATGGCTTTCTCTCTTCGCCCGCCGCGCTCAAGGGGCTCGGAGAACGTCTCGCCGGTGGCGGCCATCCGGTGCTGGGCGTCAGGCTCAAGGGCCATGGCACATCGCCCTGGGACTTGCGCGAGCGCAACTGGCAGGACTGGCTCGCCTCGGTGCGGCGCGGCTTTGAGATCATGTCGCATTTGGGCCACGATGTGTTGCTGGCCGGCTTCGCCACCGGCGCCTCGCTTGCCCTGCAATTGGCCGCCGCGCGGCCCCCGGGCCTTGCCGGCGTGGTGGCGGTATCGGCCCCGATAAAATTCCGCGAACCCAATCTCGCCTACGCGCCGCTCATTCATGGCATCAACCGGCTGGCCGAATGGGTCTATGCCGAGGACGGCATCAAGCCGTTTCACCTTGCCGAACCGGAACATCCGGACATCGAGTACCGCCACACGCCGGTGCGCGGCCTGGTCGAGCTGCGCAAGGCGGCCGACGAGCTGGAACGGCGCCTGCCCGATATAATCTGCCCCGTGCATATTGTTCAGGCCACGGACGATCCGGTCGCCGATCCCGACAGCGCCCGCCTCATTCACCGCAAGATCGGATCGGCGGAGAAGTCGCTGCACATGATCGCCGCCCGGCGCCACGACATCCTGCACGACGATGTGGATGGCGTCCAATCGCTTGTCGTCGCGCTGCTCGATGCGTTTGCCCCTCTGCAAGTACCGGCGGCGATGCCCGCCATGCCCATCGGCAATCCCTTGCCCGGGATCGGCGCGGTCGTGGCCCAGGCGCTGGCGCCGTATCTCGGCTGGCTGAAGCGCCCTCCGGCGGCGCCACCGCCAGCCAAAGAGCCCTATCCGTGGGAGAAATCCTATCCCGCCAACGTCGACTGGCACGCCGCCATCGCGCCCAGGCCGCTCACCGAACTGTTCGACACGGCGGTGACAAATCACGCCGCCCGAAACTGCCTGAATTTCCGCGGCAAGCATTACAGCTATCGCGAAGTGGGGAAGCTGGTGGACCGGGCGGCCAAGGGCTTTCAGGGACTCGGCGTGCGCCGCGGCATCAAGGTCGCCCTCATGCTGCCCAATTGCCCTTACGCGGTCATCTGCTTCTATGCCGTGCTCAAGGCCGGCGGCATCGTGGTCAATATCAATCCGCTCTATTCGCGCGCCGAAATCGAGCGTCTGGTGATCGACGCCGACGCCCGCATTCTCGTCAGCCTCGACGTCAAAGCCCTCTATGACAAGGTTACCGGTTTCAGCCGCGAAGGCGGCTGTCTCGAGCGGCTCGTCGTCTGCCCGATGAAGGGCGTGCTGCGCTTCACCGAAAAACTGGTCTACGGCTTCCTCAAGAATGGCGAGACCGCCGATGTCGCCGAGGACGACCGCCATGTTTTCTTCGAACGCCTGATCGCCAACGATGGCCGCTACAAGCCCGTGACCGTCGATCCCCTGACCGAGGTCGCGGTGCTGCAATATACCGGCGGCACCACCGGATTTCCGAAGGGCGCCCAGCTCACCCACGCCAATCTCTATGTCAATGCGGCGCAGCTTGCGCTGTGGGCGCCCGGCATCGTCCACGGCCGGGAGAAATCGCTGGCCGCCCTGCCCCTGTTCCATGCCTTCGGCATGACGGCGGTGATGAATCTCGGCCTGTGGATCGGCGCCGAACTGCTGCTCCTCGCCAAGTTTCACACGGCGGAGGTGCTCGAAGCCATCGACCGCGACAAGCCGGCGATCTTCATCGGCGTGCCGACCATGTTTTCAGCCCTGATCGAGCACCGCGACGTCGATAAATACGATCTCTCCAGCCTCGTCTTCTGCGTTTCCGGTGGAGCACCGCTTTCCGCCGCTATCCAGCAGCGCTTCGAGAAGCTTGCGGGCTGCAAATTGATCGAGGGCTATGGCCTGAGCGAGGCGGGACCCGTCTGCACGGTCAACCCGCTCGACGGCGGCAAACCCGGCTCGGTCGGACTGCCGTTGCCCGGCACGGTGATCGAGATCGTGGCGCTGGATGATCCGCAACAGCTCCTCGGCCCGGGCGAGCCCGGCGAAATTTGCGTGACCGGCCCGCAGGTCATGGCGGGCTACGCCAATCGCGCCCAGGAGAATGTCGATGCCTTCCGCGGCGGGCGGCTGCATACCGGCGATGTCGGCTATCTCGACCAAGACGGCTATCTCCATGTCGTCGACCGCATCAAGGACCTGATCCTGTCGAGCGGCTTCAACGTCTATCCGAGCCTGGTCGAGGAAGCGATCCTCGCGCACCCCGCCGTGGCCGAGGCGGCGGTGCGCGGCGTGGCCGACGCCCATCGCGGCGAAATCGTCAAGGCCTATGTCAGGCTGCGCGACGGCGCCACGCTGAGTCCGGCGGAATTGGACAAATTTCTCAATGAAAACCTGGCGCCCTTCGAGGTGCCGCGCCTAATCGAGTTCCGCGCCAGCCTGCCGCACACCTTCATGGGCAAGATTTCCAAGAAGGATCTCGAAACCGGAGCGGCGGTTGCCCCGGTCCAGAAAGCCGACGCATAGCAAACAGGAAGGCCAATCGAAGCCATGAGGAATGTCGTGATCGCCGGTTATGTCCGGTCGCCCTTCACCCCCGCCGGCAAGGGCGAATTGCGCGCCGTGCGCCCCGACGAATTGGCCGCCCAAGTGGTCAAGGGCCTCCTCGCCAGAACCGGTGTTGCCACGGGCGACATCGAGGACCTGATCCTCGGCTGCGCTTTCCCGGAGGGCGAACAGGGCTTCAACATGGCGCGGCTCGTGGTGTTTCTCGCCGGCCTGCCGCAATCGGTGGCCGGCGCCACGGTCAACCGCTTCTGCGGTTCGTCCATGTATGCGATCCACATGGCGGCGGGCGCCATCCAGATGAATGCCGGCGAGGCCTTCATCTGCGCCGGCGTCGAGTCGATGAGCCGGGTTCCGATGATGGGCTTCAATCCGATGCCGCATCCCGGCCTCTACGAGCGTTATCCCCAGGCCTATATGGCGATGGGCGAGACAGCCGAGAATGTCGCGGCCAAATATAAAATCCCGCGCGCCGAACAGGAAGTCTTCGCGCTGTCCTCCCAGCAGCGCGCCGCCGCCGCCCAGGCCAAAGGCCGCTTCGATGCCGAGATCGTGCCGATCGAGCGGGACGGCACTACGATCCGCGCCGATGGCTGCATCAGGGCGGAGACCACCGCTGCGGGCCTCGCCGCCCTCAAGCCCGCCTTCGACGCCAAGGGCAGCGTCACCGCCGGCACGTCCTCGCCGCTCACCGACGGGGCTGCCGCCGTGCTGGTGTGCAGCGAAGACTATGCGAAGAAAAAGGCATTGAAGCCGCTCGCCCGCATCCGCGGTATCGCGGTTGCCGGCTGCGCGCCGGAGATCATGGGCATCGGTCCGGTGCCCGCCTCGCGCAAGGCGCTTGAGCGCGCCGGACTCGCCATCAAGGATATCGACATCGCCGAATTGAACGAGGCCTTCGCCTCGCAAAGCCTGGCGGTGCTGCGCGATCTCGGCCTCGACCGCTCCAAAGTCAATCTCGACGGCGGCGCCATAGCACTTGGCCATCCCTTGGGCGCCAGCGGCGCCCGCATCACCGGCAAGGCCGCCAGCCTCTTGGTCCGCGAAGGCAAGCGTTTCGCTCTCGCCACCCAGTGCATCGGCGGCGGCCAGGGCATCGCCACCGTGCTCGAGTCGGTGGCATGATCGAAATCCGCAAAGCCGCGGTGTTCGGCGCCGGCGTCATGGGTGCGGGCATCGCCGCCCAGATCGCCAATGCCGGTGTGCCGGTGCGCCTCTTCGATATCGCCCCCGCCGCGGGCCAGGACCGGCGCGCCATCGCCACGACGGCCATCGCGCGATTGCTCACCACCGACCCCGCGCCCCTCATGCACCGCGACAATGCCGCCCTCATCTCGCCCCATTGCATCGACGACGACATGGCCGAAATCGCCGATTGCGACTGGATCGTCGAGGCCATCGTCGAACGCACCGACGCCAAGCGCGCCCTCTATGAGAAAATCGCCCGGGCCCGCAAGCCGGGCTCCATCGTCTCCTCCAACACGTCGACCATCCGGCTCGCGACTCTGGTGGAGGGCTTGCCGGCGTCTTTCGCCTGCGACTTCCTGATCACCCACTTTTTCAATCCGCCGCGCTATCTGCGCCTGCTTGAGATCGTCACAGGTCCTGCCACTCGCGCCGACGCGGTCGCGGCAATCGAGACCTTCGCCGATCTCCGCCTCGGCAAGACGCCGATCCGCTGCAAGGATACGCCGGGCTTCATCGCCAACCGGCTCGGCATCTATTGGATGCAATGCGCCGTGGCGCGGGCGATGGATGAAGGCCTGACCGTCGAGGAAGCCGATGCCGTGCTGGGCGCCCCCATCGGCGCGCCCAAGACCGGTGTGTTCGGACTGCTCGACATGGTCGGCATCGATCTCATGCCGCATGTGCTGGCGAGCCTCTCGGTAGCGCTCGCCAAGGACGATGCCTTCCACGCCGTCAATCGCCAGCCCGCTTTGATCAAGGACATGATCGCCAAGGGCCTCACGGGCCGCAAGGGCAAGGGCGGTTTCTACCGCCTCAATCAGGACGGCGGCGACAAGGTCAAGGAGGCGATCGATCTCGCCACCGGCGCCTATCGCGCCAGCCGCAAGCCGCGACTGGAGAGCGTCGCCAAGGCCAAGAGCGGCGGTCCTCGCGCCCTCTTCGAGCACCCCGACCCGGGCGGGCGTTATGCGTGGTGGGTGATGGCCCGGCTTCTCGCCTATGCCGCGCAACTCGTCCCCGAGATCGCCGATGACATCGCCACCGTCGATGCCGCCATGCGTCTCGGCTTCAATTGGCAATACGGCCCCTTCGAGATGATCGACAAGCTCGGCGTGGATTGGTTCGCCGAACGGCTGCGCGCCGATGGTCTTGCCGTGCCGCCGCTCCTGCAGGCGGCGCAGGGACGCAGCTTCTATCGCACCGAGGCTGGCCGCCTGCAATATCTGACGGTGACCGGCGATTACCGCGGCGTGGCCCGCACCGAGGGTGTCGTGCTGCTCTCCGACATCAAGCGGCGTGAGCGCCCCCTCGCGCGCAACCGCTCCGCCAGCCTGTGGGATGTGGGCGACGGTGTGGCCTGCCTCGAATTCCACAGCAAGATGAACAGCCTCAATCCGCTCACCCTGATGATGATCGACAAGGCGATCCGCCTGATCCCCGGCCGCTATAAGGGCCTCGTCATCCATAATGAGGGCGGCAATTTTTCGGTGGGCGCCAATATCGGCCTGCTGCTCATCGCCGCGCGATTTCACGCCTGGTTCGCCGTCAGCGCCATGGTGCGCCACGGCCAGAAAGTCTTCACCCGTCTCAAATACGCGCCCTTCCCGGTGGTCGCCGCCCCCTCCGGCCTGGCGCTGGGCGGCGGCTGCGAAGTGCTCTTGCATTCGAGCGCCGTGCAGGCCCATGCGGAGACCTATGTGGGGCTGGTCGAGACCGGTGTCGGCCTGGTGCCCGCCTGGGGCGGCTGCAAGGAAATGCTGCTGCGCCGCATCGCCGCGAGGAAGCCGCCCTTCGGCCCGATGCCGCCGGTGATCAAGAGCTTCGAGACCATCGCCATGGCAAGTGTCGCCAAATCGGCGGCGGAAGCCAGGGAGCTGATGTTCCTACGCGACATCGACGGCATCACCATGAACCGCGACCGCCTGCTCGCCGATGCCAAGGCCAGGGTTCTGGCGCTGGCGCCGTCTTATGCGCCGCCCGCCGAGATGCGGCTGTCGCTTCCCGGCCGGACGGCCAAGGCCGCCCTGTCGCTGGCCCTCGACGGTTTCCGCAAACTCGGCAAGGCGACGCCGCATGACATGGTTGTCGGCGGACAATTGGCCGATGTGCTCAGCGGCGGCGATACCGACATGACCGCCTCGCTTGCCGAGGACGACGTGATGGCGCTGGAGCGCCGCGCCTTTCTCACCCTTGCCCGCGACCGGGCGAGCATGGCCCGCGTCGCCCACATGATCGCCACCGGCAAGCCGTTGCGGAATTGACCATGACATTTCTGCTGCTCGCCGTCCTCGCCCTTGCCGCTCTCATCTTCGTGCCGGCGATCCGCAAGCCGATTGTGTCGGCCCCGGTCATGCGCCGCGCCCGCTCCTTCATGCCGCCGATGGGCGATACCGAGCGGATCGCGCTCGAGGCCGGCACCGTCTGGTGGGACGGCGAACTGTTTTCCGGCAAGCCCGACTGGCGCAAGCTTCTCGATTTCACGCCGCGGCCGCTCTCCGAGCGCGAGCGCCAGTTCCTCGACGGACCGGTCGAGGAACTCTGCCGCATGATCGACGACTGGCAGGTGGCGCGGACCCGCGAATTGCCGGCGGAAGTCTGGGAGTTCATCAAGCGCCAGGGCTTCTTCGGCATGGCGATACCGGAGGCCTATGGCGGCCTCGGCTTTTCGGCTCTCGCCCATTCCGCCGTAGTCGCCAAAATCGCAAGCCGCAGCATTCCCGCCGCCTGCATCGTCATGGTGCCCAACTCGCTGGGCCCGGCCGAGCTGTTGCTGCATTACGGCACCGATGCGCAGCGCCAATACTATCTGCCGCGCCTGGCCACGGGCGAGGACATCCCCTGCTTCGCCCTGACCGAGCCCCATGCCGGCAGCGATGCCGCTTCAAGCCGCAGCCGCGGCGTGGT
This sequence comes from uncultured Aestuariivirga sp., assembly GCA_964408555.1. Taxonomy (GTDB): domain Bacteria; phylum Pseudomonadota; class Alphaproteobacteria; order Rhizobiales; family Aestuariivirgaceae; genus Aestuariivirga. The sequence goes on from CAYOZR010000005.1 coordinate 44,737, forward strand.
TTGCCAAGGCACCCACCGGGGCAAGAAAGTTCTCGGCATCCGCATCGATTTCGACAAGCGCTACATTACCCTGGCGCCGGTCGCGACCGTGATCGGCCTTGCCTTCGACCTGCACGATCCGGATGGATTGCTGGGCGGCGCCAAGAATCCCGGCATCACCTGCGCCCTCGTTCCGCGCGACACGCCGGGCATCGAGATCGGCCGCCGGCACGATCCCATGGGCGTGCCCTTCCCCATTGGGCCGGTCACCGGCACGAACGTCTTCGTGCCGCTCGACTTTGTCATCGGCGGCCGCGGCGGCGTCGGCCAGGGCTGGCGCATGCTGATGGAATGCCTCGCCGCCGGGCGCTCGATTTCGCTGCCCGCGCTCTCCGTCGCCGCGGTCGAAGTGGCGCTGCGCTATTCGGGCGCCTATGCCTCGCTGCGCGAGCAGTTCGGCATGCCGATCGGGCGCTTCGAGGGCATCGAGGAACCGCTCGCCCGCCTTGCCGGCCATGCCTATCTGATGGAGGCGGCGCGCACTCTCACCTGCGGCGCCGTCGATGCCGGGGAAAAACCGGCGGTGCTGTCCGCCGTGGTCAAGGCTTACCTCACCGAGGCCATGCGCGCCCGCGTCGGCGATGCCATGGATGTGGCGGCCGGCGCCGGCATCTGCCGCGGCCCCCGCAACGTGCTCTCCCGCATCTATACCGCCGCCCCCATCGCCATCACCGTCGAGGGCGCCAATATCCTGACCCGCTCCCTGATCGTCTTCGGCCAGGGCGCGATCCGCTGCCATCCCTACCTGCGCGAGGAGATGCGGGCGATCGCGGCGAACGACGCGGCCGCCTTCGACACGGTTCTGGCCAAACATGCGGGCTTCCTCATCCGCAATGCCGGGCGCGCCTTCATCCTTGCCGCCAGCGGCTCCCGCCTCGCGCAAGTTCCGGGAGAGGGACCGGTCGCCCATTACTGCCGCCACCTGACGCGCCTGAGTGCCGCCTTCGCGCTCGCCACCGACGCGGCACTGGCCACCCTGGGCGGCGCCCTCAAGCGGCGCGAGAAAATCAGCGGCCGGTTCGCCGACGCGCTGGCCTGGATGTATCTCGCCTCGGCCTCGATCAGGCGCTTCCACGCCGGCGGCAGGCCGGAGCAAGACCGGCCGCTGCTCGCATGGTGCTGCGATCTCGCGCTTTGGAACATTCAGGAGGCGCTCGGAGGCGTGCTCGACAATCTGCCGAACCGGCCGGTGGCCTGGCTGCTGCGCGCCCTGATCTTCCCGCTTGGCGCCCGCTTCCGGCCGCCGCGCGATGAATTGGGCGCGGGCCTGGCGCGCGCCCTCCTCGACGATGGCGAGATGCGGCGGCGGCTCACCCGTAACATTTTCGTGCCCGGCCCCGATGAACCGGGACTGGGACGGATCGAGGCTGCCCTTGCCGTTGTCGTGCTAGCCCGCGCCGCCCGGCAGAAACTGAAGGACGCCACCCGCAACGGCCGCCTGGCGCCCGGGCCCGCCGCCACATTGATCGAGCGCGCCGTCGCGGGCGGTATCATCGATGCCGAAGAAGCCGATAAGATCGGTGCTGCCGTGGCGGCCCAGGACGCCGCCATCCAGGTGGACGCCTTCGCCGCCGCGGACTATCTGCGGCTTTAGCAGGCAAAAGTTCCTTCAAGGCCTCGCCATGTCGGTTGTCCTTAACCGTTAAGTGCCGAGCCACGCATTCCGGCGGACCCGGGCAACCCGGCTCGCCGTCTATTGTGTCTATAGTACTTTAAAGTTAGGGTGATTTGTCGCCGATCTTCGCCTTTTGTCGAGGAATATTGTCCAATCAATTCCTGGACAGCCCATTCCGGCCCGCACGAGGGAGATGAAGCATGACCGCCATCGCAGAAGCCAAGCCGGCCGTACCGCCCAAATTGTCGCGCGCCGCGGCCTGCGCATTGGCGGCGCTGGCATCGACGGCGCTGTCGGCGCCGGCCCCGGCGTCCGAGTTCGCCGCGGTCATTGCCCTGTCATCGCTCAATATTGCAACCGGCGTGCGCCTTGACGGTGCGGCGGCAGGTGACAGAAGCGGCCGTTCAGTCGCTAGCGCCGGGGATGTCAATGGCGACGGCTTTGCCGACCTGATTATCGGGGCCTTTGCCGCCGATCCGAATGCGCTGTCCGCCGCGGGATCGAGCTATGTGGTGTTCGGCAAGGCTTCGGGCTTCGCCGGCGGCATCCTCAGTCTCTCGAGCCTCAACGGCGGCAATGGTTTCCGCCTCGACGGCGTGGCGGCCGGTGACTTAAGCGGCTATTCGGTGGCCGGCGCCGGGGATGTCAATGGCGACGGTTTCGCCGATGTGATTATCGGGGCCGATTACGCCGATCCGCACGGGTCGAGTTCTGGATCGAGCTATGTGGTGTTCGGCAAGGCTTCCGGCTTTGCCTCCGCCATCGCTCTCTCCAGCCTCGACGGCGGCAATGGTTTCCGCCTCGACGGCGTGGCGGCCGCTGACTACAGCGGCTTTTCGGTCGCCGGCGCCGGGGATGTCAATGGCGACGGCTTTGCCGATGTGGTCGTCGGTGCCCGTAACGCCGATCCGAATGCGCTATCTTACGCGGGATCGAGCTATGTGGTGTTCGGAAGAGCCTCGGGCTTTGCCTCGGCCGTCAATCTCTCCACCCTCAACGGCGGCAATGGTTTCCGCCTCGACGGCGTGGCGGCCAGTGACTTAAGCGGCATTTCCGTCGCCGGCGCCGGGGATGTCAATGGCGACGGCTTCGCCGATGTGATTATCGGGGCATTGGGGGCCGATCCGAATGCGCTGTCTGCCGCGGGATCGAGCTATGTGGTGTTCGGCAAGGCCGCGGGCTTTGCCTCGGCCATCGCTCTCTCCACCCTCAACGGCGGCAATGGCTTCCGCCTCGACGGCGTGACGGCCGCTGACTTCAGCGGCTTTTCCGCTGCCGGTGCCGGAGATGTCAATGGCGATGGCTTTGCCGATGTGATTGTCGGGGCCCGTTTCGCCGATCCGAATGCGCAGTCCGGCGCGGGATCGAGCTATGTGGTGTTCGGCAAGGCCACGGGCTTTGCCTCGGCGATCAATCTCTCGACGCTTAACGGCAGCAACGGTTTCCGCCTCGACGGCGTGGCGGCCAGTGACTACAGTGGCTTTTCCGCTGCCGGTGCCGGAGATGTCAATGGCGACGGCTTCGCCGATCTGATGATCGGTGCCCCTAACGCCGATCCGAATGCGCTGTCTGGCGCGGGATCGAGCTATGTGGTGTTCGGCAAGGCTTCGGGCTTTGCCTCCGCCGTCAATCTTTCCACCCTCAATGGTGGCAACGGTTTCCGCCTCGACGGCGTGGCGGCCGCTGACAGCAGCGGCTTTTCGGCCGCCGGCGCCGGGGATGTCAATGGCGACGGCTTTGTCGATGTGATTGTCGGTGCATTGTCCGCCGATCCGAATGCGCTGTCTGGCGCGGGATCGAGCTATGTCCTCTACGGCCGC